>NZ_SZVX01000007.1:0-215321 GCF_007210685.1 Dickeya sp. ws52
TTTTCCGAAGAAAACGGTGCTCAAAGAATTTACTGTTTATTCGTAATGAATTAACTGTTGTCACTCTTCAAGACTTTTCACTAATTTTTTAGTGAAGCGTCCTGCGAGTGCCCACACAGATTGTCTGATTGATTGTTAAAGAGCAGTGCGACCGGCCTGAGCCTGCTGTCGCGAGGTGGCGTATACTACGCTTTCCTCATGAAGAGTCAACGCTTTTTTTCGTTTTCTCTTCCTGACACCGCGCTGCGTTGCCGCTGTTGCCGTGTCAGTGGAGGCGCATTATAGGGAGTTCTTCTGGCCTGACAAGCGATAAATACAAAAAAATCATCAATCGGATGATTTTCAAACAAACCGGGTGGGAATTGGACAATATGCCGCTTTACAGCGGCATAAAGCGCCAGAAATTAAAGAAGAGGTTCAACTACGAGGCAGTTTACCGACGGAATTCCGAATGATTAGTTCCGGCGTCAATACCAGTATATTGTGCTCTGCGTCTGGATGTTCCAGCCGATGGAGCAAAGTATCGATCGCGAGCTCACCCAGTTCACCTTTCGGCTGATGAATCGTCGTCAATGGTGGAGACAGGTAGCGCGCCAGTTCAATATCGTCATAGCCAACGACCGCCATATCCTCAGGGATAGATAACCCGGCTTCGTACAATGCACGATAAACACCTACCGCCATCGCATCATTACTGGTAAAGACCGCTTCGGGGCGCTCCGGTAATGCCAATAGTTGTTGCATGGCGAGAAACCCGGCCTCAAACTCGAAATCGCCGATAACCTCATAACCGGGAAGAATCGACAAATCTGACTGATGCATCGCCTTACGATAACCTTCCAGCCGATTATGCGCGGTGGTTTTATCCTGTGGGCCAGCAATGCAGGCGATTTTGCGGTAGCCCTGAGAAATCAGGTAACGAGTCGCCATCTCGCCGCCTTGCAACGAATTATCTTTGATAATGTCGCTACTGCCTTCAAAAGGTGCCCAATCCATCATCACCACAGGAATCGAGGGGTAACGGCGAATAATATCGGGCGAAGGCATATGACTTTCAGTGCACATCAATAACAGCCCATCCACCCGCTTCTGCAATAATGTTTCCAGACTGCGACTCAGACGGTGATGATCGCCTTCGGTATTACACAGAATCAGACTATAACCTCGTTCATAGCAGCAACGCTCCACACCGCGAACGACCTCGGCGTAAAACGGGTTGCTACTGGCAGTCAACAACATGCCGATGGTGCGGGTCTGGTTGATTTTAAGGCTACGCGCCAGCGCCGACGGCGCGTAGTTTAGTTGTTCAACCGCTTGCATTACCCGGCTGCGAATGGCATCGCTGACATAGCGGTTATCGTTGATGACATGAGAAACCGTTGATGTGGATACCCCAGCCAGACGGGCCACGTCTTTCATTGTCGCCAAGGATTACTCCTGTGCATTCAGGAAGGCATCAATCTCTTCACGCCAGGGAACGGAAGGCTGAGCGCCATGGCGAGTTACTGCGATAGCCGCCGCTGCATGAGCGAATTTAACTGCGGCATCCATTGGGCGTGACTCTAAAAGAGCCGTCACCAGTGCGCCGTTGAATGTATCGCCGGCGGCAATGGTATCAACCGCTTTGACACGGAAACCGGCAATGCGCCGCCCATTACCCTGCTCGCTTAACCAAACACCGCGGCTACCCAGAGTAATCAGTACCGTCGAAATGCCTTTATCATGCAGCACCTGTGCGGCACGTTGCGCATCCTCTTCGGTTTCGACGGTAACGCCGGTCAGAATCTGCGCTTCTGTTTCATTCGGGGTGATCATATCCACCAGCGACAACAATTCATCAGGTAACGGGCAAGCCGGCGCCGGATTCAGAATCACTTTCGTTCCGCTGTCATGAGCCAGACGAGCGGCCGCAGCCACTGTTTCCAGCGGCGACTCCAACTGCATCAACAATGCGGATGCCGCTACAATTTTCTGTTGATAGCGATTCAGGTAATCAGGCGTGACGGCTGCGTTGGCTCCCGCATGAATAGCGATCATATTTTCAGCTTCACCGTTAACGAAAATCAGCGCTACTCCGGTAGTCTGCCCTGGAATCGCCTCGACAGCGGAGACATCAATACGGTCTTTAATCAGTTGCTGGCGAATACGCTCGCCGATATCGTCCGCCCCGACACAAGCGATAAACTCAATATCAGCGCCGCTACGTCCGGCAGCTACCGCCTGGTTGGCGCCTTTGCCGCCGAATGCCACGCCATACTGTTTACCGATCACCGTTTCGCCCGGACGGGGAAACTGCGCCAGATTCAAAATATGATCCGCGTTGATACTTCCCAAGACTACCAGCTTGCCTGATTTCATTACCATGAACCCCGATATTGATTGTGCGCCACCCGTTAGGGGTGGCGCCGTACTGCACGTGCGGTATGACGTTTAGATGTGGTTATTGTTTGGCAACCAGTTTCAGGTCAACAGGGATGATCGGCTGTACTTTTTCGCCTTTCAGCACTTTGTCAGCCGTTTCCACACCGATGATACCGATCTGCTCCGGACGCTGAGCCACGGTAGCCGCCAGTTTTCCGCCTTCTACCGCTTTCACGCCATCAGCGGTGCCATCAAAACCGACCACCATGACATCGTCACGACCGGCAGTCTGCAGAGCACGCAGCGCACCGAGCGCCATTTCGTCGTTCTGGGCGAATACCGCTTTGACATCCGGATGTGCCGTCAGCAGGTTTTGCATGACGTTCAAGCCCTTGGTGCGATCGAAATCAGCAGGCTGGCTCGCCAGCATGTTAAATTTGTTTTTCTCGGCAGACTTCATGAAGCCGGCGCCACGCTCACGAGCGGCAGAAGTACCCGCCAGGCCTTCCAGTTGAATGACTTTGGCGCCTTCACCCAATTTTTTAGCGATGAAATCACCAGCGACTTTACCGCCGAAGGCGTTATCGGAAGCGACGTGACTGACGACTTCGCCGCTGGCGGCCACACGGTCCAGCGTGATAACAGGAATTTTGGCCTGATTAGCCAGTTTCACCGCATTGCCTACCGCGTTGGAATCCGCCGGGTTGATCAGCAACAGTTTGGTGCCGCGTACAGTCAAATCCTGCACGTTGGAAAGCTCTTTAGCCGGGTTGTTCTGGGAATCAAGCACGACCAGGTTGTAGCCCAATTTGTCCGCTTCTTTTTGCGCGCCGTCTTTCAGCGACACAAAGAACGGGTTATTCAGCGTGGAAACAACAAGAGCAATAGTATCCTTCGCCAGCGCATTGGTACTGACAGTGGCACTCAGCGCGACAGCGGAAACCAGAGTAGCAATCTTCTTCAAGTTCATATTTCAATTCCTGTGTGAATGAAAAGTTATTTACTGCCTTTGTTATCTACCAAAACCGCCAGCAGAATAACCACCGCCTTGACGATCATCTGGTAGTAAGAAGAAACACCTAACAGGTTAAGCCCATTATTCAGGAAGCCCAGAATCAAGGCACCGATTAACGTTCCCACCACGCGTCCTTTACCACCCGACAAACTTGTACCACCCAGCACTACCGCCGCAATGGCATCCAGTTCATACCCCGTTCCCGCCGTTGGTTGCGCGGAAGACAGACGAGCCACTTCAATAATGCCTGCCAGAGCCGACAACAAACCGCACAACGAATAAACGACGATTTTCACTCTATCGACGCTGATCCCCGAAAGGCGGGTTGCCGCTTCATTACCACCCAGCGCATAGATATAGCGACCGATACGGGTATGGTGCAGCATGTACCAGGTTGCCAGGAATACCACGGCCATAATCCAGATTGGCGTAGGCACGCCGAGAGGACGCCCGATACCGAACCAACCTAACGCATCCGCCGCATCGGAAAAACCGGTGTTGATTGGGCTACCGTTGGTATACACCATGGTCACGCCACGTAGCAGCAACATCATCACCAGCGTAGCAATAAAGGCTTGCACCCGCCCTTTGGCAACGATGATGCCGGTCCCTGCGCCGATGACGGCTCCCAACGCCAGTGCGGCGAATACCGCCGCCAAAGCGTTGATCTCAAGCCCGACGATGGACGCCGCTACCGCGCCGGTCAGCGCCAGTAACGACCCGACCGACAAATCGATACCGGAGGTGAGGATAACCAGCGTCATTCCCACCGCCATAATGGCGTTCACTGAGGTTTGCTGCAGGATATTGAACAGGTTGTTCAGGGTAAAAAAGTTGGGACTCATCGAAGACACCACAGCGATAAGAATCAGCAGGGCGATCAATGATTTTTGCTCCATCAGCCACTCTTTGCTGAGCCAGCGCTTTGCTGTGATAGTTTGAGAACTCATGTCTGATTTACTCCTGCTTTACGCCGTATTGCTTACCAACGGCCGCAGCCATCAGCGTTTCCTGTGTAGCCTGTTCAATCGGGAACTCGCCGCTCAAACGCCCTTCGTGCATGACGATAATGCGATCGCTCATCCCCAGCACTTCGGGCATTTCCGACGACACCAAAATGATGCTTAACCCTTCCTGCTTGAACTGGTTGATTAACTGATAGATTTCTTTTTTGGCGCCGACATCCACACCGCGGGTCGGCTCATCCAGAATCAATACCTTGGGACGCGTCATCAGCCCGCGGGCAATCGCCACTTTTTGCTGATTACCGCCAGACAACAGCCCAATCGGCTGAGACATGGACGGCGTGCGAATATTGAACATACGGATGAAATCGCCCACCGCCTGTTGTTCATCGCCGTGCCGCAACGACCCCGCTGCGTTACTGAAATAACGTAACGCCGTCAGGGACATGTTTTCCTTCACCGACATGCCGAGCACCAGCCCGTCTCGTTTACGGTCTTCGGAAATATAGACGATGCCGTTGGCGAGTCCGTCCTGCGGGCTGCGGGCCAGCACGTCATTACCGTCCAGAGAGACTTTGCCGTGGGTACGCGGCAACGCGCCATACAGCACTTTCATCAATTCGGTGCGACCGGCGCCCATTAATCCGGCCACCCCGAGAATTTCACCTTTACGCAGGGTGAAACTCACGTTTTCCACCCCTGGGCCGGACAATTCGCTAACCTGCAAACGCACATCGCCGGGTGCCTGATCGAGACGGGGATACTGATCTTCCAGCTTACGTCCCACCATCATTTCAATCAGTGAGTCTTCCTGTAATTCGCTCACCGAGCGCTCGCCAATGAACTGGCCGTCACGGAACACGGTCACATCGTCGCAAATTTCAAAAATTTCTTTCAATCGGTGAGAAATATAGACAATGCCGCAGCCTTGAGACTGCAATTCCTTGATCACGCTAAACAACGATGCGGTTTCGGTATCCGTCAATGCGTCGGTGGGTTCATCCATAATGATGACCCGAGATTCAAAGCTCAGTACCTTGGCGATTTCAACCATCTGCTGATCGCCAATCGACAATTCCCCGACCAGACGACGGCTGTCATAACGCAGATTCAACCGCTTAAGCAGTTTATCCGCCTCGATGTACATTCGTTTCCAGTCAATACGCCCCAGACGGTTGGTAAATTCACGTCCAAGGAAAATATTTTCCGCAATAGTCAGTTGAGGAATCAGGTTCAGTTCCTGATGAATAATGCCGATCCCGGCTTCCTGAGAGGCTTTAGGGCCGCTGAAATCAACATCACTCCCCAGAAACTGGATACTGCCGGCATCCCGACGGTAAATGCCCGTCAGCACTTTCATCATGGTGGATTTGCCGGCACCGTTTTCTCCCACCAGCGCCATCACTTTGCCTGGGTAAACATTTAATGCTGCGCCAGACAACGCTTTAACGCCGGGAAAAGTTTTGGTGATGCCTTGCAATTGCAGTAAAGGTTGCATCGCTACCTCAGAAGGTGACGCCAGCACAAAGAATCACATTCGCATAGGGAGAACATTCCCCGGTACGAATAATGGCTCGGCTTTGGCCAGTTTGTTTTTTAAACTCTTCGTGGCTGACGTAATGCAGTGAAATGGTATTTCCCTGGTGTTGTTCAAGTTGTGCTAACTGCTTTAGTAATGCGTCATGGAGCGGCGTATTTTTCTCGACGATTTCCTGAGCCAGGATTGCAGCCTCAACCTGCATCTCCGCCGTCACCACATCCAGCACCTGTAAAAAACCAGGTACATTATGGGTCAAAGCCAAATCGATACGGCTTGTGGTTTCCGGAATCGGCAAACCGGCATCGGCAATCACAATCTGGTCGGTATGTCCCAGTTGGGAAATCACCGACGAGATATCGGAATTAAGTAACACACCTTTTTTCATTTTATTTACCCTGAGAGCGAAACGTTTCGCTTGTGCAGTAAGTGTAGAAAAAGAACAGTAGAAGGCAACGATTATCTTATGAAAATGTGATCGTTATCGAAACGTTTCGTTGGCGTAAAAATAAGGAAGATGTTAAGTGATTATCCCCTCGATAATTCGAGTTGTAGGGCAACACGTATTGCGTGTTGAACAACGCAACGCGTTAGCCCGCCAGGGCAAGGCCCGTTAAGAGCGTTGTAACACGGCGGCCGTGTGAAAAATTCGTTGGGAACGAGTTTGGCCCGCCAACAGCTGGCCTCCGGTGAGGAACAGGATGCCTCTCATTTCATCCTCTGGAGTTGACTCAAGTCAGTGATTCGGATGAGCGACCACGCAGCCGGGAGCCAGAGTTGAACGCAGTTCGCGGCTGCGCAAAAGGCGGGTTAAGACCCGCCCGATAGCATGGGATTATTTCTGAATCTTCCGTATCTGTTTCACATCCAGTTGAACCGAACCAAATTCTTTGTCCAGCTCACCTTTCAGTTCCACCAAGTCTTCCGGAGTAATCGTTTGACCTTCCCATCGCTTATCATCGATCTCCACCATCAGCGTGCCGGTGGCATCATGAAACTGATAGTCATTGCTACCCACCCGCTGGGTAATATTGCCCTGCAATCTGACCCAACTGTCGTCGCGCATTTCTTTAGCTTGCGCCACCGTCGTCAGGCTAGCATCCGGACCGGAAAAACCGCCGCTCTGGGAAGTGGCCGAACTCGACGTATTCGGACCGAGAAATCCCCCATTCTGAGCGGCAGATAACGAGGCGGAAAACAATGCCGCGGCAGCAATCAGCACAATGCGTTTCTTCATGAAATACTCTCCTGACGTTTTGATGGGGTAAGTCAAATGGTTTGGTTGCAACGATTGAACCCAAAAGTTCTTAACAAGATCTTAAAGCTTACGTCGGCGTCACGTTATTTATCCGGATTGCGGGCCGTCTCGCGCCATGACGAGGTCGTCCTGTTCATCAATGGCGGAAAAACGTATAAACACCCAAAAAAGGCAGGAGGGACGATGCGTATATTGGTAATCGAAGATGACCGTCTGATTGGCGACGGCATCAAAGCCGGGCTAATCAAACTCGGGTTTAACGTCGACTGGTTTACCCAGGGCCGGGAAGGCATGAATGCGCTCACCAGCGCACCTTATGACGCGGTGTTGCTGGATCTCAGCCTGCCCGAAATCGACGGGCTGGATATTTTGCGACAATGGCGCCAACACGGGTACGACGTTCCCGTACTTGTAGTGACCGCGCGCGATGCCCTCGAACAACGCGTCCAAGGGTTGCAGCAAGGCGCCGACGATTACCTTTGTAAACCTTTCGAGCTGGCGGAGGTCGCCGCCCGTTTGCAGGCGCTCATCCGTAGACGTTATGGTCAATTACAGCCCGTGCTCAGGCACGGCGCCGTTACACTGGATTTGGGGTCACGCCAGGTCACCCACAATGGAGTATCACTGGCACTAAAATCACGCGAGCTGGCATTGCTGGAACTGTTTCTGATGAACCCTACCCACATCCTTACCCGCAACCAGTTAGAGGAAAAACTCTACAGTTGGGATGACGAGGTATCGAGCAATGCGGTAGAAGTGCATATCCATCATCTGCGCCGAAAACTCGGCAACCATTTCATTCGTACGGTACATGGCGTGGGGTACACACTAGGAGCGGTTGATGCCGAAACTTAACCTGCGGTTGCGGTTACTATTGGGTTTTACGTTACTGATGCTGCTCATCGGCGGATTTGCCGCGATACTGTCATGGATACAAACCCGCCATAACATCAATGCGTTGTTTGATACCCAACAAATGCTATTTGCCAGTCGGCTGGCCGCTATCGACCCACAAAACTGGCAGCAAAACTCCCCGGTTTTACCCTCGTCTCCCAAACTGTCACGCCATCAGCGTGGTGAATTCGACGATGACGCACTGGCATTCGCTATTTTTAGCCGTGACGGCAAGATGATTTTAAATGATGGCGAGAACGGCAGAGATTTTATCTTTGATTATCAGCAGAATGGTTTTACTGACTCCCGTTTGCGAGACGACGACGATACATGGCGTCTGGTATGGCTGGCCACCAAAGATCACCGCTATGTGGTAGTCGTAGGGCAGGAATGGGACTACCGTCAGGATATGACGCTGGATATCGTGAAAACCAACCTGATTCCCTGGCTGGCGGGGCTTCCCGTACTGTTAGTGCTGCTGTTCTGGTTACTCAGTTATGAACTGGCGCCACTAAGGCGAATTACCGCCCGGCTGCATCAACGTAATCCGGATGACGGGACACCGCTCAATATCACTCGAATGCCGCAGGAAGTTCAGCCGCTGGTGACTGCACTCAACCAGTTGTTCATCCGCCATCAGGATAGTTTGTTACACGAACGTCGCTTTACTTCGGATGCCGCCCACGAGTTACGCAGTCCGCTGGCAGCACTGAAGGTGCAGGCTGAAGTCGCACAGTTGGCGCAGGACGATGCGGCGGTACGCCAGCACGCGCTGACGAATCTGGGGCTCGGCATCGATCGCGCCTCTCGTCTGGTTGATCAACTGCTGACGCTTTCACGTCTGGACGCCGGCGCGGCCGTTGGGGAATCCGTACCGGTGCATTGGCAACCGTTGCTGCAGCAATTAGTGATCGAGCATTATTCTGCGGCGCAAGCCGGCCGGAAGGAAATCGCTCTGGATGCACCAACATCTCCCGTGATCACGCAAGGGAACTCGTTGCTCCTGGCGTTGCTGGTACGCAACCTGCTGGATAATGCTATCCGCTACTGTCATTCAGGCGGCACCATTACACTGACGCTGACCAACTCCGCCTTACATATCGCGGATGATGGACCCGGTGTGGATAACGAGGTACTGGAACGTCTCGGCGAGCGTTTTTTTCGTCCCCCTGGTCAAGAGCAATCCGGCAGTGGGCTGGGCCTGTCGATTGTGAAGAATATTGCCCGTTTACACGGCATACAAACCCGTTTTGCCAACCGCCCGGAAGGCGGATTTATCGCAACGCTGAGCTGGTGATAAGACTCCACCAAGGAAGAGAAACAGAAGCTCATGCCGGCAAGAGGCGAGGTTGTCGTCAGCAGACAAGAAAACGGGCGAGCTCTTAAGAGCTCACCCGCATCGACAACGTTTTCCTATCAGGAATCAGATTTCGACCTGAATCCCGAGTTCGATCAGCCGGTTCGGTGGAATTTCGAACTGGTCTGCCGCACGTAGCGCGTTGCGGCTCAGCATCATGAACAGTTTACCGCGAATGCGCAGATACCAAGGGCGAGCGCCCATCATCAACGATTCATTCGACAGGAAGAACGTCGTTTCCATCATCTGGCAAGTCAGCCCATCCTGCCAGCAACGATGGAAGACCTCTTCGACATTCGGCGTTTCGCGCCAGCCATAGCTGGCGACAACACGCCAGAAAGTCGGAGACAGTTGCTCCACCGAAACACGGCGGGCGTTATGCACATAAGGCGCGTCTTCGGTCCTCATGGTCAGCAACACGACGCGCTCATGCAACACTTTGTTGTGCTTAAGGTTGTGCAACAAGGCAAACGGAATGACGTGGGTAGCGCGCGAAAGATAAACAGCCGTTCCCGTCACACGAACGGGAGGGTTCTTCTCCAACGAAACGATCATCGCATCCAGCGAATTACCGTGCTCGTGGATACGGCGCAACAGCCGGAAACGCTCACTTTTCCAGGTAGTCATGATGATGAACATCACCATCCCCAGCGCCAGCGGCAACCAACCACCAGAAATAATCTTCACTACGTTGGCCAGGAACATCGGCAAATCGATAGCCAACAGCACCACCAACAGCAACCAGACCAGATAGCGATACCAGTGCCAGTTTTTCACCGCCACCGTACAGGACAGGATACTGGTAAGCACCATGGTGCCGGTCACGGCAATCCCGTAAGCGGCGGCCAGACTACTGGAATGCTCAAAGCTGACGATGACGATGACCACCGCCACATACAGCAACCAGTTAATCGCCGGAATGTAAATCTGCCCGGACTCCATATCCGAAGTATGCACGATACGCATAGGCGGCAGATACCCCAGACGCACCGCCTGACGAGTCAGCGAGAACACCCCTGAAATCACCGCCTGAGAAGCGATGATGGTAGCCAGCGTAGCCAGCACCAGCAGTGGAATCAGCGCCCAATCCGGCGCCAGCAGAAAGAACGGGTTTTTGATGGCTTCCGGATTTTTCAGCAGCAGCGCGCCCTGACCGAAATAGTTAAGCACCAGCGACGGCAACACCGCAGAAAACCAGGCGATACGAATCGGCAGTTTGCCAAAGTGCCCCATGTCGGCATACAGCGCTTCCACACCGGTAATAGACAGCACCACCGCGCCCAGCGCAAAGAAAGACACCGCTTTGTACTGAATGAAGAAGTTAATCGCCCATTTGGGATTCAGCGCCTGCAACACTTCCGGATTGGCAATAATGCTACGAGCCCCCAACACGCCCAGCGACAAAAACCACAGCATCATGATTGGGGCAAACAGGCTGCCGACTCTGCCGGTACCGTGCTTCTGAATCATAAACAGCAATGTCAGAACGACGATCGAAATAGGGACAATGTAGGTATCCAGCGACGGGGCGACGATATCCAGCCCTTCGATCGCCGACATCACGGAGATCGCCGGCGTGATCACCACCTCGCCATAGAAGAAGCTGCCGCCGATCAATCCCATGATCACCACCATCGCGGTAACCTTATCGGACGTATTGCGCCCCGCCAGCGACATCAGCGTTAAAATACCGCCTTCACCGGCGTTATCGGCGCGCATGACATAGCTGAGATACTTAAGAGAGACGACGAGTACCAGCAGCCAAAAGATCAGAGAGAGAAAGCCAAAGACGGAATCAGGTTCCACCCCAAAGCCAAACTGTCCGGAAAGACACTCCCTCAGCGTATAAAGCGGGCTGGTGCCGATATCGCCATACACAACCCCGATGGCAGCCAGCGTGACCGCTGGAAGTGAACGTTTATGTTCTGAATTCATAAACCTTGTCTTCTGTTATCAATTCATTAACAAATCGGGCCTTATTCTGGTTGGAGTAGCCCGAAAACGCACAGTATGCACAAATCACGTTAAAAGCCCATTTTTTAATACTAGCTTCGTTCTGACTCAGGACAGGTAGCTTTGTTGATTAACGCCAGTAATGGTGACAATAATTAATGTATAGCTAATGAAGAAAACGTAATCTTTTTGACGTTTTCACAGACTCTTTCCGACGGCTATTCACAGCAATGACGGATCAATTATGATACAACCCACAGCGCTGGCTGACCGTATCTCTCGCCTGAGCCATGCTCTCGAACACGGTCTTTATGAACGGCAACATGCCATCCGACTTTGCCTGCTGGCGGCGCTCAGCGGCGAGAGCGTCTTTCTGCTGGGGCCGCCGGGAATAGCCAAAAGCCTGATCGCTCGCCGACTGAAATACGCATTCAGACATGCGCGCGCCTTCGAATACCTGATGACGCGTTTTTCAACGCCGGAAGAAGTCTTCGGCCCGTTATCCATTCAGGCGCTGAAAGATGAAGGGCGCTATCAGCGTCTGACGACCGGCTATCTGCCGGAAGCTGAAATTGTGTTTCTGGATGAAATCTGGAAAGCCGGCCCCGCCATCCTCAATACCCTACTGACCGCAATTAACGAGCGACGTTTTCGCAACGGTAACAGCGAAGAGCCGATCCCGATGCGGCTGCTGGTCACGGCCTCAAACGAATTGCCTGAAGCAGACAGCAGTCTGGAAGCGCTGTATGACCGTATGCTGATCCGCCTCTGGCTAGACCGGGTGCAGGATAAACATAATTTCCGCGCCATGCTCACCGCTTCACCTTCCGAACAAGACAACCTTATCAGCCCGGCACTGAGCGTCAGCGACGAAGAGTACCAACAATGGCAATCTCATATTGAGAATATACCGTTGCCGGAAAATTGCTTCGAACTGATTTATCAATTGCGCCAGCGCCTGGATACGCAGGATGGCTCGCCATACGTCTCTGATCGGCGCTGGAAGAAAGCCATCCGTTTATTGCAAGCCTGCGCCTTCTTTAGCGGACGAGAAACGATCACCCCGGTCGATCTTATTCTCCTTAAGGATTGCCTGTGGCATGACCTCAGCACCCACGAATTGGTGGAGCAGCAGTTGCAACAATTGATGAGCGAGCAAGCCTATCAACAGCGAACACTGTTATTCCGCTTACAGCAATTGAATGTGAAGCGTCAGCAATACCAGCAGCAACAAAGTGAACAGCAGGCGTTTAAGGTTGAACGCCAGGTTAACTTTTTCGGCCGAAAGCCGCATCATTCGCTGCCTGAAAGCCTGACGTCGCCTGAAATAACGCTGATGCTGCAAAAACCCTTACTGCTGCATGATTACACGGTAACCCACGTGACCCTCGATCGGGAGGCGTTGGAAAACTGGTTACAGAAAGGCGGTGAAATTCGCGGGAAGCTCAACGGCATCGGTTTTAGCCAGCATCTGGATATGGAAGTGGATGAGCGCCAGCATGTGATCATTCGCGATATCAGCTTGCAAAGCTCGGTGTTATCTCTGCCTGGCACTATCAAGAGCGAACTGCCGGAAGAAATAATTAAAGAATATGAAACGTTGAAAATTCAGTTACGTGAGCAGCGTCGACTGTTTGAGCGTCACCAGCCTTGTTTATTTGTTCCCAAAGAATGGCTCGCCAAGGTTGAAGAAAGCCTGCAGCAGGTCGATGAACAAATTGAGCAATCACAACGGGAGTAACGATCATGCTGACGCTGGAATCCCTGGAGATGCTGTTATCCCTCGACGAAAACGAACTGCTGGATGACGTGATTGTGGCTCTGATGGCAACACCTCAACTGGTGATGTTCTTCGACAAGTACCCGCGTCTGAAAAATGCCGTGATGCGTGATTTGCCGCAGTGGAAAGAAAACCTCCGGCAACATTTGCGCAGCACCCAGGCACCTCCAGAGCTGGAAAAAGAGTTCGTCTGTTATCAGCAAACGCAGTTGGTTAGCGATCGTACCTTTCAATCCAGCCTGCCGGACATTATGTCCACCTTGCACCATGTGGGCTCTCCTTTCCTGAGTCAGGCCGAAAAACTGGTCTGTTTCGCGTCACACTCATCGGAACATCCTATCAGCAGCAGCCAGCACAGCTTATTCATGCAGCGCTGGCACCTTAGCCTGACGATGCAAACCCTGAATCTGCACCAGCAGATCATGGAGCAGGAGCGGGACCAATTGCTGGACGAAATCCAAAAACGCCTGACGATAAGCGGCGCGCTTGAACCCATTCTCGCTGAAAATGATACCGCCGCCGGCAGACTGTGGGATCTCAGCGCCAGCAAACGGATGAAACAACCATTCCATGCGTTACTGGAAACCGGTGCTTTTTTGCAACAACAGCCGGAATTGCAACGCCTGGCGGAACGCCTGGGTCGCAGCAGAGAAACGAAGTCGGTGCTTAGCCATGATGCGCCTAAAGAAACTTTTCAGATCATGGTACGTGAACCGGCGTTTGCACCGGAGCAAGTCAGCGGCATTCATCAAAGCGACGATATCCTCCGGCTACTGCCCACCGAGCTGTCTACCCTTGGGATCCGTGAGCTGGAGTTCGAGTTTTATCGTCGGTTGTCGGAACATCGGTTACTGACTTACCGGCTGCAAGGGGAAAGCTGGCGGGAAAAAACGCTTGAACGGCCGGTTGTCCATCAGCATAGCGAGCAGCAACCGAGAGGGCCGTTTATCGTCTGCGTAGATACATCGGGCTCAATGGGCGGATTTAACGAACGTTGCGCCAAAGCTTTCTGTCTGGCGCTGATGCGCATAGCCCTGGCGGACAACCGCCGCTGTTACATCATGTTGTTTTCCACCGGTATCGTCAGTTACGACCTAACATCGCCAGGCGGTCTGGAGGAAGCCGTTCGTTTTCTCAGCCAGACTTTCCGGGGCGGCACTGATCTCGGCAGTTGTGTATCTGCGCTGCTGGAAAAAATGGACAGTCAAGCCTGGCAGGATGCCGATGCCGTCATCATTTCAGATTTTATCGCTCAACGTCTGCCGGATGAGCTGGTCAACGAAGTCAAACGCCGCCAGCACCGGCTGCAACACCGTTTCCATGCCGTCGCCATGTCTGCGCACGGCAAACCCGGCATTCTGCGCATTTTCGATCATATCTGGCGCTTCGATACCGGGCTTAAAAGCCGCCTGTTGCGGCGCTTTCAGACCGAAAAAGTCTAAACTCCCTTCTTATATATCGCATCCTGAAATAACCTGCCGTTTTGACCGTTGATTCATTCAGCAATAATCAGTAAAACGCTTCAGACAGCCCTTCACGGAGTAGCGCCATGCCAGCAGACACTTACACGATGGACGAACTTGACCGCGGTATCCTCAATGCACTGATGGATAACGCCCGTACTCCCTACGCCGAACTGGCCAAACAGTTCACGGTTAGCCCTGGGACAATCCACGTTCGGGTGGAAAAAATGAAGCAGGCCGGCGTCATCGTAGGTACGCGGCTGGATGTGAACCCCAAACAATTGGGCTATGACGTCTGTTGTTTTATCGGCATCATCCTGAAAAGCGCCAAGGACTATCCCTCTGCGCTGGAGAAACTCAATAATCTGGAAGAAGTGGTGGAAGCTTATTACACCACTGGGCATTACAGCATTTTCATCAAAGTCATGTGTCGTTCTATCGATGCGTTGCAACATGTACTTATCAACAAGATTCAGACAATTGATGAAATTCAGTCCACCGAAACCCTGATCTCGTTGCAGAACCCGATTATGCGTACCATCGTGCCCTGATGCTTTTTTACTATCCCCCTATTATCCACAGGTAGATCCCACCAAGATCACAGCGTACAATGTGCCGTCATCAATCAGGCGGGATCGCGTATGTCAGACATTACCCTCATTAGCGGCAGCACGCTTGGCAGTGCCGAGTACGTTGCCGAGCATCTGGAATCATTGCTGCAACAGGATGATTTCACCACCAGGCTGTTGCATGGCCCGGAACTGAATGAGGTTAAATCTGAAAATCTGTGGCTGGTGATCACGTCCACCCATGGCGCGGGCGATCTGCCGGATAACTTACAACCGTTTTATGCCGATCTGCAGACGCAACGGCCCGATCTATCGGCAGTTCGCTATGGTGCCATCGGCATCGGCAGCAGTGAGTACGACACCTTCTGCGCAGCGATCGTTAAAGTGGATCAACTGCTGCAGGATCTGGGGGCGCATCGGATCGGCTCTCTGTTGAAGATCGACATTACCCAGCACGATATTCCGGAAGATCCGGCAGAGGCATGGCTGGGATCATGGATAAATTTACTCAAGTAACCTGATTTTTTTATCCTCCCCTTGTGGATAAATAGCTTAAAATGCCGGGTAAAACCCGTAGTTATCCAAATAACAACGGCGGGTGATTTTTTGAGCTGTGCATAAGTAGCCTTTCAGATCCCAGCTAATACAGTCTGGGATCACCGATCATTCACAGTTAATGATCGACAATAACCTATTGATCTTCTTTTTGGATCCCGGCTTATCCACAGCACATCGGGATCCTAATAAGAGATCTAATAAAGAGATCTTTAAATAAAAAGATCTTTCTTTAACTACCCATCGATCCAACACACTTGGTAGACGGTACAAACTTAAGTAGAATCCCCCACCCCAGGGCAAGTAACGATCATTCGCAACCACGCGAGGTGTAGCACCATGTTTTATCCGGATCCTTTTGACGTCATCGTGATCGGTGGCGGTCATGCGGGTACAGAAGCCGCCATGGCTTCGGCCCGAATGGGACGTCAAACCCTTTTGCTGACGCATAACATTGATACGCTGGGACAAATGTCCTGCAACCCGGCGATCGGCGGTATTGGGAAAGGTCATCTGGTAAAAGAGATCGATGCCATGGGCGGGTTGATGGCTCGCGCTATCGATCGCGGCGGCATTCAGTTTAGGATACTAAACTCCAGTAAAGGCCCGGCGGTGCGCGCTACTCGTGCTCAGGCCGACAGAGTGTTGTACCGTCAGGCGGTGCGTACGGCACTGGAGAATCAACCGAATCTGACGCTCTTCCAACAAGCCGTAGAAGATCTGATTGTCGAAAATGATCGCGTCGTCGGCGCGGTCACTCAAATGGGGCTGAAATTCCGTGCTAAAGCGGTGGTGCTCACGGTCGGTACTTTCCTGGACGGCAAGATCCATATCGGTCTGGATAATTACAGCGGCGGACGAGCGGGCGATCCGCCGTCGATCGCGTTGTCGCATCGTTTGCGTGAACTGCCGCTGCGTGTTGGCCGTCTGAAAACCGGTACGCCGCCGCGTATCGATGCCCGCACTATCGACTTTAGCGTATTGACGCCGCAGCATGGTGACGATCCCATGCCGGTATTTTCCTTCCTGGGGAAAGCCAGCGAACATCCAACCCAAATGCCGTGCTACATCACTCATACCAATGAACGTACGCATGATGTGATCCGTAGCAATCTGGATCGCAGTCCAATGTATGCCGGTGTGATCGAAGGGATCGGCCCGCGCTACTGCCCTTCCATTGAAGACAAAGTGATGCGATTTGCCGATCGCAACGCGCACCAGATTTTCCTGGAGCCGGAAGGGCTGACCAGTAACGAGATTTACCCGAACGGCATCTCAACCAGCCTGCCGTTCGATGTACAGTGGCAAATCGTTCGTTCTATGGACTGTATGCAGAATGCGCGTATCGTTCGCCCTGGTTACGCCATTGAGTATGACTATTTTGACCCGCGAGACCTGAAACCGACGTTGGAAAGTAAGTTTATCCACAATCTGTTTTTTGCTGGTCAGATCAACGGCACGACCGGTTACGAAGAAGCGGCGGCACAAGGGATGCTGGCGGGCCTGAATGCCGCTCGTCTGGCGTTTGATCAGGAAGGCTGGACGCCACGCCGTGATCAAGCCTACATCGGCGTGCTGGTGGATGATCTTTGTACGCTGGGAACGAAAGAGCCCTACCGTATGTTTACCTCTCGCGCCGAATACCGGTTGATGCTGCGTGAGGACAATGCCGACTTGCGCTTGACTGCCATTGGCCGCGAGCTGGGCATGGTAGACGACGAACGCTGGGCTCGTTTTAACGAGAAGCTGGAAAATATCGAGAAAGAACGCCAACGTCTGCGCGATGTGCTGGTTCATCCACACTCTGAAGGCGTAGAACAGATCAACAGCCTGTTAAAATCGCCGTTGTCGCGCGAGGCCAACGGGGAGGACTTGCTAAGACGCCCGGAAATGGACTACGCGCAGCTGACTGGATTGCCGATGTTTGCACCGGCGTTGCCTGATGTTCAGGCCGCAGAGCAGGTAGAGATTCAGGTTAAATACGAAGGCTACATCGCTCGTCAGCAGGATGAGATCGAAAAGCAACAGCGCAACGAGAACACGTTGCTGCCGGCGGATCTGGATTATCGTCAGGTTAGCGGTCTATCGAATGAGGTTATCGCCAAACTCAACGATCACAAACCGAGCTCGATTGGTCAGGCATCGCGCATTTCCGGCATCACGCCGGCGGCCATTTCAATTCTGCTGGTTTGGCTGAAAAAACAAGGTATGCTGCGCCGCAGCGCTTAACCTCCACCACTCGTTTATGTTGATGCATGGCCGCTTTCGCGGCCATGTTGCCTTAAACCGACAACAGGATTCATTCGTGCTCGAAATACTTAACAGCCTGCTGCAGCGTGCCGGAATGACGCTGACCGATCAGCAAAAAAACCAGTTGCTTCAGTATGTAGCGTTACTTCACAAGTGGAACAAAGCCTATAACCTGACATCGGTACGTGAGCCGGAGCAGATGCTGGTTCGGCATATCATGGATAGCCTGGTGGTTGAGCCGCATCTGGTCGGAAATCGTTTCATCGATGTTGGCACCGGGCCGGGTTTACCCGGCGTACCGTTGGCTATTTTTCGCCCCGACGCGCATTTTGTCCTGCTGGATAGCCTGGGAAAACGGGTACGCTTCCTGCGTCAGGTTCAGCATGAGTTGAATCTGGGCAATATTGAGCCTGTACAGAGCCGCGTTGAAGACTTTCCATCTGACCCGCCATTCGACGGCGTAATCAGCCGGGCATTTGCATCGCTGCAGGATATGGTGAACTGGTGCCATCACTTACCATCACGACCTCAGGGGCGATTCTATGCCCTCAAAGGCGTGGTGCCGAATGACGAAATGGGGTTACTGCCGCAAGGCGTGTCGGTTGAAAAGGTCATTCCGCTGTCTGTCCCTGAACTGGAAGGGGAACGACATCTGGTGGTGCTAAAGCCCAACTAATTTTGTCATTTATCAAAGAAATCATGAATAGTTGTAAACTTTTCAGACTGATAGCTCAAAGTGAAATAATGACCAGAGTCATCTTTATGTTCACCTTAATTTTACAACTCTGCTGTATAACCTTTCATTTCCAGGGGAAAAGGGTCAATGACAGCAAAATATTTTCATGGTTCAGCAAAGGATTTGATGATGAATTTGTGTTAAAAACATGGAAAAAAAATATCCTGCTTGTCAATAGATGGTTTTGACGCTGTATTCGGGCTGTTTTGTGGGTGTTGGTTTTTTAAATTATTGAAATTAAAAAACATATATGGCTTTTTTTGCCAAAGACAAAAAAAAATCAATTCAGATATAAAAGGTCCGGTTCTATTTTATGTGAGAAATATCACATATTGTCGGCACCAGATGTACAGGGGCGCCAAAATGCAGTTTGGGGATAGTTAGTGAAAATAAGGCTTCGGAAATAAATTTAAATAATCGTTCACCTTTTTGCTACTTATCGATTGAATTCGCATGGATGACCCGTATAATTTGCTCGTTTTTCGCTGCTTGACTCGGTACTGCAAAGGCAGTTTTATACGGTCATTCAGCATACCTCTGAAAAGGTACGGAGAATCGTCATGTCTGTATCCCTTTACAGTGGGAAGATTGCCCGGTTATCGCTGTTATTGCAGCTGGCGGTGATTTTTGTTGTCAGTGTGGCGTTTTGCGCTGGCAACGTTAAAGCAGGCGCTTCCGCACTGGCCGGGGGGCTGGCAGCCTGGCTGCCAAACATGGTGTTCATACTGTTTGCCGTGCGGCATCAGGCAGACAAGCCACCGGAAGGGCGCGTAGCCTGGTCGTTTGCCGTTGGGGAAGCGTTGAAAATGCTCTTCACCATCGTGCTATTGGTGGTGGCGTTGGGTGTGTTTCATGCGGCTTTTTTCCCGCTTGGCCTGACGTATTTAGTGGTGCTGATCACGCAGATCGTGGCACCGGCTGTAATTAACCGTTACCGTAGTTAACAACAAAAGGGTAAGAGACATCATGTCTGCATCTACTCCACAAGAGTATATCGGTCACCACCTGACCCATTTGCAGGTGGGCTCGGGATTTTGGTCGATTAACGTCGACTCGATGTTTTTCTCCGTGGTTCTCGGCGTACTCTTTCTGGCGATCTTCCGCAAGGTTGCCAAAACCGCGACCAGCGGCGTACCGGGTAAGCTGCAAACGGCAGTCGAACTGGTCGTGGGATTTGTCGATGGCAGCGTGCGCGATATGTTCCACGGAAAAAGCAAGCTGATCGCACCACTGGCGTTGACCGTTTTCGTCTGGGTCTTCCTGATGAACCTGATGGACCTGTTGCCTATCGATTTGTTGCCGCAGATCTGGGCACATGTCTATAGCGCTCTCGGTCATGATCCTGCACATGCTTATCTGCGTGTAGTGCCTTCCGCCGACGTTAACGTGACGTTGTCCATGGCGCTGGGCGTATTCATCCTGATTCTGTTTTACAGCATCAAGATGAAAGGTGTGGGTGGGTTCGTGAAAGAACTGACCATGCAGCCGTTCAATCACCCTGTGTTTATTCCCGTCAACCTGATTCTTGAAGGGGTTAGCCTGCTGTCCAAACCGGTTTCTCTTGGTTTGCGACTGTTTGGCAACATGTATGCGGGTGAGCTGATTTTCATCCTGATCGCGGGCTTGTTGCCGTGGTGGTCACAGTGGATTCTGAATGTGCCTTGGGCCATTTTCCACATTCTGATTATTACGCTGCAGGCATTTATCTTTATGGTTCTGACAGTTGTTTATCTTTCGATGGCATCTGAAGAGCATTGATTTTTCACAACACTACAACGTTTTAACTGAAACAAACTGGAGACTGTCATGGAAAACCTGAGTATGGATCTGCTGTACATGGCTGCCGCTGTGATGATGGGCCTGGCGGCAATCGGTGCTGCAATCGGTATCGGCATTCTGGGTGGTAAATTCTTGGAAGGTGCTGCCCGCCAGCCTGACCTGATCCCTCTGCTGCGTACACAGTTCTTTATCGTTATGGGTCTGGTGGATGCTATCCCGATGATCGCGGTAGGTCTGGGTCTGTACGTGATGTTTGCGGTGGCCTAAGCAGGCGTAAGCTTGCCAGGTAAAGACATCGACTCATTTAACTCATGAAAGAGGCATTGTGCTGTGAATCTTAACGCAACAATCCTCGGCCAGGCCATTGCGTTCGTCCTGTTTGTCTGGTTCTGCATGAAGTATGTATGGCCGCCGATTATGGCTGCCATCGAAAAGCGTCAGAAAGAAATTGCTGACGGTCTTGCTTCTGCTGAACGTGCCAAAAAAGATCTGAACTTAGCGCAGGCCAATGCGACCGACCAACTGAAGAAAGCCAAAGCGGAAGCTCAGGTGATCATCGAGCAGGCAAACAAACAGCGTGCTCAGATTCTGGACGAAGCTAAAGCGGAAGCGGAAGCGGAACGCAACAAAATCGTGGCGCAGGCGCAGGCTGAAATCGAAGCCGAACGCAAACGTGCCCGTGAAGAGTTGCGTAAGCAGGTTGCCATTCTGGCGATTGCCGGTGCCGAGAAAATTATTGAACGTTCCGTGGATGAAGCTGCCAACAGCGACATCGTTGATAAACTGGTCGCTGAACTGTAAGGAGGGAGGGGCTGATGTCTGAATTTGTCACGGTAGCTCGCCCCTACGCCAAAGCAGCTTTTGACTTTGCCGTTGAGAACCAGGCGCTTGATCGCTGGCAGCAGATGCTGGCGTTCGCCGCCGAGGTTGCGCGCAATGAACATATTGCCGGTATGCTGGCTGGAGCCATCGCTCCCCAGACCATGGCGCAAACGTTCATTACCGTATGTGGTGATCAACTGGATGAAGCGGGCCAAAACCTGATCCGGGTAATGGCTGAAAACGGACGTTTGCCGGTGCTGCCTGAAGTGCTGGAACAGTTTGTTCAATTGCGTGCGGAGCTGGAATCGACCGTGGATGTCGAGGTGATTTCCGCCGCCACGTTGAGCGAGCAGCAGTTATCAGGGATAACCGCTGCAATGGAACAACGTCTGTCACGTAAAGTGAAGCTGAATTGCAAAATTGATAAGTCTGTTATGGCCGGCGTGGTGATTCGCGCGGGCGATATGGTGATAGACGGCAGTATTCGTGGTCGTCTGGAACGTCTGGCAGACGTCTTGCAGTCTTAAGGGGACTGGAGCATGCAACTGAATTCCACCGAAATCAGTGAACTGATCAAGCAGCGGATTGCTCAGTTCAACGTTGTGAGTGAAGCTCACAACGAAGGTACGATTGTTTCCGTCAGTGACGGGATCATTCGCGTACACGGTCTGGCCGATGTTATGCAGGGTGAAATGATTTCCCTGCCGGGCAACCGTTATGCGATCGCACTGAACCTGGAGCGCGACTCCGTTGGTGCGGTAGTAATGGGTCCGTACGCGGATCTGGCCGAAGGCATGAAAGTCAAATGCACCGGCCGTATTCTGGAAGTGCCGGTTGGCCGTGGCCTGCTGGGCCGTGTGGTTAACACGCTGGGTGCGCCGATCGACGGTAAAGGTCCGCTGGAACACGATGGTTTCTCTCCGGTAGAAACCATTGCGCCGGGCGTTATCGACCGTCAGTCCGTTGATCAGCCGGTTCAGACCGGTTACAAGTCCGTTGACGCCATGATTCCGATCGGCCGTGGTCAGCGTGAACTGGTCATCGGCGACCGTCAGACCGGTAAAACCGCACTGGCGATTGACGCCATCATCAACCAGCGCGATTCCGGCATCAAATGTATTTATGTCGCTATCGGCCAGAAAGCCTCCACGATTTCCAACGTGGTGCGTAAACTGGAAGAGCATGGCGCGCTGTCCAACACCATCGTGGTGGTGGCAACAGCGTCCGAGTCTGCTGCGCTGCAATACCTGGCGCCGTATGCCGGTTGCGCCATGGGCGAATACTTCCGCGATCGCGGTGAAGACGCGCTGATCATTTATGATGACCTGTCTAAACAGGCTGTCGCTTATCGTCAGATTTCCCTGCTGCTTCGCCGTCCGCCAGGTCGTGAAGCTTATCCGGGCGACGTATTCTACCTGCACTCCCGTCTGCTGGAGCGTGCTGCGCGTGTTAACGCCGAGTACGTGGAAGCCTTCACTAAAGGTGAAGTGAAAGGACAAACCGGTTCTTTGACCGCTCTGCCGATCATCGAAACGCAGGCCGGCGACGTTTCCGCGTTCGTTCCGACCAACGTTATCTCGATTACCGACGGTCAGATCTTCCTGGAATCCAACCTGTTCAACTCCGGTATTCGTCCGGCGGTTAACCCGGGGATTTCCGTATCCCGTGTGGGTGGTGCCGCACAGACCAAGATCATGAAGAAACTGTCCGGTGGTATTCGTACCGCGCTGGCACAGTATCGCGAACTGGCCGCGTTCTCCCAGTTTGCCTCCGATCTGGACGATGCAACCCGTAAACAGCTGAGCCACGGTCAGAAAGTGACCGAGCTGCTGAAACAGAAACAGTATGCGCCGATGTCCGTTGCGCAGCAGTCTCTGGTGCTGTTCGCGGCTGAACGCGGTTATCTGGAAGACGTTGAACTGGCGAAAGTCGGCAGTTTTGAAGCCGCACTGCTGGCCTATGCCAGCCGTGAGCACGGCGAGCTTCTGCAGCAGATCGACCAGACTGGCGCTTATAACGATGAGATCGAGGGTAAATTCAAAGGCATCCTCGATACCTTTAAGGCAACCCAGTCCTGGTAACGCCCCGTGGCCTGCCTTAACGGCAGGCCGCTAGGCATTGAGGAGAAGCTAAGATGGCCGGCGCAAAAGAGATACGTAGTAAGATCGGAAGCGTCCAGAACACGCAGAAGATCACCAAAGCGATGGAAATGGTCGCCGCTTCCAAAATGCGTAAATCGCAGGATCGTATGGCGGCCAGCCGTCCTTATGCGGAAACCATACGCAAAGTGATTGGTCACCTTGCGTTAGGGAATCTGGAATATAAACACCCGTACCTGGAAGAGCGTGAAGTCAAACGCGTCGGGTATCTGGTGGTGTCTACCGACCGTGGCCTGTGTGGCGGCCTGAACATTAACCTGTTCAAGAAGCTGCTGGGTGATATGAAGGCCTGGAATGAAAAAGGCGCCGAGATCGATTTGGCGATGATTGGTTCCAAAGGCGTTTCTTTCTTCGGTTCAGTAGGCGCAAACATTGTTGCTCAGGTTACCGGCATGGGGGACAACCCTTCGCTGTCCGAACTGATCGGGCCGGTGAAAGTCATGCTGCAGGCCTACGACGAAGGTCGTCTGGACAAACTGTACGTGGTGAGCAACAAGTTCATCAATACCATGTCTCAGGTTCCACAAGTTGTTCAGCTGCTGCCATTGCCTCCGGCAGAAGAAGGCGAGCTGACGAAGAAATCCTGGGATTACCTGTATGAACCCGATCCTAAGTCGCTACTGGATACCCTGTTGCGCCGCTATGTGGAGTCTCAGGTTTATCAGGGCGTCGTAGAAAACCTGGCCAGTGAACAGGCCGCGCGAATGGTAGCGATGAAGGCCGCAACAGATAACGGCGGCAACCTGATCAAAGAGCTGCAGTTGGTTTACAACAAGGCTCGTCAGGCAAGCATCACTCAGGAACTCACCGAAATCGTATCGGGAGCCTCCGCGGTTTAAATCAGGTTTTACGAATTACGTAGAGGATTCAAGATGGCTACTGGAAAGATTATCCAGGTAATCGGCGCCGTGGTGGACGTCGAGTTCCCTCAGGATGCCGTACCGAATGTGTACGACGCGCTTGAGGTAGAGAACGGGGCTGAGAAACTGGTGCTGGAAGTGCAGCAGCAGTTAGGCGGCGGCCTGGTTCGTTGTATTGCAATGGGTTCTTCCGACGGTCTGCGTCGTGGTTTGAAAGTCACCAACCTGGCACATCCGATCGAAGTACCGGTTGGTAAGGCTACGCTGGGCCGTATCATGAACGTACTGGGTGAACCGGTCGACATGAAAGGGCCGATTGGCGAAGAAGAGCGCTGGGCGATTCACCGTGCGGCCCCGACGTACGAAGAACTGTCTAACTCCCAGGAACTGCTGGAAACCGGCATCAAGGTTATCGACCTGATTTGTCCGTTCGCTAAAGGCGGTAAAGTCGGTCTGTTCGGTGGTGCGGGCGTAGGTAAAACCGTAAACATGATGGAACTGATCCGTAACATCGCGATCGAGCATTCCGGTTACTCTGTGTTTGCGGGCGTGGGTGAGCGTACCCGTGAAGGTAACGACTTCTACCACGAAATGACCGACTCCAACGTTATCGACAAAGTATCGCTGGTGTATGGCCAGATGAACGAGCCGCCGGGAAGCCGTCTGCGCGTGGCGCTGACCGGTCTGACTATGGCGGAGAAATTCCGTGACGAAGGCCGTGACGTTCTGTTGTTCGTGGACAACATCTACCGTTACACTCTGGCGGGGACCGAAGTATCCGCACTGCTGGGTCGTATGCCGTCCGCAGTAGGCTACCAGCCGACGCTGGCAGAGGAAATGGGCGTGTTGCAGGAGCGTATTACCTCCACCAAGACCGGTTCAATCACCTCCATCCAGGCCGTTTACGTGCCTGCGGATGACTTGACTGACCCGTCGCCGGCAACCACCTTTGCGCACCTGGACTCTACGGTAACGCTGAGCCGTCAGATCGCATCTCTGGGTATCTACCCGGCTGTTGACCCGCTGGATTCCACCAGCCGTCAGTTGGATCCGCTGATTGTGGGTCAGGAGCACTACGATGTAGCGCGTGGCGTGCAGTCTATTCTGCAGCGTTATCAGGAACTGAAGGATATCATCGCGATTCTGGGTATGGACGAGCTGTCTGAAGAAGACAAGCTGGTGGTATCCCGTGCGCGTAAAATCCAGCGCTTCCTGTCTCAGCCGTTCTTCGTAGCGGAAGTCTTCACCGGTTCTCCGGGTAAATACGTAACGCTGAAAGACACCATCCGTGGTTTCAAAGGCATTATGGAAGGCGAATACGACCACCTGCCGGAACAGGCGTTCTACATGGTTGGTTCCATTGACGAAGTAGTGGAAAAAGCCAAGAAACTGTAACGCCTTGATAGGAGGGTGATATGGCTGCTATGACTTACCATCTGGATGTCGTTAGTGCGGAACAGGCAATGTTTTCCGGTCTGGTGCAGAAAATCCAGGTGACCGGTAGCGAAGGCGAACTGGGAATTTATCCTGGCCACGCCCCCCTGCTCACGGCCATTAAGCCTGGTATGGTGCGCATTGTTAAACAGCACGGCGAAGAAGAGTATATCTACCTGTCCGGCGGTATCCTTGAGGTACAACCGAACATGGTGACCGTGCTGTCCGATACCGCCATTCGTGGGCAGGACCTTGATGAGGCGCGTGCGATGGAAGCGAAACGCAGAGCGGAAGAGCATATTCGTAATTCACACGGTGATGTGGATTATGCTCAAGCCTCTGCCGATTTGGCGAAAGCCATCGCTAAATTGCGCGTCATCGAGCTGACCAAAAAAGCGATGTAACAGATGCGGATGTAACCATCATGCAGATGTAAAAAAGCCAGCTGATTCAGCTGGCTTTTTTTATACCTGACAGCGCGTCAGGCTGGTGTCGATGGGCGCCGGTTTCGGCGCCTTTAGGTTTTCTGTCGGTTATTTCTTCTGCAAAAAATCACCCAGTTGCAGGTTGCCTTTTTCATCTCGGCTGAAGACTGCTGGCACCGCGACGGATTGGTAATTCGCCGTCGTGAGTTCCTTACCCTGACTGTTGACCGCCCGATTATTCCTGATGAAGTAGTTGCTGGCGTCCACTCGGCCTACCACGGCATCGTCATACTTGCCGGGTTGGGTACGCAGCGAAACGTTGTTTTTGAAAATCCCTTGTTTTTCCGGGCCATAGTAAGGGCTTGGGCGGAAGATAAAGTTGAAGCGAACGTTATCCAGCGCGATGTTATTGGAGACTTGCAGCGCGCCGGGGTTGAAGTTGTCGCTGAACCCGTCCATGTGGTTACCGATGGCAATGCTATTTTTCACCTGATGCGCTACGGGTTGGCCTTCTCCGCCCAGTTTAAAGCCGTTGCTGGTGTTGTTGAGTGAAATGGAATTCTCGATCATCACAGCCCCATTCGGGCCATCCTCAATTTTGTTGAACAGGTCGAAGCCGTCGTCAACATTGTCATGGGAGAATGCGCCGCGAATGACGTTACCCTCGCCAACACGCATTTTTACTGCAAAACCATCGGCATCTTTTTTGCTTGGGTCCTGATTGCTGTGTGATTCTGAATTGAGAATCAGGTTATGGCTGGCCCACAACGGGCGACCTACGTTATCGTTGGACGACACCTGAATACCGGTATTGTCGCAGTGGTGCGCCAGGACGCGTTCAATCTGGTTGTGGCTACCTTCAATACGGAAGCTTTTTTCCGTGACTTCAATCCCTTTGACTTTCCAATAGCTGGCGTTGAGCTGGAGGCCGTGGAATACCGCTTTTTTGCCGACAGGCATCAACGTTTTCATGCCTTTGGCGTTGCCGCTGGCGCTGACGGGAATAACGGTGGCGCTGTAGTCGCCATCCATCAGCCACAGTGTGCCGCCACCCGGCAACGCATTGATGGCGGTTTTAATATCCAGCGGTGCATTTTTGCTACCATCGTTACCCGCTTTGCCTTCCGGGGATACATACAAATTTCTGGCGTCGGCCAGCGTAATTTTTTCTACGCTGAAAGAGGTTTCTTTTGCCGTTTTGTCTTCACCCTCGCCAGGGATATAGACCAGTTTGAAATCTGATTTTTGTTGCGTCAGTTTCGCGGTAAGCGAAAAATAATCGCCGGCGCGAATCTGTTGCGGTTTACCCAGCGATTTACCGTTTTGAAATACTTCTATCGTTCCGTTGTAATTCACTCGTGCCTGTACCGGATAGGTGTCGCTGGTGGAAAGTGAAGACGATGCGACTTGCAGCAGTGGCGCAGTGGTTTCTGCTTTGAACGGCGCGGAAGGTTTGGTATTCGCCGGGCTGGTGGTCAAACTGGCGTTGCTGATGGTTATTTTCGCATTACGTGACGCGAAGAACCCCACATAATAGTGATCCTTGTCCTGATGGGTCACTAAATCCGCCCCTTTGACGGTTTTGCTGACCCATTGGTCACTGCCCTTGGGGGCGTAAGCGGTGATGAAACCGTCATTGGTACGCTCCAGTTTCAGGCGGAACGTTGGCGTCTGTTCCAGATTAATTTTTTCCTGATAGCTGGTGCGGGTAATTTCTGCGTTGGTATTGCCCCAGGGCTGCGTCACGCCATCGCGGCTGATGAGCTGCATCTTCACTTCGGTTTTCGATTTTTTATCCTGCGTCATGATGGCGTTCATCACCATATTCGACGCCGCCGGAAACTCCTCGTACCCTTCTTTCAACGGTTCCTGACGGGGGACACCGAGAATATCGCGTACCAGCAGGCCAGCACCTTCCTGGGCGTTGGGTTTGGCATCGCTTTCCGGTCCGAATTGCTCGACCGTCACATCAGATTGCAGCGTGAAATTTACATTGGCAGGCAGTTGAGTGTAGAAGAAGGTCAATCCGTCATGGGTGTTGGCGATTTTCCCTCCCCGGCTTTCGATGGTAATCGGTGCGGACAGATCGGCTTTATCGTTGACCGTCAGTTTCTTACCGTTGATGGTCACGTCGTTGACGCCCACCTTTTCCGGTAATACGTTGGTGGCGAAATTCACATCCGTAGACTGGCCGAACGCGATGCCACGCCAGACTGGCGCCACATCCTGAGTAGCGGCAAAAGCGGTGTTGGAGCCCAGAAGCAAAAGCGAATTAAGGGCGACAGAGAGCAGCCCCGAAGCAGCGTATTTCATGTTTTCCCCATCATTATTTGTTTTTGAACGACGTATTATGTCAAAAAATGAAACACTGTTTCTTTTGTTCGCTTCACAATCTGAGCGGTGAAATTCATCTAATGAAACAATTAGTTTCATTTTGTTATGCCCGTCTTGATGGGAACGGATAGGGCGCCTTGGTCTGCTCCGGCGAGTGTTGGCGTTGGCAACGATATCCTTCCGGGTTAGCTAGACTTTGATTAATGCTTTTTTCAGACAGGAATAGATTCTGAGACGTATTTTTCGCTGAAAAATATGTAGTAATCCGGTGCGATAACGGGTTTACTTTCGTTCGTCCATCTTCAGTGGAACGCCATTCAGTTTTTAGTCAGGATGCCTATGTCAAACAGTGCAATGAGTGTGGTTATCCTTGCCGCCGGTAAGGGAACCCGCATGTATTCCGATCTTCCCAAAGTTCTTCACCCTCTGGCGGGTAAACCGATAGTTAAGCATGTGATCGATGCGGCGATGGCGGTTGGCGCACGTCGTATTCATCTGGTTTACGGACACGGTGCAAACTTGATTCGGGAAACGCTGACGGAAACGTCGTTGAATTGGGTATTGCAGGCCGAGCAGTTGGGAACCGGCCATGCGGTGCAGCAAGCGGCCGATGGTTTTGACGATAACGAAGACATCCTGATTTTGTACGGCGATGTGCCGCTGATTTCCCCTGCAACGTTGCAGCGCCTGGTGGCAGCCAAACCGCAAGGCGGGATTGGCCTGCTGACCGTCAATCTGGCTGACCCTACCGGTTACGGCCGTATTGTGCGGGACAACGGCGAAGTGGTGGGAATTGTGGAGCATAAAGACGCCACCGAACAGCAGCGTGCGATCACCGAAATCAACACCGGCATTCTGGTGGCGGGCGGTCGCGATTTGAAGCGTTGGTTAAGCCAGCTCAATAATCACAATGTGCAGGGCGAATATTATCTTACCGATATCATCGCTATGGCATCGCAGGAAGGCCAGCGCGTGGTGGCGGTGCAGCCGTCGCGTCTGAGTGAGGTGGAAGGTATCAATAACCGTCTGCAACTGGCGACGCTGGAGCGTACTTACCAGCGCGAGCAGGCGGAGCAGTTATTGCTGGCGGGTGTCATGCTGCTGGACCCGGCGCGTTTTGACCTGCGTGGCGAACTGGTGCATGGCCGTGATGTGACAATCGATGCCAACGTCATTCTGGAAGGCCGGGTGACGTTGGGCAATCGGGTGAAAATCGGTGCGGGCTGCGTGATCAAAAACAGTGAGATCGGCGACGATTGCGAGCTTAGCCCCTACACCGTGGTGGAAAACGCAGTACTGGAAGCGCGTTGTACCGTTGGCCCGTTTGCTCGCCTGCGCCCCGGCGCGGTGCTGGAAGAAGAGGCGCATGTCGGCAATTTTGTTGAATTGAAAAAGGCGCGTCTCGGCAAAGGATCGAAAGCCGGTCATCTGACTTACCTCGGTGATGCGGAAATCGGCTCTGATGTGAACATCGGCGCAGGTGTGATTACCTGTAACTACGACGGCGCCAATAAACACCAGACGATAATTGGCGACGATGTGTTTGTCGGTTCGGATAGCCAGTTGATTGCACCGGTTAAGGTGGCCAACGGCGCCACTATTGGGGCAGGCACCACGGTCACCCGTGATGTGGGTGAAAACGAACTGGTTATCAGCCGCGTAAAACAAACCCATATCACCGGTTGGAAACGCCCGGTGAAGAAAAAATAGTAGTAGAAAGATAGTGTTATCCCCCGGATGCGGCGTTCTACTTTATCTTTATTGCGTGTTTAGCTTTAGCTCGTGGAACGCCGCTGAACCTTAGGGGGAATGCGTCTTAATTTAAGACGGTTTCGGCCTGTGTTCTCATGATGAATACAGGCCAAAACATAATAATCCCCCATTCTCTACAAGGCTCGGGGAACCCGGAAAAAACCGGAACAATCAGGTCTAAAGACATCGTGGTGACACAATATGTCACTTTTACAGGAATACAACCGATGTGTGGAATTGTAGGCGCTGTTGCGCAACGAGATATTGCTGAAATCCTGCTGGAGGGGCTGCGCCGCCTCGAGTACCGTGGTTATGACTCTGCCGGTCTGGCGGTGGTGAATGGCGAAGGGCAGGTATCCCGCCTGCGTCGTCTGGGCAAAGTGCAGGTGCTGGCGCAGTCGGCGGAAGAACAGCCGCTGGTGGGCGGAACCGGTATCGCTCACACCCGTTGGGCGACCCACGGCGAACCGTCTGAGCAGAATGCCCACCCGCATGTGTCGGATCACATTATTGTGGTGCATAACGGCATCATTGAGAACCATGAGCCGCTGCGCGAGCTGCTGGTGTCGCGTGGTTATCGTTTTGTTTCCGAAACCGATACCGAAGTGGTGGCGCATCTGGTGCATTGGGAACAACAGCAGCATGGCGGTTCGCTGCTGGACATCGTGCAGCGCGTTATCCCGCAGTTGCGTGGGGCGTACGGCATGGTGCTGCTGGATAGCCACGACCCCAGCGTACTGGTTGCCGCACGTTCCGGTAGCCCGCTGGTGATTGGCCGCGGCGTAGGTGAAAATTTCATTGCCTCTGACCAACTGGCGCTGCTGCCGGTAACCCGTCGTTTCATTTTTCTGGAAGAAGGCGATATCGCCGAAGTCACCCGTCGTACGGTGCGCATCGTAAATCGTCAGGGACAGGACGTTAATCGCGACGAGATTGAATCGAAAGTACAGTACGATGCCGGCGATAAAGGCGCGTACCGTCACTACATGCAGAAAGAGATCTTTGAGCAGCCGATGGCGATTAAAAACACCCTGGAAGGGCGTTTCAGCCACGGCGAGATCAACTTGTCCGAACTGGGTCCGCAAGCTGATGCATTGCTAGCACAGGTGCAGCATATCCAGATTATTGCCTGTGGTACGTCTTATAACTCCGGCATGGTATCGCGTTACTGGTTCGAGTCGCTGGCGGGGATTCCATGCGACGTGGAAATCGCCTCGGAATTCCGTTACCGCAAACCGGCGGTGCGCGCTAACAGCCTGATGATTACCCTGTCTCAGTCCGGTGAAACCGCTGATACGCTGGCGGCATTGCGTTTGTCGAAAGAACTGGGATATCTGGGGTCACTGGCGATTTGCAACGTCGCGGGTTCATCACTGGTGCGCGAATCGGATCTGGCGATGATGACCCGCGCCGGCACCGAAATCGGCGTGGCTTCCACCAAGGCGTTCACCACGCAATTGACGGTGTTGCTGATGTTGGTGGCGCGTATCGGTCGTCTGCGCGGTATGGATGCCCGTATCGAGCACGATATCGTACATGCTTTGCAGGCATTGCCGGCGCGTATCGAACAGATGCTGTCGCAAGACAAACTGATCGAATCACTGGCGGAAGGGTTCTCCGATAAGCACCACGCGTTGTTCCTGGGCCGTGGCGACCAGTATCCGATAGCAATGGAAGGGGCGCTGAAGCTTAAGGAAATCTCTTACATCCACGCGGAAGCTTATGCCGCGGGTGAATTGAAACACGGGCCGCTGGCGTTGATCGACGCCGATATGCCGGTGGTGGTGGTCGCGCCCAACAACGACCTGCTGGAAAAACTGAAATCCAACATCGAAGAAGTGCGTGCCCGCGGTGGTGAACTTTACGTATTTGCCGACGAACAGGCCGGTTTCACTTCCGACAGCGACATGATGAAGATCATCCAGTTGCCGCACGTGGAAGAGGTAATTGCGCCGATCTTCTATACCGTACCGCTGCAACTGTTGTCGTACCATGTTGCTCTAATCAAAGGCACTGATGTAGACCAGCCGCGTAACCTGGCGAAGTCGGTAACGGTGGAGTAATCAGGATTTACGTATTAAACAACGGAACAGAAGCTTTTTGCCGTTAGTTCGAAAGGAAATACAACAAAAGCCCTGAGACTTACCTCAGGGCTTTTTTATCACATAACATGTATTAGCACGACCTCACTCGATACCTTCAATTAGCACTTATCTAATCAGAAAAATCTGTCTTAGTTGTTATTTCCACACCACCCGATTGCGGCCGGCGTTTTTCGCTTCGTACAGCGCGTCGTCGGCCCGCTTCATGTCGCTTTCGAAATTATCCTTTAGACTCTGAATATTGCGGTGTTTGATAAAGGTAGCGCCGATACTGACGGTAAAATGGAAGGAATAGCCATCAACGGTGAATAGGGTATTTTCCACCTCGGTACGGATACCGTTCATGATGGCATCCACATTATCGAGATTGGCGTTGTGCACAATCAGGCCGAACTCTTCGCCACCCAACCTGGCAACGAAGTCATCGGTGCGTAATTTGCTGGTAATGATCTCCGCCAAACGGCAAATCGCCACGTCTCCGACATGATGGCCGTACTGGTCATTCACCTTCTTGAAAAAGTCGATATCGATAATCGCCAGCGCGGTGTTTTTCTCATGATTTCGGTAGCATTTTTCCGTTTCCAGAATGTAGGCGCGCCGATTATGGATACCGGTCAGGACATCTGTATTGGCCATTTCCAGCAGTTTGGCTTCCAGTTCTTCTCTGGCGCGTTGGGTTTCCAGCGCGTAGAACAATGAACCCAGCGTGTCGACGAACGGGTTAAGAAAGCGCAATTGCTGTTCATTGTAACCGTCGAAACGGTTACCTAACCCGATCATTCCCACCACTTCATTACGAAAATAGATGGGCAACCCCATGAATTGACGCAGAATTGGATGACCCGGCGGCACACCGCGCGAGGCAGAGTGCGCACGTGGTGTATTGGTGATCACCGGTTTGCCGGTGGTTACCACATGCCCGAACAGGTTATCCAGGCTGGTGAACTGCAGTTTATTTTGCAGGAAGGTATCGTAAGAGTTTTTACTGTTGCCGTTCCAACTGACATTAGAAATGGCGACGATATGCAGCACTTTCTTACCGTCGTGTTCCCTGACCTGGCCGATGAAACCGAACTCCGATTCAGAGATGGAAAGCAGGTCGTCAAAGATGGACATACAGGCTTCCTGAATATCCGTTTTTTCCAGAAAGATCTTTTGCGCCCGATTAATCAGTTCCAGCAGGCGTTTATCCGCCTCTTCCTGCAGTTCCTTGTGCTTTTTTTCCGTGATATCGCGGTGAGTGCCGGCAACCCGGATGGGTTTACCTTTTTCATTGTATTCAACCACCTTGCCGTAGGTTTCAATCCATACCCAGTGGCCTTTATTGTGGCGCATCCGGTATTGCTCGTTGATAAGCGTAGCCTGGCCGGTGATGCAGGCTTCCGCCGCCAGCACCATTTTTTCCCGATCCAGCGGGTGCATCATCTGTTGCCAGTGATCCATTGAGGAATCGAACTGATCCTGCGTGAGCCCCATCATTTCGCACCACTGTTTATTTACGCGAATGTTGTGTCGCCCCAGATCCCAGTCCCAGGTGCCAAGGCTGGAGGATTCCAGCACCAGCCGCATCTGATTATTGGTATCCACCAGTAATTTTTGCAGGTATTTCTGGTGGGAGTTATCAATTAGCAGCGCCTGTACGTGGCTGAGTTTGCCGCTGTGATGATAATTGGCGATGGAAAGCTGGCGAATCCACAGGGTTTTTCCTTTGGGCGACAGAAAGCGATATTCGCACTCCAGATTCGCCACGCCTTTTTTGTGGTTATCCAGCGTAAACAACAGATTTTCGTAGTCGTCCGGGTGGACATAGCTTTCCATTACCGTGCTGCTATGCTTGATCTCTGCTTCGCTAATACCCAGCACATGTTGCGCGTTGGGGGAGATGTAGGAAATCTGCAGCATATTTTCTTGCTGCCAGTTGATAAGCACTACGGAAGAGTTGTTTAGCAGCCGGATTTCTTGCTCCCGGTGCAGCCGATCGTTGTGCAATCGGAACAGGGATTCCGTGGTGCTGGCGACAAAAGCGGCGGTTTCGCGTACCGTCTCATCCAGTGTCCGTGGTTGATAATCGATAGCCGCCAGCGTGCCGACCACGACCTTATCGAGCACCAGAGGAATGCCAAAGTAGCTGCGGATATGCGGGGCGCCGGTCACCAGCGGGTGTTCGCAAAACTGGCTATTGGTCAGGGTGTCAGGAATAAACAGGGTGGTGGCGGTGGTAATCACTGTGTTGCAAAACGCCAGTTCCCGGTCCGTGCATTCGATATTGATGCCTTCGCTGAAAATCAACCATTGCTTGTCGTGATCGATAATCGAGATAAATGACGAGGGAAAATTCAGTATCCGTGCAAATAATCTGACCTGGTTTTGAAAGGATTGCTGTAAGTATAAGTCGAGCAAATGATATTCATTAATCTTTGCGACGCGCTGCTCGTCGGCGTTATATTTTTTCATTGTCACTGTTCCTGTAAAAATAAATAAAATCAGTGCCTTATTTTCTGGTGGTAAAACAGAAAAACGCGACTATTAGGCTCGGTTATAAATTTGGTTATAGATTCAGTTATAAATAAAGTGGAAACACCCTGTAGGGGCGTTGGGTCCTGACGTAGGACGCTGTTTTTTCAGCGACATATTTGAGTATAGAACAGGTTTTTTCATCACTATTGGGTTCTGGGCGGGGAAGAAACAAAAATAAAAAAATGACATAAACCAGCGATACTGATGGTGTAGAAGTGAGGTCTGTTCTGCGTAAATTTGCCGGTCGGTTGCCTGTTTTATGGCATCGAATGTCTTTTATTTTCTGCGGTCAACGTGGTCGGGAAAATGAATTAAGTTATTGATTTAAATGTTTCTAATGAAATCACCAAGATATATTTTCCCTGAACGAGCAAGGCTTTTTTACGCTATACCAGCCGGCCTCTGATCAGATTCGGCTAATGACGAACAGCCGAATCTGACTCACCTGTCACATAACTGTCATATTACGTACATTTTACTGTCACCGAATTGACCTATTTTCTCCACCAGCAAACTACACTCTGATTAAACAATAGCTCCGGGTCTACACGTCTACGGATCCCACAGGAGGGATTATGAAACTCATGCGTACCACTGTTGCCAGTATCGTTGCTGCAAGTTTTTCTCTGACGGCGGTTTCTGCTTTCGCCGCGGCAAATCTCACTGGTGCAGGTGCGACGTTCCCCGCTCCGGTTTATGCAAAGTGGGCTGATTCTTACGAAAAAGAAACCGGCAACAAAGTTAACTATCAGGGCATCGGTTCGTCGGGCGGCGTGAAACAGATCACCGCCAAAACCGTGGATTTCGGCGCCTCTGACGCACCGCTGGCGGATGACAAACTGGCTCAGGACGGCCTGTTCCAGTTCCCGACCGTGATCGGCGGCATCGTGCTGGCGGTTAATGTGCCGGGCGTGAAAACCGGTGAGCTGACGCTGGACGGCAAAACGCTGGGTGACATCTACCTGGGCAAGATTAAGAAATGGAACGACGACGCTATCGCCAAACTGAACCCGGGCGTGAAACTGCCGGATCAAGACATTGCCGTGGTACGTCGTGCCGACGGTTCCGGTACGTCTTATGTGTTCACCAGCTATCTGGCGAAAGTGAACAGCGAGTGGAAAGAGAAGATTGGCGCCGGCAACACCGTAAACTGGCCGACCGGTCTGGGCGGTAAAGGCAACGACGGTATCGCGGCATTTGTTCAGCGTCTGCCGGGGTCTATCGGCTATGTCGAGTATGCGTATGCCAAGCAGAATAACCTGGTGTACACCAAACTGATTTCTGCCGACGGCAAAGCCGTTAGCCCGACGGAAGGCGCATTCAGCAACGCAGCCAAAGGCGTTGACTGGAGCAAGTCCTTCGCACAGGACCTGACCAACCAGAAAGGCGCGGATGTATGGCCGATCACCTCTACTACCTTCATCCTGATTCACAAAGAGCAGAGCAAGCCTGAGCAGGGTACGGAAGTGCTGAAGTTCTTCGACTGGGCGTACAACAAAGGCGGCGATCAGGCGAAAGCGCTGGATTACGCCACCCTGCCGAAAGAAGTGGTTGCGCAGGTACGTGCGGCATGGAAAACCCAAATCAAAGACAGCAGTGGTAAGGTGCTGTATTGATTGCGGTTAGCAACATCAGTTAGGTGAGTCACACGGGGTGGATAAACCGGAAACGGGGTATCCGCCTCTGACCTTCATGGGGTTCATCCCCATTATCTGAAAGACGCAGTTACTGAAAGAAGAGAGACGTATGGCTGAGCAAAAGCCAACTATTACACCTCCGGGAAAAACTATTACACCCCCGGGAAAACAGGGCGACATTCTCTTCGGGGCGCTGGTCAGGCTGGCGGCCCTGTTAACGTTGCTGCTGCTGGGCGGAATTATCGTTTCCCTGATTTTTGCCTCCTGGCCAAGCATCAAAACATTCGGCTTTTCCTTTCTGTGGACCAAAGAGTGGGATGCGCCCGCCGGGCAATTCGGCGCGCTGGTACCGATTTACGGCACTATCGTGACCTCGTTGATCGCACTGATCATCGCCATTCCCATCAGCTTCGGTATCGCGTTGTTCCTGACGGAACTGGCGCCGGGCTGGCTGAAACGTCCGCTGGGGGTGGCGATTGAACTGTTGGCCGCGATCCCAAGTATCGTTTACGGCATGTGGGGGTTGTTTGTGTTCGCCCCGCTGTTCGCCAAATATTTCCAACAGCCGGTAGGCAACGTGCTTTCCAGTATTCCGCTGGTCGGCACCCTGTTCTCCGGGCCGGCGTTCGGTATCGGCATTCTGGCCGCCGGGGTGATTCTGGCTATCATGATAATCCCCTACATTGCAGCAGTGATGCGCGATGTGTTCGAACAAACGCCGGTGATGATGAAAGAATCCGCTTACGGCATCGGCTGCACCACCTGGGAGGTTATCTGGCACATCGTGCTGCCGTTCACCAAAAACGGCGTGATTGGCGGCGTTATGCTGGGGCTCGGCCGCGCGCTGGGTGAAACCATGGCGGTAACGTTCATCATCGGTAATACCTACCAGCTCGACAGCGTCTCGCTCTATATGCCGGGCAACAGTATTACTTCTGCGTTGGCCAACGAATTCGCCGAAGCAGACACCGGGCTGCATACCGCCGCATTGATGGAACTGGGCCTGATCCTGTTTGTGATTACTTTTATCGTGCTGGCCTGTTCGAAGCTGATGATCATGCGTCTGGCGAAAAACGAAGGAGCGCGCTGATGGCAAGCATTGGTATTGAAAACCGTTCTGACTCGATGGAAACCCGTCGCAAGATGCAAGCCTGGCGCCGTCAGAAAAACCGCATCGCGCTGTTTCTGTCGATGCTGACGATGGCGTTCGGCCTGTTCTGGCTGGTGTGGATTTTGATGTCCACCGTGACCAAGGGCATCGATGGGATGTCGCTGTCGCTGTTTACCGAAATGACGCCGCCGCCCAATACGGCGGGCGGCGGTCTGGCGAATGCGATTGTCGGCAGCGGCCTGCTGATTCTGTGGGCGACGCTGTTCGGCACGCCGCTGGGGATTCTGGCCGGCGTCTATCTGGCGGAATACGGTCGCAAGTCACTGATTGCCGAAGTGATCCGCTTTATTAACGACATTCTGTTGTCGGCGCCGTCGATTGTCGTCGGGCTGTTCGTCTACACGCTGGTGGTGGCCAAAATGGAGCACTTCTCCGGCTGGGCGGGGGTGATTGCGCTGGCGTTGTTGCAGGTGCCCATCGTGATTCGCACCACCGAGAACATGCTGAAACTGGTGCCGGACAGCCTGCGTGAAGCGGCTTACGCGCTGGGTACGCCGAAATGGAAAATGATCTCGGCGATTACCCTGAAAGCGTCGGTATCCGGCATCATCACCGGGGTGTTGCTGGCGGTGGCGCGTATCGCCGGCGAAACGGCACCGTTGCTGTTTACCTCGCTGTCGAACCAGTTCTGGAGCACGGATCTGATGCATCCGATCGCCAACCTGCCGGTCACCATTTTCAAGTTCGCCATGAGTCCGTTCAAGGAGTGGCAGGGGCTGGCGTGGGCCGGAGTATTGCTGATCACCCTGTGTGTGCTGCTGCTGAATATTGTGGCGCGTGTGCTATTCGCCCGAAAAACACATTAACAGCTTGTCAAAAAGACAGATTAGCCAGCAACGTTAAAAAAATTACCAGCAACATTAATGAATACCCGAGCGTCGCGCAGGCGGCGTTCGCCAGAAGAGAGAAGTCTTGATGAGTATGGTCACAGAGACATCCGCCAGCAAAATCCAGGTGCGCAATCTGAACTTCTATTACGGAAAATTTCATGCGCTGAAAAACATCACGCTGGATATCGCTAAAAATCAGGTGACGGCGTTTATCGGGCCGTCGGGGTGTGGCAAATCCACCTTGCTGCGTACCCTGAATAAAATGTATCAGCTCTATCCGGAGCAGCGCGCCGAAGGCGATATCCTGCTGGATGGCAACAACATCCTGACCGATAACCAGGATATCGCGTTGTTGCGCGCCAAAGTGGGTATGGTGTTCCAGAAGCCGACGCCGTTTCCGATGTCGATTTACGACAATATCGCCTTTGGGGTGAAGCTGTTCGAGAAGCTGTCGCGTGCGGAGATGGACGAGCGCGTCCAGTGGGCGCTGACCAAAGCGGCGCTGTGGCAGGAAACCAAGGATAAGTTGCACCAGAGCGGTTACAGCTTGTCCGGCGGTCAACAGCAACGTTTGTGTATTGCCCGCGGCATCGCCATTCGTCCGGATGTGCTGCTGCTGGATGAACCCTGCTCGGCGCTGGACCCGATTTCCACCGGCCGCATTGAAGAGCTGATTTCTGAACTAAAGAAAGACTATACCGTGGTGATCGTGACGCATAACATGCAACAGGCGGCGCGTTGTTCCGACCATACGGCGTTTATGTATCTGGGCGAGCTGATTGAGTTCAGCGATACCGATACCCTGTTTACCGCGCCACGGCAGAAACAGACCGAAGATTACATCACCGGTCGTTACGGTTGATTACGGGAGTATCATGGACAATCTCAATCTAAACAAACATATTTCCGGTCAGTTTAATGCCGAGCTGGAAAGCATCCGCACCCAGGTGCTGACTATGGGCGGGCTGGTGGAACAGCAACTGACCGACGCCATCACCGCCATGCATAACCAGGATGCGGAACTGGCGCAGCGCGTGATCGAAGGCGACGCCAAAGTTAACATGATGGAAGTGAGTATTGACGAGGCGTGCGTGCGTATCATCGCCAAACGCCAGCCTACCGCCAGCGATTTGCGTCTGGTGATGGCGATCATCAAGACCATTTCCGAGCTGGAACGCATCGGCGATGTGGCGGACAAAATCTGCCGCACCGCGCTGGAGAAATTCTCCCATCAGCATCAGCCGTTGTTGGTGAGCCTGGAATCGTTGGGCAACCACACCGTACAGATGCTGCATGATGTGCTGGACGCGTTCGCCCGTATGGATCTGGATGAAGCCAAGCGCATCTACATGGAAGACAAAAAGGTGGATAAGGAGTACGAAGGCATTGTGCGTCAGTTAATGACTCACATGATGGAAGACTCCCGCACCATTCCCAGCGTGCTGACGGCGTTGTTCTGCGCGCGCTCGATTGAGCGTATCGGCGACCGTTGCCAGAACATCTGCGAGTTCATTTTCTACTTCGTCAAAGGCCAGGATTTCCGTCATCTGGGCGGCGACGCGTTGGAAAAAATGCTGGCGCAGAAAGATACGCCTAAAGAATAAGTCCGGCTTATTTATTACCGCTTTCCGACGATGTTCTCAACGCCCCGTTTTCGGGGCGTTGTCATTGGTCACGCCGCACCACCATTGCGTCACCCGTTGTTGCCACTGATTGGATATAACATAAGTTCATATTATGGGTGTTTATGTTATTTCCGACGTGTGGGAGCCGCTGTTAGCCTGCATTTATTGGGTTAATCCTCATTTGTGAAATGAAAAATTTTTATGAACAGCGGCTTACAGGCGGATAATAAGATGAAAAAATCTCTTTTGGCATTCTCCCTTCTGGCAGGATTGGTTTCTCTCGCTGGTAATGCACAGGCCGACAAGCTGGATGACATTCAAAAAGCCGGAGTGGTGAAAGTGGCGGTGTTCGACAGCAATCCGCCGTTTGGTTATGTCGATCCGCAAAGCAAAAAACTGGTGGGCTACGATGTCGACGTGGCGCAAGCCATCGGCAAGGCGCTGGGCGTCAACGTCGAATTGCGTGCGACTAACCCGGCTAACCGTATCCCGTTGCTGACCTCGAAAAAAGTCGATCTGATTGCCGCCAACTTCACCATTACCGACGAGCGCGCCAAACAGGTCAATTTCAGTGTGCCTTACTTCGCTACCGGCCAGAAATTTATCGCCCGCAAAGGCGTGCTGAAAACGCCGGACGATATCAAAAACCTGCGCATTGGCGCCGACAAAGGCACCGTGCAGGAGATTACCCTGCGTGAACATTACCCGACCGCGAAAGTGATTTCCTACGACGATACCCCGCTGGCGTTTGCGGCGCTGCGTAACGGCAATGTGCAGGCCATCACGCAGGATGACGCCAAACTGGTCGGGTTGCTGGGCAACTTGCCGGCGGCGCAGAAAGCCGATTTTGAAATTTCTCCGTTCAGCATTACCAAAGAGTATCAGGGCATCGGTATTCCGAAGGGCGAAGATCGCCTGACGCAGAAAGTGAACGACATCCTGCTGAATCTGGAAAAACAGGGCGATGCCGTGAAGATTTATAACCGTTGGTTCGGGCCGCAAACGCCGTCTGCCCAGCCGCGTGGTGACTTCAACATCGCGCCGCTGGACCAGCAACCCAAGGCTTGAGTGCTCTGGTTCTCCGATAGTTGTTACCGTAGTTTCTTAGAGCCTATCCCATTAGGGCTATTTTACTCTGGGATAGGCTCTTACTTGATGGTTGTGATTTGCCCCCGGACCGATTCCGGGGGCCTTCTTGTTTATGATGACTGATGAATCTATCCGACATTGGCTGACCGATTGGCTGCTGGCGCCGCAGTATCTGCAATGGTTGTGGCAAGGCTTTCAGGTCACGCTGGGCCTTGCCGCCGTTACCGTGGTGCTGGCGACGCTATTGGGGCTCATACTGGCGGCCGGGCGCGACAGCCGTACATGGTTGCTACGCTGGCTGGTGATCGCCTATTGCTCCTTGTTTCGTAATACCCCGCTGCTGGTGCAATTGTTCTTCTGGTACTTCGGCGTAGCGCAGTTGCTGCCCGTCGGGTTAATGCAGTGGCTTAACAGCCCGCATATCATCCCGCTGGTTGGGCTGAACATACCGTCGTTTGAGTTTCTGGCCGGATTATTTGGCCTGACGCTCTATTCCGCGGCGTTTATCGCAGAAGAGATCCGCGCCGGCATCGCCGGCGTGGCGCGTGGTCAGCAGTATGCCGCTTGTGCATTGGGGCTGACTCACTGGCAGGCGATGCGTTATGTGGTGTTGCCGCAGGCGCTGCGCATCGCGCTGCCGCCGCTGCTGGGTCAGTACATGAACATAATAAAAAACTCATCGCTGGCGATGGCCATCGGCGTGGCGGAGCTGTCTTACGCTTCCCGGCAGGTGGAAACCGAAACGCTACGTACCTTTCAGGCATTCGGGGTGGCGACGGTGCTTTATATCGCGGTGGTAGCCCTGCTGGAAGGATGGGGACAATGGCGTCAGCATCGGCAACCGGCCAGGGAGCACTGAGATGGACTTTTCTATTATCCGCGATAATTTGGGTTACCTGATGTGGGGCACCTTTCCGGATGGACCATTGGGGGGGGCGGCGCTGACGCTGGTGCTTAGCCTGATGGCCGGGCTGACTTCGGCGGTACTCGGTACGTTGCTGGGAGTGGCGCTGGCGATGCTGTGCGGCTGGGCGGGCGGGCTGCTGGCCTTGGTGCTCGGGTTTTTCCGGGCGATTCCGGTGATCATGTTGATTTTCTGGACTTACTTCCTGCTGCCGATGGTTTTTGGCGTCGATATTCCCGAAATCACCACCGTGGTATGCGCGTTGGCGCTGATCGCATCCGCTTATCTGGCGCACGGCGTGAAGGCGGGCATTGTGGCGATAGGCCGCGGCCAGTGGCAGGCCGGGATGTCGCTGGGATTGGGACGCTGGCAGACGCTGTGGTACATCGTACTGCCGCAAGCGTTGCGCATGATGGTGCCGTCGTTCATCAACCAGTGGATCTCCCTGATTAAAGATACGTCGCTGGCTTACATTGTCGGCGTGGGTGAACTGACGTTTCTGGCGACCCAGGTTAACAACCGCAGTATGGTTTATCCGACGGAAGTATTTTTGTTCATCGCGCTGGTCTATTTTATCTTTTGTCTGTCGCTGGACCTGCTGGCGCAGGGCGTCAGCCGGCGTTTTCGCACCGGGCCGCAACCGACCCGGCATAGGCTATTCGGTCGGCGTCAGGCGGTACGCGTGCCGGAGTCGCCGTTACGAGAGTCCGCCTGAATTCTCAGTCGGCGGTGGTCAGTGCCCAACCACGGGCCTGCCATAGCGCCGGCAACTGCGCCATGTCGTGAAACATCGTCACTAATGGGTGATGGATTGGGGCGTTATGCTCGTCGGCGCAGTAATAGAACACCGGTATGCCGGCGGCAATACCGGCCTGCGTGCCGGAGACGGAATCTTCCACCAGAATACAGTTTTCCACCGCTACCCCCATCTGCTGTGCAGCGTGATGAATCAACGCCGGGTCTGGCTTCCATTTGCCGATGTCGTAGCCGCTGTACAGATGGTCGCCAAAGAACGACAGCAGGCCGGTCAACCCCAGCGAATGCTGCATTTTGCTGACCGGGCCGTTGGATACCACCGCTGCTGGCGCTTGCAACGTCGCCAATACTTCTTTCACGCCGGGAATCGGTTGTAGCGAGAGTTCGAAAAGCCGCGCCACCTCCTGACGGAAATGACGCTCCATGTCCTCCACTGAAACCGTCAGGCCGAAACGCTCACTGATGCTGTCGATAATGTCGTAGAGCTTCATACCCTTAAAGGTTTTGATCACTTCATCCAGCGGTAAGTGGACGCCGTGGGGGACAAAGATATTGACATAGGCCTGGCAACAGATGACTTCACTGTCGACCAGCGTGCCGTCGCAGTCAAAAAATACGCATTCAATTCGGGACATGGGCGTTCCTTATGGGAGGACGAAAATCCCCACTTTACCCGACTGACGAGATAATGCGACGTTTGCAGAAATAAGGCGCTTGTCTGCCGTTATCTCTGCATCAGACAAACGTTTTCCCGTCGTGAAGTGAGACGAAACCGCTGCGAACAGGCGAGAGATATAGAAAATTGTTATCGCTGGGAAAAAAAAGCCTGTTGGCGCGTTAACTGCTCAGCATTTTGGTATAGGATACCGGGCGATTATCTTTCCTTTCTTCTCTTTGGGTCATTTATCATGGATAAATCTCAGTCTGGTTCCTCTGTTGAGCAGGGGCTGCTGGGTCGTGTGTTTAAACTCAAGCAGCACGGCACTACCGCTCGTACCGAGACTATCGCCGGGTTCACCACCTTCCTGACGATGGTGTATATCGTTTTCGTCAACCCGCAGATTCTGGGCGCAGCCGGGATGGACACCAAAGCGGTGTTCGTCACCACCTGTCTGATCGCCGCTTTTGGTAGTATTTTTATGGGCCTGTTGGCCAACCTGCCGGTGGCGCTGGCACCGGCGATGGGCCTGAATGCCTTTTTCGCTTTTGTGGTGGTCGGTACTATGGGCCTGCCGTGGCAGGTGGCGATGGGCGCTATTTTCTGGGGTTCGGTCGGTTTCTTGTTGTTGACGATATTCCAGGTTCGCTACTGGATGATCGCCAATATTCCGCTCAGCTTGCGCTTGGGTATTGCCAGCGGTATCGGTCTGTTTATCGCAATGATCGGGCTGAAAAATGCCGGGATTATCGTGCCGAACCCGGAAACGCTGGTCTCGGTTGGTAAACTGACCTCACATAGCGTGCTGCTGGGCGCATTGGGCTTTTTCATTATCGTGGTGCTGGCCTCCCGCAATATTCATGCGGCGGTGCTGATCTCCATCGCGGTTACCACCTTGCTGGGCGCGCTGCTGGGGGATGTAAAATTCACCGGCGTATTTTCCATGCCGCCGAGCGTCAGTAATGTGGTAGGGCAGGTCGATCTGGCCGGGTCGCTGAATCTGGGCCTGTCCGGGGTGATTTTCTCCTTCATGCTGGTGAACCTGTTTGACTCTTCCGGCACCCTGATTGGCGTGACCGACAAAGCCGGCCTGGTGGACGCTCGTGGTAAATTCCCGCAGATGAAACAAGCGCTGTATGTGGATAGCATCAGTTCGGTGCTGGGGTCGTTCATTGGTACGTCGTCCGTGACGGCGTATATCGAGAGCTCCTCCGGCGTGTCCATCGGTGGTCGTACCGGCCTGACGGCGGTGGTGGTGGGGATTCTGTTCCTGCTGGTGATGTTCCTGTCGCCGCTGGCAGGGATGGTGCCGGCCTATGCCGCGGCCGGCGCGCTGATTTACGTCGGTGTGTTGATGACATCCAGCCTGGCGCGTGTGAAATGGGATGATCTGACCGAGTCCGTACCGGCGTTTGTGACCGCTGTGATGATGCCGTTCACTTTCTCAATCACGGAGGGTATTGCGCTGGGTTTCATTTCCTACGCGGTGATGAAGGCGGCGACCGGTCGCTGGCGCGACATCAGCCCTTGCGTCATCGTCGTAGCGGTGCTGTTCCTGCTGAAAATTATTTTTATCGACGCCCATTAATCACTGGCGAGCCGGGGTGCCCCGGCTCGCAGTTTGCTGCCGTTTTCCCGCTTGTTACATCACATATTGCGGCGCTGCATTTTCCGTCGCGTGGCTGCTCAGCTTGATATAACGTCGTGACTGGCGTTGTTGCTGGATGATTTCACCGGATTTCCGCATACCGTAGGCCGAGGTGTAATTCCACATTACCAGCCGATCAAGGCGCGGCGTATGGGCGCAAGCCCAGGCCAGATAATCATCGATATCGCTTATCACCTCTACGTCAGGAATATGTCGCGACCGCAATCGGCCTGACGCCGGGTGCAGTTTTAACGATTCCGGACCACCGGCATTGAAACCGGGGATTTTCAGTACCGACTGGCGGATGGTACACAACTGGGTGGCGGCTTCCAGCGGGTCGAGCTGGGCGTCAATCCAGGCTTTTTCCGCATGGGTTTGCGTTTGCAGATGCGACGGCGTTTCGCGATTCCAGACGCGGACGATTTCCACGTCCATCCCCACTTTGCCCTCTTCGCTAAGCAGGATTGCGATGGTATTTCCTGCGTAGCCAAGGCTGAAGTCGGGAAGATGCGGGTCAACAAAACAAGGTCTGCCGTTCGGCGAGACCATCAGTGGTGGAAGTACCGGATAACCGAAGAAATAAAACATCATTTCTGCCAACAGCGCCCGGCTTTTCAGATAACGCTCGCGGCGCTTTACTGAAAAGCAGTGCGTGGATGAAATCAGGTCATCCGATAACCGTTGCAGATCGGGTAACGCTTCCGTGCTTGCCCACCTGACGAAATGACAGGTCATATTCACTCCATGATGCCAACGAAAAAAACCTGATAGTTTTTAGTGGAATAACTGCTCTGTGAAGTTTATTTCCGACGCAAGTGGTCAGATAAATATCCGCACCAAAGAGAAACTGGCGGATAAATCGGCGATAATTATCCTTGTTTGAGCAGAATACGTCAAAAAGCACTTTTTATTAAAACTGATTTTATTTTGTTTGAAATAAAATCGGGCTGATATCACATCATGTCATAACAACCAGGTGCAATGACGCCGTCTGTGCGGCGTGCCCGTGAAGGCATCCTTGGCATCACGGGCAAAAGGCATCAGCGCAAACGGATATCCGCATGGTTCCATGCGGAGCATTGCTGTTTTTCATGAACCCGCTCGGCCAGCGCCTGCGGTGTAACCAGCGTCAGCGCCGATGTTGGGCACACGCGTACACAAGACGGGCTATCGGCAACGCCGATGCAAAGGTCGCATTTATGGACTTCACTGCCTGATGGCGATGGGGCAGATGTCTCATCGTCTAATGTATGCGTCACCACATTGATGGCGCCGAACGGACAGGCGATTACGCAACTTTTACAGCCAATGCATCGCGATTGAATCACCTGAATACTGTCTTGATGTCGCACCAGTGCATCGTGCGGACAGACGCTGGCACAGGGTGCGTTTTCACACTGATGGCACAGCACTGGCATACTCACGTTAGCATTTTTTATTACTTTAAGGCGCGGAAAAAAGTGCGATTTATGCAATTTTTGTTGGTTCCCGCCCGCATGTGCGACGGCGCAAGCGATTTCACAGGTACGGCAGCCAATGCACTTGGCGGCATCTGCAATCACAAACTGATTCATGGCCGATTCTCCTGTTGAGTCTCTACCCTGACCGGCAGCGACATGTCCTGGCTCTCCAGTCCCATTACCCGCAGCATACCTTGTGCAGCTTTACGGCCATCGGCGATGGCGGTGACCACCAGATCGGCGCCGCGCACCGCATCGCCGCCGGCGAACACCTGAGGGTGGCTGGTCTGGCAGGGATGGCGATGACCGAATGACGCCGTCGTGATGTGGCCCCAGCGATCCAGCGCGATATGGGCGTCCTGCAACCACGGCATACTGTGCGTCTGGAAACCAAACGCCGTGATCACCGCGTCTGCCGGCTGCACGAATTCAGATCCGGGCACCGGTTTGGGCCGGCGGCGGCCGCTGGCGTCCGGCTCGCCCATTTCGGTGCGAATCAGGCTGATGCCGCACACTTGCCCGTTATCATCCAGACAAATCTTGAGTGGCTGAACATTGAAAAGAAATTCCACGCCTTCTTCCCGGGAATTTTTGACTTCCTTACGCGAGCCCGGCATGTTGGCCTCATCACGGCGATAAGCGCAGGTGACGGATTCCGCGCCCTGCCGGATTGATGTGCGCAGGCAATCCATCGCGGTATCGCCGCCGCCCAGCACCAGCACCCGCTTGCCTTGCATCGAGACGTAAGGTTCATTGGGTAATGTCGGCAAATCCATGACCTGTTTGGTGTTGGCGATCAGGAACGGCAGCGCGTCGTATACGCCGGGCGCGTCTTCATTTTCCAGCCCGGCCTTCATGGAACGGTAAGTACCGACGCCAATAAACAGCGTGTCGAACTCCGCCAGCAGCTGCGCCATACTTATGTCGGTTCCCACTTCGGTATTCAGGCGAAACTCGATCCCCATCGCGCTGAATATTTCCCGGCGGCGGATCATGACGGATTTATCCAGCTTGAACGCGGGAATGCCGAATGTCAGTAATCCGCCGATTTCGGGATGCCGGTCAAAGACCACCGCCTGTACGCCATGCCGCGCCAGTACATCGGCGCAGGCCAGACCGGCGGGACCGGCGCCGATGATGGCCGCCCGTTTGCCGGTCGGCTTCACCTGGCTCAAGTCCGGCTGCCAGCCCATGCTCATCGCCGTATCGGTGATGTAACGTTCAATGTTGCCCACGGTCACGGCGCCGTAACCTTTACCCAGCGTACAGGCGCCTTCGCATAACCGGTCTTGCGGGCAGACCCGACCGCAGATTTCCGGCAGGCTACTGGTGCGATGCGATAATTCAACCGCATCGAGGATGCGTCCTTCCTGCACCAGTTGCAGCAGTGCGGGAATATTGTTGTGCAACGGACACGTCCATTCACAGACCGCGTGCTGGCCGCAGTGCAGGCAACGGCTGGCCTGATCATGAGAGTGTTCGGCGCTGAAACCGTGATAGATCTCGTTAAACGTAGTCACCCGGTCTTCCAGCGGTTTTTTCACCGCATCCCGGCGCGGCCAGTCTTTCCGTTTGTCCAGCGGGCGGCATGTCGTACCGGCAAACGTGGGAATCGCGCGCGGTAAACCGATTATGCCGGTTTGCGCCATACGCCGCTGTTTTTCTTGCCGCTGTTCTTCTAGTGAATGCTCACTGACAAGCTGAAGCGCCTGTGTTGGGCAGGCCTCCACACAAGCCTGTCCTTCGGGGCGGCCGATACAGAGGTCGCATTTGTGGGCGGTGGCGCCCTGGGCCTGGTTTTCGACGGTGATGGCGCCAAACGGGCAGGCCAGTACACAGGTTTTGCAGCCGATGCACTTTTCGGCGACCAGTTGAATGCCGTCTTGTTTTCTGACCAGCGCTTGTGTGGGGCACACTTTCGCACAGGGAGAATCTTCACAATGACGGCAGGTCACCGCCGTATGCTGTTCTCCCTGATGAAACACCCTTATTCGGGGGTGAAAATCGTCCCTATTTTCCGGATAGCGCCCGTGATTATGTGAAATCACACAGGCAATCTCGCAGGCATTACAGCCGATACAATCCTTCGCATTTGCGATAACAAACTGATTCATATCCTCTCCCGACATGTACAGCATGGGTGTGCGTATGATCCGCTGGTCATTTTCAGGCGAGCCCTTATCGAACTGAGTAAGTGTGTGCTTACTCAGTCAATTTGGGATGTCTGTTGTGATTACAGGCTGCGTCGCGCCGGAGTTGCCTGCCGAAGCAGACGAAAGATGACGAAACCAGCCTGAGCGGGTCACTAAGAAAGTGATTCTGGAAGGGGCCTGGTACCTGTCTCGTCAGGAGAAAAAATAACGATCCCCTCAGTTACTGAAGTTCATCCTAACGGCTCGAGTCGGCATGAATCTTGATATAGAACAGATAAAGTGGGGTAAAAATAACCAAAAATTTTCATGCAGTTATCAAAAAAGACAAAAATATCGCCCGAAGGGCAATAAATAGCAGAAGGTTTATTACCTGAAATATCCTCATGAGCATATTTATATTTTTAAATGATATTTGAATTAGTTTTTTGCGTGAAATATATGGTTACTTATCTTTACGTTAAGCATAATGGATTTTGCCGTTGGCTGGATGCTGGCGCTATCAGGCATCGGTCTCTTCATGAGGCTCACCAAACGGTATTAACAATAAATTAATAAGGGATTGGTCTATGAATAAAAAGGCTGTTTTTTGTTCTATGGTCATTTCCGCCACGTTGTTGGGCGGATGTGCTACAGAATCCTCACGTACAGTGGAAACGCCTAAAGTCGTCTCCTACAACACGTCTTATCAGGGCGTCCGCAGCCCGATTTCAGTTGGGAAATTTGAAAATCGTACCAACTATATGAATGGCATTTTCTCTGATGGTGTAGACCGTTTGGGGAATCAGGCTAAAACCATTCTTGTCAGCCACTTACAGCAGACGGGACGTTTTAATGTGCTTGATCGTACCAATATGGACGAGCTGAAAACGGAAGCCGGCATTAAAGGTCAGACCCAGACATTAAAAGGCGCCAATTACGTTGTGACCGGCGACGTTACGGAATTCGGCCGTAAAGAAGTGGGTGATCAGCAACTGTGGGGGATTTTGGGAAGAGGTAAATCCCAGATTGCTTATGCCAAGACCACATTGAACATCGTGAACGTTCAGACCTCTGAAGTGGTGTATTCCGTTCAGGGTGCGGGTGAGTATGCTCTGTCCAACCGCGAAATCGTCGGATTTGGCGGTACGGCTAGTTATGACTCAACGCTGAACGGCAAAGTGCTGGATTTAGCGATTCGTGAAGCGGTCAACAATTTGGTTGCAGGTATTGAAAGCGGCGCATGGCGTCCATCGAATTAAAAGAACGGGAAAATAATAATGTTATTCAATAAAAAGACTGTGCTGTTGTTAACGGCGACTTTACTGGCAGGATGTGCTTCCGCACCTAAGACCATCTATAGCTGGGATAATTATCAGACTACAATTTACCAATATTATCAGCAAGATAAGACCAGCCCTGAAGAGCAGATCGCATCGTTGCAGAAATCATTAGACGTTGCTAAATCACAGAATAAGCCCGTGCCGCCAGGATTACATGCTCAACTGGGCCTGTTATATGCCAAAACGGGTCGCGGTGTGGATGCCCGTCAGCAATTCGAGACGGAAAAATCATTATTCCCCGAATCCGCCCCTTTCATGGACTTTCTGTTGAGCAAGAATAAAGGAAAATAATCAATGAACCGTTTTTTAGCATTAATCAGCCTGATGGGTGTTCTGGTTCTTACGGGGTGCGCCAAGCCGCAACCTTATGACTACACAGCATTCAAGCAAAGCAAACCGAGAACTATTCTGGTGCTACCACCGCTGAACCACTCTCCGGATGTGAAAGCGGGCCCCAGTTTTCTTAGCCAGGTAACCTACCCGTTAGCCGAGTCTGGATATTATGTGTTGCCTGTCGCCGTGACGGACGAAACGTTCAAACAGAACGGCCTGACGACAGCTCAGGATATTCACGCCGTCAGCGTCGCGAAGTTGCACCAGATTTTCGGTGCGGATGCTGCGTTGTACCTGGATATCACTGATTACGGTTCAAAGTATAGGGTTGTTAATAGTGAAACCCGTGTTACCGCGAGTGCACGTTTGGTTGATCTGCGTACTGGCAAGGAGCTGTGGAAAGGTAGCGCGACCGCTTCCACCAGCGAACAGCAGTCGAATTCTAATGGCGGCGTGGTTGGTTTGTTGGTGCAGGCTGCGGTGGCGCAGATTGCCGATACTATTACCGATAAAGGCCATGATATTGCCGGTATCACCAGTACGCGCTTGTTGACGGCGGGTGGTGGTTCTTCCTTGTTATATGGGCCTCGTTCGCCGATGTATGGCAAAGACGCTAAATAATCATTATTGATAATGTAACAAAACCCGTCCATGGCAACATGGGCGGGTTTTTTCTTTATATGACGGCTCTAATTCCGAGCAGATGAATCCGATATTACCCTGATTGATTGCCATATCGGAAAACCTGGCTATGCTTTGTTAATGATAATTAAGGATATATATCCGTCGTAGTTCACATTGCCGCTATCGGAACTGTCTATCAATTGGGTTCATTTCTGCGGTCGGGCTATTTCATAGCAACATAGGTAAATTATATACCCGTCATACTTCAAGTTGCAGGTGCGTTGGCTGCGTTCGTTCACCCGAATCACTTACCTGAGTAAGCTCATCGGGATTCACTCTCTTGCCGCCTTCCTGCAACTCGAATTATTTTGGGTATATGAATAAAATTTATTTCTGTTTCGGTGAGTATTAATAATATTGCAAGAGATCGTAATTATTGTTTGGTTTTTATGTCTGCGTGATTTTTATCACAAAAAACTATTATTTTTCGTGCGTTTATATGCGGTTTCATCGGTGTCGTCGCTATCGAGCGCTATTTTTATTGACGATGGGTTTAAACATAGCTTGCTACCCTTTTCCTGCGTTGAGTTCTTAGGGTTGAGCATCGGTCTACAGATTGAACATCGACTGAAAAGAAGCATCTTAATATTCAACTAAGAAATCTTCGTTATGCTCGTCTGCTAACAGTCAGGTGGGCGATATTATTGATAGTCATATTTCTGTCACTCATTGCTTTTCTACTTATGCTTCGCAAGAACCTAAGGAGTGGTTTCCCCTGACGTATTTATTCCCAGATCCGATTCTGATGGCGGGATGGCGATGTTACCAGAGTGTTTAAAATTATCTCGTCACACCAACAATCATCGATTTAAGATTTAACCTGAGAGTGAATTTTTACATGGCTGATTTTCTACCTTTCTCACGCCCCGCGTTAGGTGAGGAAGAACTTGCCGCAGTTGAGCAGGTTCTTCGTTCCGGATGGATTACCACTGGCCCTAAAAATCAGGAACTGGAACAACAGTTTGCAGCGTTGACCAGCGCGAAACACGCCATTGCGGTCAGCTCCGCGACCGGCGGTATGCACGTCACCCTGATGGCGATGGGGATTGGTGCCGGCGATGAGGTGATCACCCCGTCGCTGACCTGGGTTTCCACCCTGAATATGATTGTGCTGCTGGGCGCTGAGCCGGTCATGGTGGATGTCGATCGCGACAACCTGATGGTGACGCCACAAGCGATTGAAGCGGCCATTACCCCCCGCACCAAAGCCATCATTCCGGTTCACTACGCCGGTGCGCCGGCCGATATTGACGCAATTCGTGATATCGGGCGTCGTCACGGTATCCCGGTGATTGAGGATGCGGCTCATGCGGCTGGCACCTATTACCGCGGTCGTCACGTCGGTGGTGAAGGTACGGCAATTTTCTCTTTCCATGCCATCAAAAATATGACCTGTGCTGAAGGCGGTTTGGTGGTAACGGACGATGACGAACTGGCCAACCGTATTCGCAGCCTGAAATTCCACGGTCTGGCGGTCGACGCGTTCGATCGCATGGTTCAAGGGCGCGCGCCGCAGGCGGAAGTGGTTTCGCCGGGCTTCAAGTACAACCTGCCGGATATCAGCGCCGCCATTGCGCTGGTGCAGCTGAACAAGCTGGCCGCCAACAATGCCCGCCGTGAAGCGCTGGCGCAGCGTTATCTGCAAAAACTGGCTTCGTTGCCGTTTCAGCCGCTGTCGCTGCCGTCATGGCCGCATCAGCACGCCTGGCACCTGTTTATCATCCGAGTGGATGAGGCGCGTTGCGGTATCGATCGCGATGGGCTGATGCAGGCGTTAAAAGAGCGCAATATCGGTACTGGCCTGCATTTCCGCGCCGCTCATACCCAAAAATATTACCGCGAACGTTTCACCAACCTGCATCTGCCGAATACCGACTGGAACTCGGCCCGCATCTGCTCTCTGCCGTTGTTCCCGGATATGCGCGACGAAGACGTGGACAGGGTGGTGGATGCATTGACTGAACTGGCGGGGAAACACTGATGTCGGACATGGAAGCAATCAATAAAGTCTCGGTAGTCATTCCGGTTTTCAACGAGCAGGAAAGCCTGCCGGAACTGATTCGTCGTACTACCACCGCCTGTGAGCAACTGAGTCAGGATTATGAAATTCTGCTGGTAGACGACGGCAGTAGCGACAATTCGGCCGCAATGCTGACTGAAGCCGCGCAAGCGCCGGGCAGCCACGTGGTGGCGGTGATCCTTAATCGTAATTACGGACAACATTCGGCGATCATGGCGGGGTTCAGTCATGTATCGGGCGATCTTGTCATCACGTTGGATGCCGACCTGCAAAACCCCCCGGAAGAGATTCCCCGGCTGGTGAGTACGGCGGAACAAGGGTATGACGTGGTGGGCACCATCCGTGAGAATCGCCAGGACAGTTGGTTTCGTAAAACCGCCTCCCGCATGATCAATCACTTGATCCAGCGTACAACCGGTAAGGCGATGAACGATTACGGCTGTATGTTGCGCGCCTATCGCCGCCATATCATCGAGGCGATGTTGCACTGCCATGAACGCAGCACCTTTATTCCGATTCTCGCCAACACCTTTGCCCGCCGCACCACCGAGATTCTGGTGCGTCATTCCGAGCGCGAATTCGGCGATTCCAAATATAGCTTCATGAAGCTGATTAACCTGATGTACGACCTGGTGACCTGCCTGACTACCACGCCGTTGCGTTTGTTGAGTGTGGTCGGCAGCGTGATTGCGATTTCCGGTTTTACGCTGGCGTTATTGCTGATTCTGCTGCGGCTGTTTTTCGGTGCGGCTTGGGCGGCGGACGGCGTGTTTACGCTATTCGCCGTCCTGTTCTCTTTTATCGGCGCCCAGTTCGTCGGCATGGGCCTGCTGGGGGAATATATCGGACGAATCTACAACGATGTCCGTGCGCGCCCTCGTTATTTTATTCAACGTATTGTTGGCAATGATCCACGATTTTCTGAACAGGACAATGAAGAATGAAAGCTGTTGTTTTTGCCTATCATGATTTCGGCTGCGTGGGACTCCGCGCGTTGGTCGCAGCGGGCTATACCATAGAGGCGGTGTTTACCCATGCGGATAATCCCGCGGAAAATCAGTTTTTTGGATCGGTAGCCCGTACCGCCGCAGAGCTGGGCATTCCGGTCTTTGCGCCGGAAGACGTTAATCACCCGCTGTGGGTAGAGCGCATCGCCGCGATGTCGCCGGACGTCATTTTCTCCTTCTACTATCGTCACCTGCTGAGTGATGCCATTTTGCAGAGCGCGACGCACGGCGCGTATAACCTGCACGGTTCGCTGCTGCCGCGTTATCGTGGCCGGGCGCCGCTGAACTGGGCGCTGGTCAACGGCGAAACCGAAACCGGCGTGACCTTGCACCGTATGGTGACGCGCGCCGATGCCGGCAATATCGTGGCGCAACAGCGTGTGGCTATTGATGAGAGCGATACCGCGCTGAGCCTGCACCGCAAGCTGCGTGATGTCGCCGAGCAGTTGCTGAAAGACGCCTTGCCCGCCATCGCCGCCGGTAAAGCGAAGGATATTGCGCAGGATGAGAGCCAGGCCACTTATGTGGGCCGCCGTACCCCGGAAGACGGGCGTATTGAGTGGCAGAAGCCGGCGCATACCCTGTACAACCTGGTGCGTGCGGTGACCGAGCCGTGGCCGGGCGCGTTCAGCTTCGTCGGCACAACGAAATTCATTATCTGGCAGGCGAAAGTGCGTACTGATTTCGCCGCCGCCAAACCGGGCACCGTGCTGAGCACCTCGCCGCTGGTGGTCGCTTGTGGTAACGACGCGCTGGAGATCGTCACCGGTCAGGGCGACAACGGTATCTATTTGCAGGGCGCGCAACTGGCTCAAAGTCTGGGGCTGGTGACAGGCGCTATCCTCAACAACGCGCCGGTGGTGAGCGTTAAACGCCGCACCCGCGTATTGATCCTCGGGGTGAACGGTTTTATCGGCAACCACCTGACCGAGCGTTTGTTGCAGGAAGATAATTATGAGGTGTTCGGTCTGGATATTAGTTCCGATGCCATCGAACGTTTTCTCGGCAACCCGCATTTCCACTTCGTGGAAGGGGACATCAGCATTCACTCCGAGTGGATCGAGTACCACATCAAGAAATGCGACGTGGTGTTGCCGCTGGTGGCGATCGCCACCCCGATTGAATACACCCGTAACCCGCTGCGCGTGTTCGAGCTGGATTTCGAAGAAAACCTGAAAACCATTCGTGACTGCGTGAAGTACAAAAAACGCATCATTTTCCCGTCCACCTCCGAGGTGTACGGCATGTGTACCGACCCGGTGTTCGACGAGGACAACTCCAACCTGATCGTCGGGCCTATCAACAAACAGCGTTGGATTTACTCGGTATCCAAACAACTGCTGGACCGCGTTATCTGGGCTTACGGCGAAAAAGAAGGTCTGCGTTTCACCCTGTTCCGCCCGTTTAACTGGATGGGGCCGCGTCTGGATAACCTGAACGCCGCGCGTATCGGCAGTTCCCGCGCCATCACCCAGTTGATCCTGAATCTGGTGGAAGGCTCGCCGATCAAGCTGGTTGACGGCGGTCGTCAGAAACGTTGTTTTACCGACATTAAAGACGGTATCGAAGCATTGTTCCGCATTATCGAGAACAAAGACGGCGTGTGCGACGGCCAGATCATCAACATCGGTAACCCGGACAACGAAGCGAGTATTCGCCAACTGGCGGAAATGCTGTTGGAGAGCTTCGAGAAGCATCCGCTGCGTAACCAGTTCCCGCCGTTCGCCGGTTTCCGTGAAGTAGAAAGCAGCAGCTACTACGGCAAAGGCTATCAGGATGTGGAGCATCGTAAGCCCAGCATCCGCAACGCCAAGCGCTTGTTGCACTGGCAGCCGACCATCGAGATGGAGAAAACCGTGGCGGAAACGCTGGACTTCTTCCTCCAGACCGTTGAAACCGGTCAATCCAGTCAGGACGGCGAATGAGAAAAGTAGGGTTACGGATCGACGTTGATACCTGGCGCGGCACGCGGGTGGGCGTCCCCCGTTTGCTGGAGCTGCTGGACGTCTATGGCGTCCGGGCCAGCTTCTTCTTCAGCGTCGGTCCCGACAACATGGGGCGCCATCTCTGGCGCCTGATCCGCCCGGTATTCTTGTGGAAGATGCTGCGCTCGCGCGCGGCATCGCTCTATGGCTGGGATATCCTGCTGGCGGGCACCGCCTGGCCGGGCAGGGTGATCGGCCACGGCCTGCCGGACCCGATCCGTGCGGCGTCCCGGCAACATGAAGTCGGGCTGCACGCCTGGGATCACTTCGCCTGGCAAACCTGGGCCGGGGTATGGGATCAGGCCAAAATGGAACAGCAGGTCCGGCTGGCCTACGAGGCGTTGCAGTCGATCACCGGCGAGCCGGTGGTGTGCTCGGCAGTGGCCGGCTGGCGTGCGGATCAAACCGCGGTAGAAGCCAAACAGCGGTTTGGCTTTCGCTACAACAGCGATTGCCGCGGCACCGCGCCGTTTCGCCCGCTGCTCAACGACGGCAGCACCGGTACGGTACAGATTCCGGTCACGCTGCCCACCTGGGATGAAGCGGTCGGCCGGGAAACCAGCGCCGCCGATTTCAACCGCTATATTTTGGATAAAATCCATCAGGATCAAGGTACGCCGGTCTATACCATTCATGCCGAAGTGGAAGGCATTGTGATGAGCGATCAGTTCAGCGAATTGCTGGCACTGGCGGAACAGGAAGGCATTCGCTTTTGTCCGCTTAGCGAATTGCTGCCGGACGATACCACTACATTGCCGGTCGGACGCGTGGTGCGAGGTTCCCTCGCCGGACGCGATGGCTGGTTGGGATGTCAGCAGACCGTGGAGGCGGCCTGATGAAATACGCACGTCAAACAACGCTATGGCTGGCGTTGTTACTGCTCTACTACTTTATTCCCCTCAATGGCCGCCTGTTATGGCAACCGGATGAAACCCGCTACGCGGAAATCAGCCGGGAAATGCTGGCGGGCGGTAACTGGATTGCCCCACATTTTCTGGGGATTCGCTATTTTGAAAAACCGATTGCCGGTTATTGGGTGAATAACATCGGCCAGTGGTTGCTGGGCGATAACAACGCCGGTGTGCGCGCCGGCTCGGTGTTCTCCATTTTGCTGACGGCGGCGCTGATTTACTGGCTGACGCAACGGCTATGGCAACAACGGCGCACCTCACTGCTGGCGATGGCTATCTATCTGAGCTGTCTGTTGGTATACGGCATCGGGACTTATGCGGTGCTCGACCCTATCGTCACCCTGTGGTTGGCGGCGGCGATGTGCAGCTTCTGGGGCGCCGCGCAGGCCACCACCCGCGGCAGTAAAGTCGGTGGTTATTTACTGCTGGGCGTGGTGTGCGGCATGGGCTTCATGACCAAGGGCTTTCTGGCGCTGGCGGTGCCGGTGATTGCGGTACTGCCGTGGGTCACGCTGGAGCGGCGCTGGAAAGAGGTGTTGTTGTACGGCCCACTGGCGATTGTCAGCGCCGTGGTGGTTTCGCTGCCGTGGGCGCTGGCGGTGGCGCGCCAGCAGCCGGATTTCTGGCACTATTTCTTCTGGGTTGAACATATTCAGCGCTTTGCCGATTCCGAAAACGCTCAGCACAAAGCACCGTTCTGGTATTACTTGCCGGTGTTGATAGCGGGCGTGCTGCCGTGGCTGGCGTTGTTGCCGTCGTCACTATTGCAGGGCTGGCGTGAGCGGCGTCAGGATAACAGCGTCTTCTATCTGCTGGGTTGGGTGGTGATGCCGTTGCTGTTTTTCAGCATCGCTAAAGGGAAACTGCCGACGTACATTCTGCCTTGTTTTGCACCGCTGGCGATCCTGATGGCCCGACGCGCCACCACCTTGCTGAACCCGCGAGTGCTGACCATCAACGGTTGGATCAATCTGGCGTTTGGTGTGCTGTGCGCATTGATTGTGGCGCTGGTGTTGGCGCCGTGGGGGCTGTCGCATCGCCCGCTCTATCAGCCGCAGGAAACCGTCAAGGTGGCGCTGGGCATCGCGGCGTTTCTGTTCTGGGGGATGATCGGCTGGTGGACGTCGCGTCAGGCGGCCGCTCGCTGGCATTGGGCGGCGGTCTGCCCGCTGGGTATTGCGTTGCTGATTGGCATGGCTATCCCGCAGCGGGTGATGGAGAGCAAGCATCCGCAGTGGTTCCTGCGTGCGCCCGAAGTGGCGTCCCACCTGGCGCAGAGCCGCTACATTCTGGTGAACAGCGTTGGCATCGCCTCTGCCGCCGCCTGGGAACAAAAGCGCAGCGATATTCTGCTGTACGATAATCAGGGCGAGCTGGAATACGGCTTGTCGTATCCGGATAGCGCCGATCGCATGGTGCCTGCCAGCGCATTTGCCGACTGGCTGGCGGCGCATCGCCGTGAAGGTAATGTCTCGCTGGTGCTGATATTCTCTTCGGCAACTGATCCGATCACCGGCGTACCGCCAGCGGATTACACTGACCGGAAAGGACGTGTCGCCTTATTGTGGTATCGTCAGCAATGATCAATTACCTGCTGATTTTGCTGGTCAGTTTATTGACCTGCGCCGGTCAGCTTAGCCAGAAACAGGCCGCCAGCTGGCAAAGCGGCGGCCGTTCTCGTCGTGCCCATATTCTGTTATGGATGGGGATAAGCCTGCTGCTGCTGGGGCTGGCGATGGTATTGTGGCTGGCGGTGCTGCAACGGGTGGCGGTCAGTGTGGCGTATCCGATGCTGAGCCTGAATTTCATTCTGGTGGCGCTGGCGGCGCGTTGGCTGTGGCGGGAAGCCATCAGTTTGCGTCAATGGGCAGGCATCGTGCTGATTGTTATCGGTGTCATTTTGATGGGAGGGAGTGCGTGAAAGGCTATGGATGGGCATTGTTGAGTGTGTTACTGGTCAGCGCAGCACAGCTGTCGATGAAATGGGGGATGTCTCAATTGCCCTCGCTGACGGAGCCGCTGCCGTTTATGTTCGCCATGCTGGTGTTACCGATCGCCGCCGCTGCGGTACTGGTGGGGTTGGCAGCCTATGCTTTCTCGATGCTGAGTTGGTTTAACGCCTTGCGCTTTCTGCCGCTAAGCCGAGCCTACCCCTTGTTGAGCCTTAGCTACGTACTGGTATGGGGACTGGCGGTGGCGTTGCCTATTTTTCCCGATACGTTCAGTACCGGCAAGTTGCTGGCTATCGCGCTGATTATTGCCGGCGTATGGCTGGTGTGCAGCCGGCAGGCTTCACAGCTGGATGATGAATCCTGATGTCTGTCTGACATGACGATGCCGGGTGGCGTCAGTTTCTCTTTTCCATTCCTCACTTCCCGGTTATCGTTTTCGATTTGATTCACTGGACTGTTCTTATGACCTTACATATCCGTTGGGCGGCGCAGCAGGATTCCGCCACCATCCTGAACTTTATTCGTGAACTGGCTGAATACGAGAAAGCGCTGCACGAAGTGAAGACCAATCAGCAGGAAATTGAGCAAACGCTGTTTGGCGAAGGGGCGTCAACTGAAGCGTTGATCTGTGAATGGAATGGCGAGCCGATCGGCTTTGCCGTGTTCTTCACCAGTTACTCTACCTGGCTGGGTCGCAATGGTATTTATCTGGAAGATTTGTATGTCTCGCCGCACTATCGCGGTTACGGTGCAGGTAAGGCATTGCTGAAATATATTGCTCGTCTGGCGGTTGAACGCGGTTGCGGGCGGCTGGAGTGGAGTGTGCTGGACTGGAACCAGCCTGCGATTGATTTTTACGACAGCCTGGGGGCGGCACCGCAAAACGAGTGGATCCGTTACCGGCTGGAAGGCGATAGCCTGCGACAGGTCGCACAAGAATAATCCGGGGCTATTTATAACAGGAAAAAACAGGCGGTGGAAAATCCGCCGCCTGTCGAGGGTAAAAGGGACACAGCCTGAACACAGGAAGCTAATCCCCCGTATGACTCAGTAACCAACGGTGAAACGCTGGCGGATGTGCTGCGGTTTTTCTACTTCATCCACCAGTGCAATGGCGTAGTCTGCGAAAGAGATACTACTGCCTTGCTCATTGGTCAGCAGATCGTCCTTACCGAGGCGGAATGTGCCGGTACGCTCACCGGGGATGAACATCATGGACGGCGACAGGAACGTCCAGTCCAGATCGGTAACGGTTTTCAGCAGATCGAGAAAATCGGCGCCCTTGGTCGCTTCTGCCTTATACTCCTCCGGGAAACCGGGTTGATCCACCAGACGCTGGCCCGGTGCCACCAACAGGCTGCCCGCTCCGCCGACCACCAGATAGCGTTTCACACCCGCAGCGCGTACCGCCTCGATCAAAATCTCCGGGTCGCTGCTGGTAAAGTGCACCGAACTGATGACCGCATCGTGGCCTGCCAGCAGCGCCGTCAGTCCTGCTACATCAAATACATCCCCTTGTTTGGCGGTCACGCCCGGCAGCGCGGCGATTTTTTCCGGGTGGCGGGCGATAGCGGTTATCTGGTGACCACGTTCAGACAGTTCTTTGAGAATTTGTGAGCCAGCGTTGCCGGAAGCGCCGATAAGTACAATATGAGCCATGTTCTGTTCCTTATATACCCGTCATACTTCAAGTTGCAGGCCCGTTGGCTTTCCTCGCTCACCCCAGTCACTTACTTATGTAAGCTCCAGGGGATTCACTGCGTCGCCGCCTTCCTGCAACTCGAATTATTTAGGGTAATGTCTTCATTAATGGAAAGGTCTACTATGTAGACCAGTGGAGGGATTATGCGTAAGGTCCAATCGTTGCGCAAGAAGTTACCTGTGTGTTATCTGGTCACCAAAAACTGACTATTGTGGAGTGTGCGATGCCAAAAACCGTGGTTGAGAAAGAGGTTTTTATCTTTGAACAGGCTTGCCCGATACGCGATGTACTCGATCGTATCGGCGATCAGTGGAGCTTGCTGGTGCTGGAAACCCTTAGTGGCGGCACGCTGCGGTTTAATGAGCTGATGCGCGATATCGGCGATATTTCCAGGCAAATGCTCTCTAAAACGTTAAAACTACTCGAGCAAGATGGCTTCATCAGCCGTACGGTTTACGCAGAGGTTCCGCCTCGGGTGGAATATCAGCTCACCGAGCTTGGGCGTTCTTTTTTACAACCCATGAAAGTGTTGGTGGAATGGGCGGATGCGCATCACCGTACTATTTGTGAAGCCCGCAAAACCTATGAGCAAAAAACGGATAACGTCTGATATCAACGGGCAACTGAGCGCCCGCGCGATGATTGCCAATGCTGCTGGCATGTAATCGATAGTAAGAGCCTATCCCTGTAGGCGTTAGCGGCCTTGAGCTGCTCAAGGCCGCGCCTGATACAAGCAGGGGGGTTAGACCGCTTCTGTCGTGACTTTGATTTCCCCGCGAGCCAGTTGGTCGCGCTCCATAGATTCAAACAGCGCCTTGAAATTGCCTTCGCCGAATCCCTCGTCCCCATCCCGTTCGATGAACTCAAAAAACAGCGGGCCGATCATCGTTTCCGAGAAAATTTGCAGCAGGAGTTTTTTCTGCCCGTTACGGGTATTGCCGTCAATCAGAATGCCGCGTGCCTGTAGTGCTGCGGTATCACGGCCGTGCCCAGGCAGGCGCTCCTCCACCATACGGTAATAAGTCTCTGATGGTGCAGTCATCAGCGGTAATCCCGCCTGGCGCAGCTGATCGAGCGTCGTCAGAATATCGTCGGTTTGCATCGCGATATGCTGGATACCTTCGCCATTAAACCGGCGCAGAAATTCCTGAATTTGCCCATTGCTGCCCTCTGCTTCTTCATTCAGCGGAATACGGATTTTACCGTCAGGGGCCGCCATCGCTTTGGAATGCAACCCTGTATATTCCCCTGCAATATCAAAATAACGAATTTGCCGGAAATTAAATATTCGGGTATAGAATTCAGACCAGTAATCCATTCTTCCCTGATAGACATTATTGGTCAGATGATCAATGGTATGCAGCCCAAATCCCTGCGGATTTCTTTCTACGCCGGGAATAAATGAAAAGTCGATATCAAAAATATCGATATCCGTATGATATTTTTCGATGAAATAGATTCTTGAACCGCCAATGCCTTCGATAGCCGGCACCCGAATTTCACCCGGATTGACGGTCTGCTCTACTGGTTTTGCACCGGACTGAAGCGCCCGCTCATAAGCCCGGTGTGCGTCTTTGACATAAAAACCCACGCCGCAGGCCCCGGCGCCATGCTCCTGTAAAAAGGTCTGTGGAAAACCGGTGGCTGTATTATTGACAAGGAAATTGATGTTGTTCTGCCGAAAGAGTGCAATATCACGGTGGCGATGGTGTGCAACACAGGTAAAACCCAGCGAAACGAATAATGTTGAGAGTGTTTCTGGGGTATCGGTAACAAACTCGACAAAAGCAAATCCATTCAAATCGAGAGGGTTGATTACTAATTCAGTCATACTATTTCCTTTGTCCATAAAGGAGGTGCATAAAATAAATCGACGACAGACATGTCGGAATAAATAATAGCGGCATTACTCATTTCCTGATAACAAGTTTTTCTTATTAAAATGATAATTAATAAATTCAAAGTAGTTTCATCTATTAATATTTATTCCTTAGGGAATAGATAAACAGTTGAACAGCCAAGGGTTGACGCTCGATCATGGATTGGCCCGAACGTATCGATAAATGACCTTTGGGCCACTGCCGGTGACGTGGGTTTTTAAGCAGAATGACGGTAATCCGCCATTTTTGTCTTAAAAAAGAGGAATACCACGATGAACATTACCCAGATCAGGAATGCGACACTGAAAATTGGCTTTGCCGGTAAAACGTTTCTCATCGACCCGATGCTGGCCGAAAAAGGCGCTTATCCCGGTTTTGAAGGGACGCTGAACAGCCATTTGCGTAACCCGTTGGTGGATCTGCCTGTTACGCTGGAGGACCTGTTTGCCGGTGTGGATGCGGTGATTGTCACCCATACCCATCTTGATCACTGGGATGATGTGGCGGTGGCCCGATTGCCGAAATCACTACCGATATTTACCCAACATGAGCACGACCAGGAAATGATTCGCGCCGCCGGGTTTAGCGATGTTCGGCTGTTGAGCGAGCAAAGCGCTTTTGGCGATGTCACACTGAGTAAAACACCGGGCCAACATGGCAGCGATGCCATTATGGAAAAACTGGGCGACAGGTTGGGTGAGGTATGCGGCGTCGTGCTGCGCCATCCGCAGGAAAAAACGCTGTATCTGGCGGGCGATACCGTCTGGAATGCGGAAGTGGCTGAAAACCTGCGCAGTTATGCACCGGAGGTGATTGTGCTCAACTGCGGCGATGCACAGGTCGTCGGCTTAGGGTCGATCATCATGAATCAGCAGGATGTGCTGGCCGTGGCGCAGCACGCACCGAATGCAACCCTCATCGCCAGCCACATGGAAGCGGTTAACCATTCGGCGTTGAGCCGTACGGCTCTGGCGGATTTTTTGCAGCAAAACGGTGTGGCGCATCAGGTATTAATCCCGGCTGATGGCGAGTCCTGTATGCTGTAGCGGGTATGATAAACGGGCGGCGATAACGCAGGGGAGAATGCAACGTGAGTAAGCCTATTCCGTCGGTCGCGGTGGTCGCCTGCGATCAGTTCAGCCCGTTTCATTTATCGGTGCCCTGCATGATTTTCGGCGATGTACTGCCGGGACAATCGTTATTCCGGTTGCATCTTTGCGCTGGTGAAGAGGGTGTATTGCGTTCCGCACAAGGGTTGCAGATTGATACCCCGTTCGGGCTGGATACGCTGGCACAAGCCGATATCGTGGTGGTGCCTTACTGGCGTAACCCGCAGGAGATGCCGAATCCGGCGTTGCTGGAGGCGTTGGCCGCCGCTTATGCGCGCGGCAGCCTGTTGGTTGGGCTATGTCTGGGCACCTATGTGCTGGCGTGGGCCGGGCTGCTTACGCAGCGCAACGCCGCGACGCACTGGGAGTTTGCGCAGGATTTTCAGCAGCGTTTTCCGGATGTACTGCTGGATACACAGGCGTTATATGTAGAGGACGAGCGGCTGCTCACCTCGGCAGGCACGGCCGCCGGGCTGGATTGTTGCTTACATTTGGTCAGGAAGTACCACGGTAGTGTGATAGCCAATAAAATCGCCAGAAGAATGGTGATTCCCCCGCATCGGGAAGGTGGTCAGGCTCAGTTTATTGAGCGGCCGATGCCGGCATCGACGCAGGACACCAGAATCAACGCATTGCTGGACTACCTGAGAAGCCGGCTCGACCAGCCCCATCACCTTGATGAATTGGCGCGCCGCACGCTTATGAGCCGTCGTACTTTTACCCGGCAGTTTCACAAGGCTACCGGTATGTCGGTCGGCGAATGGTTGATGGCCGAGCGCCTGCAACAAAGCCAGACGTTGCTGGAATCCACCACGTTGTCGATTGAGGCCATCGCCGGGCAGGTCGGCTTCGGCACCGCGGCGTCATTGCGCCAGCACTTTCGCCGCCAGTTTAACGTCACGCCCGGCGAGTGGCGCCGGACGTTTCTGGGTTGTAGGTGAAAATAGATAGAAAGTAGCGTCTTAGTTGGCTAGAGGCGCGATTGAGAGAAAACATAGTCTCCACGTGAGTCATTTGAGAATTCAGGGTAACTCATTGGACGCAATTCATTTGCGTCGACACGGTACACATGGAATCCTTTGGACTCGAAGAAGTTGGCAATTTCAGCTCCGATTCCAGGTCTCATGACAGACTCAGCCATAACCTTTTCGTATTCCATTAGGAATCGAACCTGAGGATAGTCCCGAATAGTTTTTTTACATCCTTCAAGAACTGAGGATTCAAAACCCTCCACATCTATTTTAATTAGGTCGGGAATGATGTTATAGCGGGATACCAAGGTATCAATTGTAATCGTATTTACTTCGGTTCGCTCTATTGTTCCGTTGAATTTTTCTAGTATTTCTTTTGATATTTTTAGTCCTGACATAGCCGGATGCTCAGCAAAGTACTCAAAAAGTACAGTACAGTTATCTTCATTTGAAACGGCTAGAGGAGATATTGTAACTCGATCCAGAAGACCGTTAATTTCGAGGTTTTTTCTCAGGATTTCTCGTGTAATTGGATGCGGCTCTAGCGCAATAATACGGCCCGATTCACCAATCAGTGTTGAAGCATACAATGTATGCAATCCAATGTTGGCACCCACATCAATGAATGTACTTGTAGGGGTAAGTAACCGTCGGAGTTCTCTGCGTACAGGGGTTTCCCATTCACCATGTTCAAGTAAATGTAATGTCATAAATGGCTCTTTAGCGTCAACAAATAGCCGATGTCCATCATTTGTATGGATAAAAGTTTGTCCATTTTCACTAAATTGAACCGGGAAGCGCCATCGAAAATAGAAATTGAGTTTCTCATCAAGCCTTTTTTGAATTAATTGATCAAATAGTTCTATCTGATCAATTTTATTATTATAAGATTGTGCTTGTATCGAATTCTGATTCAATTTACTAATTAATGTTCTTATCTCGTTAAGTTCTATATTGTTTTGGTGTAATTCTGAATGTAATTTATTTATTTCGGCGTGTATTCTGTTTAGTCCAATTGCTTTGAATATTAATTCTCTTATATTTCTTAACATGTTGTCCCTTAATTATTTACCATGCTATCTTGATAATAAAATCAACTATATAGGGAGCATAGTCCTTATCTATGTAAATTTTCAAGTGGTATTTTCAGAAAATAATCATGAATAAGTATATTAGTTTGGAGTTTCTGGATTTATTAGATAAAACTCCTGGTTTAAGGCGTTGAATGATAGGTGTAAAATCATAGGTTCATTTCTATATTATCCTCCCTAAATCACATTGAGCAGACTACAGATACAAAAATCCCGCATAGCGAGAAGCTATGCGGGATGAGTGGACGCTTACAAACTCAGCGTCACTTCCCAATACAAAAACTGGAGAAAATCCGCCCCAGCAGGTCATCGGAAGTGAATTCGCCGGTGATTTCACTCAATGCCTGTTGCGCCAGCCGCAGCTCTTCGGCCAGCAATTCACCGGCATAGGCACCGACCAGTTGTTCGTGGCCTTGCTGCAGATGTTGCGCTGCTTGTTCCAGCGCCTGTAGGTGACGGCGGCGGGCCAGAAAACCCCCTTCGGTGTTGCTGGTAAACCCCATGCTTTGTTTGAGATGGTCACGCAGCAGGCTTACACCGTCGCCGGTGCGGGCGGAAAGGCGGATAAGTGAGTGAGTATTTACCTCTTCAATACCCAGCGGTTCACCGGTGACGTCCGCCTTGTTGCGCACCACGGTGATCGGTAACCGAGCTGGTAGTCGCGCCATGAATTCCGGCCAGATAGCCGCCGGTTCTACCGCGTCGGTGGTGGTGCCATCCACCATAAACAGTACCCGGTCGGCCTGTTCGATTTCCTGCCACGCGCGTTCAATACCGATACGTTCCACTTCGTCGCCGGCCTCGCGCAGCCCGGCAGTGTCGATGATATGCAGCGGCATACCATCGATGTGAATATGCTCACGCAGCACATCGCGGGTGGTGCCGGCGATGTCGGTAACGATGGCGGCGTCGCGCCCGGCCAGCGCATTCAGCAGGCTGGATTTGCCGGCATTCGGCCGGCCGGCAATCACCACTTTCATCCCTTCGCGCAACAGGCTGCCCTGACGCGCTTCGCCGCGTACTGACTCCAGATCGCCGATCACCTCATTGAGCATGGCTTCAATTTTGCCGTCGGAGAGAAAATCGATCTCCTCATCGGGGAAATCGATCGCCGCTTCTACATAGATTCGAAGGTGAGTGAGTGCTTCCACCAGTTGATGAACGCGGGAGGAAAAGACACCCTGCAACGAGTTGACGGCGGAACGGGCGGCCTGCTCGGAACTGGCGTCGATCAGATCGGCAATCGCTTCGGCCTGCGCCAGATCGAGTTTGTCATTCAGAAATGCCCGTTCGGAGAACTCGCCGGGGCGGGCGATGCGTACGCCCGGCAGTGCCGCGACGCGCTTGAGCAGCAAGTCGAGAATCACCGGGCCGCCGTGCCCTTGCAGTTCCAGCACGTCTTCGCCGGTAAAGGAGTTCGGGCCGGGAAACCACAGGGCGATGCCTTGATCGAGCACGCTGCCGTCGGCGTCGTGGAAAGGCAAATAATCGGCGTAACGCGGTTTGGGCAGCTTGCCCAGTATGGCTTGCGCTACCACTGAAGCTTGCTGGCCGGAGATACGCAGAATACCTACGCCGCCGCGTCCCGGCGGGGTGGCTTGGGCAACGATGGTATCGGTATGGCTCATGGTGTTCTCTCTGCCTTTTCGCCTGTTTTCAGGCTCGGTTACGGGATTGTCTTAATGTAAAAAAATAAGGCGGTCAGTGACCGCCTCATAATGAGATTGATTGGGCAATCAACCGGTTATTTCTTCTCGCGGCTGTGCAGCCCGCGTTTTTCCAGCCCGCGGTAAATCATCTGCTGCTGGGCGATGGTCACCAGGTTGCTGACGATATAGTACAGCACCAGACCTGACGGGAACCACAGGAAGAACACGGTGAAGATCACCGGCATGTAAGTCATGATCTTCTGTTGCATCGGGTCGGTGACGGTAGTCGGCGACATCTTCTGAATGAAGAACATGGTCAGACCCATCAGGATCGGCAGTACATAGTACGGGTCTTGCGCCGACAGGTCATGAATCCACAGCGCGAACGGCGCGTGGCGCAGTTCTACCGAACCCATCAGCATGTAGTACAACGCCAGGAAGATAGGCATCTGGATAATCAGCGGGAAGCAGCCGCCCAGCGGGTTCACTTTCTCAGCCTTGTACAGCGCCATCATTTCCTGACTCATGCGCTGCTTGTCGTCGCCGATACGCTCGCGCATCGCCTGCAGTTTCGGTTGCAGCATACGCATTTTCGCCATCGAGGTGTACTGCGCTTTGGTCAGCGGGTACATGATGCCGCGCACGATAAAGGTGATGGCGATGATGGAGAAGCCCCAGTTGCCGATAAAGCCGTGCAGGAACTTCAGCAGCTTGAACAACGGCTGGGAGATGAACCACAGCCAGCCGTAATCCACGGTCAGATCCAGATGCGGTGCGACGGCGGCCATTTTATCCTGAATTTCCGGGCCGACCCACAGGGTGGCGTTCAGGTTTTGCTGGCTACCCGGCTGTACGATAACCGGTGCGGCCTTAAAGCCGATGGCGGCTAAGCCATTGCCAAGATTGGCGCTGTAAAATGTGTTGTTGGCAGCGGCAGTCGGCACCCAGGCGGTAGCGAAATACTGCTGCAGCATGGCAACCCAACCGCCTTGCGTGTTGATATTCAGGTTCTCTTTCATATCGCTAAAGCTGTATTTGCGATATTTGTCTTCGCTGGAAGAGAACGCTGCGCCACGGTAGGTGTGCAGGGCAAAGTTATTGCTGCCGGTGTCGCGGTGCGACGGCAGATCGATAGACTGTTTCAACTGACCAAACAAGGCCAGTTCCAGCGGCTGAGCGCTGGCGTTGTTGACGCTGTATTCTACATTCAGCGCGTATTCACCACGTTTCAGTACGAAGGTTTTGGTGAAGCTCACGCCGTTGGCATCGGTGTAGGTCAACGGAATACGCAATTCATTCTGACCGGCGGGCAGTTCAAAGCGATCTGCCGACGCGGTATACAGCGGACGTGAACCGTTCGCCGGGTTATCCGGGCCGTTTTTGCCGGTCAGGCCGCTCTGAGCCTGATAAGTGAAGGCCGGGGTGGTTTCCAGCAGCTTGAACGGCTGGCTGGAGCTCAGCTCCGCCGGGTAGGCCAGCAGGTCGGCTTCTTCGATGTCGCCGCCGCGCGTATTGATGTTCAACGACAGCACATCGGTTTTCACGGTAATCAGTTTACCCTGACCGCTGGCAGGTACGCCCTGGTTGGCTGCATCGCCCACAGCGCTATTCGCCAGTTGCGTGGTCTGGGTTGCCGCGGGTGGATTTTTATCCGTTTCCCACTGCTGCCAGATCATGAACGTCACGAATAGCAGAGCGATGAGAAGGAGATTGCGTTGCGAATCCATCGTTAGTGTTCTCTGTTATTGTCGGGTTTTGGCGGTACGGGATCATCACCACCAGGGTTCAAAGGGTGGCATTTTAATACGCGTTTAAGCGTCAACCAACAGCCTTTTATCATGCCGAACCGGCGTATTGCTTCAATGCCATATTGGGAGCACGACGGCTGAAAGCGGCAGTGCGGTCCAAGTAGCGGACTGATAAAGCGTTGATACCCGCGTATCAGGCCGATCAGCAGGCGTGAGCCAAACGACAGTGACGGCGCCATAATTTTTCCAACGCTTCCGTTAGCGTACGGTTATCCAGCTCAGACACCCCTTTTTTGGCGATGACGACAAAGTCCATCGCAGGCAGCTCGTGTTGGCGTAAGCGAAAGCTTTCACGCGTCAGGCGCTTGATGCGGTTGCGTTCGTGAGCCCGTCTGACGTGCTTTTTCGCGACGGTAAGACCAATACGAGGGTGTCCCAGCGTATTCGGGCGACCGAGGATGGTGATCTGCGGCGTGCCGGCCCGTTGGGGCTGCTGGAAGACGAAAGAGAAATGGCTGGGAGTTAACAGACGTAACTCCCTGGGAAAAGCGAGCGTAACCACTCGAAGGGTTAGCTTTTATTACTTGGAAACAGTCAGACGAGCACGGCCTTTCGCACGACGGCGGGCCAGAACCTGACGACCATTTTTAGTGGCCATACGAGCACGGAAACCGTGGCTACGGTTACGCTTCAATACGGACGGTTGGAAAGTGCGTTTCATGGCGATTTCTACCTAAACTTGATTTAAGACTTCACAGTAAACGCGTTTGGCTACTCGGCGTGAAAAGTGACCGACGCCTCAATCGCATAATAAAGAGGCGGGATTGTAATAATTGTACAGTCCCGAGTCAATTAACATCCGCGTTTTACCCGCCTGAAACTTCCCGGTTGTTCCGGATTTTCTGTTTGATCAGCACAGGAAACGGGCTGCTCCGCACAGAAAACAGGCGCTACGCGCAGGCCGGGGATTATACGGACTCTGCGATAAAGCGCAAGGATCCGCCTGCGATCCTGTCGGCGGGATCATGATCCCCATCACTCCTGATCGTGCTAATTACGTTTATGCTTAATCCCCGCGAGGGATCGGCAAGCTGATTGTGGGTAACCGTACGAACAGCCCGTAGGGGAAAGACGGGCGGAAGGCACACTATAAGAAGAGCCTGTGGATAAAAAGGATCGAAACTGTGCAGAAAGGGGAGATCTCTTTCGTGGTTTAGGTTATGATCCGCCGTCCCGCTAGCGATCCCTGGATCGGGATCGTCACGGTAAAGCCGCCTGCAGCGCGGCGCACCCCGGCGTAGTCGTGTCCATGCGCAGCCGGGTGCCTGAAAATCATGAGTTACATAACTAACGTCTGTTCCTTTTCTTGATTGACCTTGTTCGAGTGGAGTCCGCCGTGTCACTTTCGCTTTGGCAGCAGTGTCTTGCCCGTTTGCAGGATGAGTTACCTGCCACAGAATTCAGTATGTGGATACGCCCGTTACAGGCGGAACTGAGTGACAACACTCTGGCGCTTTACGCCCCGAATCGTTTTGTACTGGATTGGGTGCGTGATAAATACATCAATAACATCAATGGACTGTTGAATGATTTCTGCGGCATGGATGCGCCGTTGCTACGTTTTGAAGTCGGCAGTAAGCCGGCGACGCCCGCTGCCGTTCCTGCAGGTAACGGCAGCCACAATGCCGCCGTCGCGGCGCCTCAGGCACGCGTCGCTTCACCGGTACGCCCAAGCTGGGAAACCCCAGTGGCGCCGACAGAACACACTTATCGTTCCAACGTCAACCCCAAGCATACCTTCGACAACTTTGTAGAAGGTAAGTCTAACCAGTTGGCCCGCGCGGCGGCGCGCCAGGTGGCGGATAACCCTGGCGGCGCCTATAACCCTTTATTCCTGTATGGCGGCACCGGTCTGGGTAAAACCCACCTGCTGCACGCGGTGGGCAACGGCATCATGGCTCGTAAGCCGAATGCCAAGGTGGTGTACATGCATTCCGAGCGCTTCGTGCAGGATATGGTCAAGGCGTTGCAGAATAATGCCATCGAAGAGTTCAAACGCTACTACCGCTCCGTCGACGCGCTGCTGATCGATGATATCCAGTTCTTTGCCAATAAAGAGCGCTCGCAGGAAGAGTTTTTCCATACCTTCAACGCGTTACTTGAAGGTAATCAACAGATTATCCTGACGTCGGATCGTTACCCCAAAGAGATCAATGGGGTGGAAGATCGTCTCAAATCCCGCTTCGGCTGGGGGTTGACCGTGGCGATCGAGCCGCCGGAACTGGAAACCCGCGTGGCGATCCTGATGAAAAAGGCGGATGAGAATGACATCCGTCTGCCGGGCGAAGTGGCGTTTTTTATCGCTAAACGCCTGCGCTCCAACGTGCGTGAACTCGAAGGCGCATTGAACCGCGTGATCGCCAACGCCAATTTTACCGGCCGGTCGATCACCATCGATTTTGTGCGCGAAGCGCTGCGCGATTTGCTGGCATTGCAGGAAAAGCTGGTCACCATCGACAATATTCAGAAGACGGTGGCGGAGTACTATAAAATTAAAGTGGCCGACCTGTTGTCCAAACGGCGTTCACGTTCGGTGGCCCGTCCGCGTCAGATGGCGATGGCGCTGGCCAAGGAGCTGACCAACCACAGCCTGCCGGAGATCGGCGACGCGTTCGGTGGCCGTGACCATACCACCGTGCTACATGCCTGCCGCAAAATAGAGCAGCTGCGCGAGGAAAGTCACGACATCAAAGAAGATTTTTCCAATTTAATCCGAACCTTATCGTCATAACATCATGAAATTTATCGTTGAGCGTGAGCATCTGTTAAAACCGTTGCAACAGGTCAGCAGCCCGCTGGGCGGGCGACCGACGTTGCCGATTCTGGGCAACCTGTTGCTGCAGGTCAGTGAAGGCCGGTTATCGTTGACCGGCACCGATCTGGAAATGGAGATGGTGGCGCATCTGGCGCTGACGCAGCCCCATGAACCGGGCGCCACCACCGTACCGGCGCGCAAGTTATTCGATATTTGCCGTGGTCTACCGGATGGGGCGGAGATTACCGTTACGCTGGAAGGCGATCGGATGCTGGTGCGTTCCGGGCGTAGCCGTTTTTCGCTGTCCACACTGCCGGCGACGGATTTCCCCAATCTGGACGACTGGCAGAGCGAGGTGGAATTTACCTTGCCGCAGGCGACGCTGAAACGCCTGATTGAAGCCACCCAGTTCTCAATGGCGCATCAGGATGTGCGTTACTACCTCAACGGGATGCTGTTTGAAACCGGTGGTGAGGAGTTGCGTACCGTGGCGACCGATGGTCACCGTCTGGCGGTGTGCGCCATGCCGGTCGGCCAGTCGCTGCCGTCGCATTCGGTGATCGTGCCGCGTAAAGGGGTGATGGAACTGGTGCGTTTGCTGGATGGCGGCGACACGCCGCTACAATTGCAGATAGGCAGCAATAATATCCGTGCCCATGTCGGCGATTTTATCTTTACCTCCAAACTGGTGGATGGCCGCTTCCCGGATTACCGCCGTGTGCTGCCGAAAAACCCGGACAAGACGCTGGAAGCGAGCTGCGACCTGCTGCGTCAGGCATTTTCCCGCGCGGCTATCTTGTCGAACGAGAAATTCCGCGGTGTGCGGCTGTACCTGAACCAGAACCAACTGCGTATTACCGCCAACAACCCGGAACAGGAAGAAGCGGAAGAGATTCTGGATGTGGAATACGGCGGCACGGAGATGGAAATCGGTTTTAACGTCAGTTACGTGCTGGATGTGCTCAATGCGCTGAAGTGCGAAGAGGTGCGCATGTTGCTGACGGATTCTGTATCCAGCGTCCAGCTTGAGGATGCAGCCAGCCAGGCGGCGGCTTACGTGGTCATGCCGATGCGCCTGTAAATCATCTGTGCGCCTGCCTGCCGTTACACGCCGCGCCATTGGGTGCGGCGTGTTGTTATCGACGTTGTGATGGGTTTTATTATCGGTAAGGGCGCGACATTGTCTGGCATGGGCAACAAATCTGGCAAAATGGTTGTGATATGGCGCTGACCCGTCTTCTTATCCGCGATTTCCGCAATATCGAATCGGCCGATCTGGCACTGATTCCCGGTTTCAATTTTCTGGTAGGGGCTAACGGCAGCGGCAAGACCAGCGTGCTGGAAGCCATTTACACGTTGGGGCATGGCCGGGCGTTTCGCAGCATTCAGGCCGCCAGAGTGATTCGCCACGAGCAGGCGGAATTCATTTTGCATGGCCGCATTGAAGGGCAGGAGCGTGAGCGATCCGTTGGGTTGAGCAAAAATCGCGACGGCGACAGCACAGTGCGTATCGACGGCAGCGACGGCCACAAAGTGGCGGAGCTGGCGCAACTGTTACCTATCCAGCTTATCACCCCGGAAGGTTTCACCCTGCTTAACGGCGGCCCCAAGTACCGCCGCGCTTTTCTGGATTGGGGCTGTTTTCACAACGAACCCGGTTTCTTCAGCGCCTGGAGCAATCTGAAAAGACTGTTGCGCCAGCGTAACGCGGCGTTGCGCCAGGTCAGCCACTACGGGCAACTGCGTGCCTGGGATCGGGAACTGGTGCCGTTAGCTGAGGGTATCAGCCGGTGGCGCGCCGAGTACAGCAGCGCTATCGCCGCGGATATCGGTTCCACCTGCGCCCAGTTTCTGCCCGAGTTTTCCTTAAGTTTTTCTTTCCAGCGCGGCTGGGATAAAGAGAGCGACTACGCTGAACTGCTGGAGCGCCATTTCGAGCGCGACAGGCAGTTGGGCTACACCGCGCTGGGGCCGCACAAGGCCGATTTTCGCATCCGCGCCGGCGGCGTGGCGGTAGAAGACATGTTGTCCCGTGGCCAGCTCAAGCTGCTGATGTGCGCGCTCAGGCTGGCGCAAGGCGAGTTCCTGACCCGACAAAACGGGCTGAAGTGCCTGTACCTGATCGACGACTTCGCCTCGGAGCTGGACAGCACCCGCCGTCGGCTGTTGGCCGAGCGGCTGAAGGCGACGCAGGCGCAGGTGTTCGTCAGCGCCATCACCGCTGAGCAGATTAGCGACATGGTGGGCGAAAATGGCAAGATGTTCCGCGTGGAACAGGGTAAAATAACCGTTCAATCACAGGACTAAATGAGCGAGAAACGTTGATGTCGAATTCTTATGACTCCTCAAGTATCAAGGTATTAAAAGGGCTGGATGCGGTCCGTAAACGCCCGGGGATGTATATCGGTGATACGGATGACGGAACCGGTCTGCATCACATGGTATTCGAGGTGGTGGACAACGCTATCGACGAAGCGCTCGCAGGCTACTGTAAAGATATTGTCGTTACTATTCATGCGGATAACTCGGTATCGGTGCAGGATGACGGCCGTGGTATTCCCACCGGCATCCACGAAGAAGAGGGCGTATCCGCCGCCGAAGTGATCATGACCGTGCTGCACGCGGGCGGTAAGTTCGACGACAACTCCTACAAGGTATCCGGCGGTCTGCACGGGGTGGGGGTATCGGTAGTGAACGCCCTGTCCGAGAAGCTGGAACTGGTTATTCGCCGTGAAGGCAAAATTCATCGTCAGGAATACAAACATGGCGAACCGCAGGCGCCGCTGGGCGTGATCGGCGATGCCGACACCACCGGCACCACGGTGCGTTTCTGGCCGAGTCTGGAAACTTTCACCAATGTGGTCGAGTTTGAATATGACATTCTGGCCAAGCGCTTGCGCGAGTTATCGTTCCTCAACTCCGGTGTATCGATTCGTCTGCGCGACGAGCGCGAAGCAAACAAAGCCGACCATTTCCACTACGAAGGCGGCATCAAAGCGTTTGTTGAATACCTGAACCGCAACAAGACGCCGATTCACCCGCAGGTGTTCTATTTCAGCGCCGAAAAAGACGACATCGGCGTGGAAATCGCGATGCAATGGAACGATGGTTTCCAGGAAAATATCTACTGCTTTACCAACAACATTCCGCAGCGCGACGGCGGTACTCACCTGGCGGGTTTCCGCGCCGCCATGACCCGTACGCTCAACAACTATATGGACAAGGAAGGCTACAGCAAGAAAGCCAAAGTCAGCGCCACCGGCGATGACGCGCGCGAAGGGCTGATTGCAGTGGTATCGGTGAAGGTGCCGGACCCGAAATTCTCTTCCCAGACCAAAGATAAGCTGGTGTCTTCCGAGGTGAAGTCGGCGGTGGAATCGCTGATGAACGACCGTCTGGTGGACTACCTGATGGAAAACCCCAACGACGCTAAAATCGTGGTCGGCAAGATCATCGACGCCGCCCGCGCCCGTGAAGCCGCACGCAAAGCGCGTGAGATGACCCGCCGCAAGGGCGCGCTGGATCTGGCCGGTTTGCCGGGCAAGCTGGCAGATTGTCAGGAGCGCGACCCGGCGCTGTCCGAACTGTACCTGGTGGAGGGTGATTCCGCGGGCGGTTCCGCCAAGCAGGGCCGCAACCGTAAGAATCAGGCCATTTTGCCGTTGAAAGGTAAGATTCTGAACGTGGAAAAAGCGCGTTTCGACAAGATGCTGTCTTCGCAGGAAGTGGCGACGCTGATCACCGCGCTGGGTTGCGGTATCGGCCGCGATGAGTACAACCCGGACAAACTGCGTTACCACAACATCATCATCATGACCGATGCCGACGTCGACGGTTCTCATATTCGTACTCTGTTGCTGACCTTCTTCTATCGCCAGATGCCGGAAATCGTCGAGCGAGGTCATGTGTTTATCGCCCAGCCGCCGTTGTACAAGGTGAAGAAAGGCAAACAGGAACAGTACATCAAAGACGACGAGGCGATGGATCAGTACCAGATTATGCTGGCGCTGGATGGGGCCACGCTGCACACCAACGCCCATGCCCCGGCACTGGCCGGTGAGCCGCTGGAGAAACTGGTGGCCGGGCACTACGGCGTACAGAAGCTGATCGATCGTATGGAGCGTCGTTACCCGCGTGCGCTGCTTAATGCATTGATTTATCAACCATCTCTGACGGAGGCGATGCTGAACTCGCAGGCAGAGGCTCAGTCGTGGATGGAAGCACTGATTCAGTACCTCAATGAAAAAGAGCAGCACGGTAGTACGTACAGCTTCATCCTGCGTCAGGTCAATGAGCGTCACGAGCCGGTATTGCGCGTACGTACCCACGGCGTGGATTCAGATTACGCACTGGATCTGGCGTTTGTGCAGGGCAACGAGTATCGCAAAATCAATGGGCTGGGTGAGAAGCTGCGTGGTTTGATCGAAGACGGCGCTTTTGTTGAGCGTGGTGAACGTAAACAGCCGGTCGTCAGCTTCGAGCAGGCGTTGGACTGGCTGGTGAAAGAGTCGCGCCGTGGTCTGGCGGTTCAGCGCTACAAAGGTCTGGGCGAAATGAACCCGGAACAGCTGTGGGAAACCACTATGGACCCGGAAAGCCGCCGTATGCTGCGCGTGACGGTGAAAGACGCCATCGCCGCCGACGAGTTGTTTACCACTCTGATGGGTGACGCCGTTGAACCGCGCCGCGCCTTTATCGAAGAAAACGCCCTGAAAGCGGCGAATATTGATATTTGATCGGTATTTTTCTGATGTAGGCCCACAGAAACCCGCGTTCGACGCGGGTTTCTGCTTTTTAAATCCTGATATATTTTATACGGTTAGCGCCCGCTGCCGGTTGCTGTACCACTCCTGCGCCAACGCCATCACGGCGGTAATCAACATGAAGATAACCGCCGACCAGAAAATGGCGGAGGGATGCCCCTGGTCCAAAAACCAGCCGAAGACCACCGGGCCGCCGGCACCGCCGATATTAAAGCCGGTGGTGACCACGCCGAAGACCCGCCCTTCAGCACCTGCCGGCGATGCCGCGCGTACCAGCATATCCCGTGATGGCGCGATAATACCGGAGAGAAAGCCGGCCACACCCAGAATCAGTGTGGTTGCCAGCGACGGCAGGGTAGATACGGCGACGATGGCGACCAGCACCGCCGTGACCACCAGCGAACCGGTGGCAACCAGCCCGTGATGCCGGGTTTTATCCGCCAGTGAACCGCCCGCCAGCACGCCGAAGGCACTGGTAAACAAAAACGCCGTCAGCGCCAGGTTGGCTTCGGTCAACGGCATCCCGTAACCGTTCACCAGCGCGGTCACCGAGAAGTTTTGAATCGAGTTGGTGCTCAGGTTGAGCAGCATAAACAGCACCAGCAGCGACAAAATGGGCAGGGTAAATACCGCCACCTTTGGCGCAGCGGCTTTCTTGTCGTGCGCGGTGGCGGCAGGCAATGCCTCGTGTTCGCCGAGCAACATCGGTACGGTCAGCAGCCCAAACAGGCCGGATAAGACCAACGCGAACTCGATGCTGGTGAAGGCGGCGGCCGTCAGCAGAATCGCCGGCGCGACGGCGGTGCCGAGAAAACCGGAAAAAGTATGCACCGAGAAGGCGCGGCCCATGCGGTTTTCGGCAATGCCGCGTGACAACAGGGCGTAATCCGACGGGTGATATACCGCGTTGGCAAGCCCGGCCAGCGCCATGGCTATGAGCATCCAACTGTAGCTGGTAAAGAAGCCGAGCGACAGGAAACACAGACTGCCCAGCGTTAGCCCGGCTATCAGCGTACGACGTGGGCCGATGCGGTCAACGGCAAAGCCGATCGGCGTTTGCACCAGCGCGGAGACAATATTGAACACGCCGAGCGCAAAGCCCATTTCCACATAACTGATGCCGCGTTGTGCGGAGATGAGCGGCATCAACGCCGGTAGCACCATCATGTGAAAATGGCTCACCCAGTGAGCGGCAGAGACTTGTGCCAGCAGTGGTAACTTATTTATTTTCATCGTTATTTTAATAGATTGGCTGCGCGGGCGCGCAAGGGCGGATTCAGCAATAAGGTTAACATATCGCCATAGCAGTTAGCCGTCTATCTTTTGCGGACACGATCTTAACCGAGCGGCGGGGGAATTGAGGAACGATGGCGGAAACAGGATCTGACTGCTGCTGGTAAAGCGTGCAGTCAGAACAGCGGATTATTGTGTCATCGGCAGGTAAAAATCGAACCGATGGCTTTTGGTTTCCAGCGCCGACTGGGCCGGTATACCCGCCAGCGGCGGCGCGTAATCCGGGCGTTTGACCACGACCCGCTTTTTCGCCAGACGGCGTGCCGGTTCCAGCAAGGCGTCGGCGTCATCGTCGGCACCCACCAGCGACTGAAACACCCGCATCTCCTTTTTCACCAGCGCGCTTTTCTGGCGGTGGGGAAACATCGGGTCGAGGTAGACCACGTCCGGCGGTGGAGTAATGGCAGACAACGCGTCAATGCTGGAAGCGTGTAGTAGCGTCAGTCGCTCGCGCAGCCAGCCACCGATCTCCGGGTCCTGATAGCCGCGTTGCAGGCCGTCGTCCAGTAACGCCGCCACTACCGGGTGGCGCTCCACCATCCGCACCCGGCAACCGAGTGCGGCCAGCACGAAGGCGTCGCGACCCAGGCCGGCGGTGGCGTCCACCACATCGGGCAGATAGTCCTTTTTGATGCCGACCGCTTTGGCGACTGCTTCACCGCGCCCGCCGCCAAAGCGGCGGCGATGCGCCATTGCGCCGGAAACGAAATCCACGCAGATGGCGCCGAGCTTCGGTTCATCGCATTTGCGCAGCTCCAGCCGCTCGGGGGTGAGCACCAACGCCAGCATGGCGTCGGTGTCGTTTTCCAGCCCCCAGCGTTGGGCCAGTACCGCCAGCGCCTCGGGGTCGGCGCCGGCTTCGGTCAGTAACGCAATCTTCATCCCTGAATGCCGTAGTGTTTCAGCATCGCATCCAGTTGGGGTTCGCGGCCACGGAAACGCTTGAACAGTTCCATTGGTTCTTCAGAGCCGCCGCGGGACAGGATGTTTTCCAGGAATGACTGGCCGGTGTCGCGATTGAAGATGCCTTCTTCTTCAAAGCGGGAGAAGGCATCCGCCGCCAGCACGTCGGCCCACAGGTAGCTGTAGTAACCGGCGGCGTAACCACCGGCGAAAATATGGCTGAAAGAGTGCGGGAAGCGATTCCATTCCGGGCTTTTCACCACGGAAACCTGCGCTTTTATCTCCGCCAGCGTTTCCAGCACGCGTGCGCCGGTAGCCGGGTTATAACCGGCGTGCAGACGGAAATCGAACAGGCCGAACTCCAACTGACGCAGGATAAACAGCGCTGCCTGATAGTTTTTCGCCGCCAGCATCTTGTCCAGCATGTCTTGCGGCAGCGGTTCGCCGGTTTCGTAGTGACCGGAAATGAACGCCAGCGCATCCGGCTCCCAGCACCAGTTTTCCATAAACTGACTCGGCAGTTCGACGGCATCCCACGGCACGCCGTTGATGCCGGAAACCCCGGCGGTGTCGATGCGGGTCAGCATATGGTGCAACCCGTGGCCGAATTCGTGGAACAGCGTGGTGACTTCATCGTGGGTAAACAGCGCAGGTTTGCCGTTAACCGGGCGGTTGAAGTTACAGGTCAGGTACGCCACCGGTTTTTGCAGCTCGCCGTCGGCTTTGCGCAGGCGGCCGACGCAATCGTCCATCCAGGCACCGCCGCGTTTGTGTTCGCGGGCGTACAGATCAAGGTAGAAGCTTCCCAGCAGTTCGCCGCTTTCGTCAAACAGGTCGAAGAAACGCACTTCCGGATGCCAGACGTCAACGCCCTGACGCTCTTTGGCGGTGATGCCGTAAATACGTTTTACGACTTCGAACAACCCTTCCAGCACGCGCGGTTCGGGGAAGTAAGGGCGTAACTGTTCATCGCTGATGGAATAGCGGTGTTGTTTCTGCTGTTCAGCGTAGTAGGTAATGTCCCACGGGTTCAGCTCATCAACGCTGAAATGTTGTTTGGCGAAGGCGCGCAGTTGCGCCAGTTCCTGCTCTCCTTGCGGGCGAGCGCGTTTAGCCAGATCGGTCAGAAAATCCAGCACCTGCTGTGGGTTTTCCGCCATTTTGGTGGCCAGCGATTTGTCGGCGAAGCTGGTGAAGCCCAGCAGTTGCGCCAGTTCATGACGCAGCGCCAGCGTTTCGGCCATCACCTCGCCGTTATCCCACTTACCGGCGTTCGGGCCCTGTTCCGACGCGCGGGTCACGTAGGCGCGGTACATCTCTTCACGCAGCGCCTGATTGGAACAATACGTCATCACCGGCAGGTAGCTTGGGATATCCAGCGTCAGCAACCAGCCCTGTTGTTCCTTCGCCTCCGCCAGGGCTTTGGCCGCGGCCAGTGCGCTTTCCGGCAGACCTTCCAGCTCACTGACGTCGGTTATCAGTTTGGTCCAGCCCATGGTGGCGTCCAGCACGTTGTTGCTGAACTGCGAACCCAGTTCAGACAAACGGGAAGCGATGTCGCCGTAGCGTTTTTGCTGTTCCGGCGGCAATGCAATCCCGGACAGTTCGAAGTCGCGCAGGGCGTTATCCACCGCTTTTTTCTGCGCGATGCTCAGGTTTGCGTAGTGCTCGCCGTCACGCAGCTCGCGGTAGGCGCGGTACAACCCGGCATGTTGGCCCACCCAGGTGCCGTATTCAGACAGCAGCGGCAGGCACTGTTCATAGGCGCTACGCAATTCCGGACTGTTTTTTACCGAATTCAGGTGGCTGACCGGGGAGAAAATGCGCCCCAGTCTGTCATCACTTTCCGCCAGCGGCTGACACAGGTTATCCCAGGTGAACGGCCCCGGCTGCGCCACCACACGTTCGACCGTCTGGCGACAATCGTTCAGTGCGGCTTGTACGGCGGGGAGGATGTGTTCAATCTGGATCTGGGAGAACGGCGGCAGAGTAAAGGCGGAAAGCAATGGATTGGTCATGGCACAGTCCTGAAATTTATTAATGATGACTTAACATGAGGGGTAATGAGGGGAAAATCAATGGCAGGGGGCACAACAGGCCAAGGCCGGCGGTAAAAAGCGATGATCAGCGGTGATTGTGACGTTCAGGATGGTTGATCGTAACCGGCGTAAAACCACGCTATCAGCGACGGGTTACTGACGTCGGAAAAGAACTCCGCCACGATGTCGCGCATCAGCCCGTAACGGCGGCACAATTGCCCGGCTTCGAATGCGGCCTGTTGCCTTCCCCGCAGTGACGCGCGCTGGTGTGCATAACCGCAGACGTAGCCGCGGCGGTAATCGTCGCAGTAATGACGGATGTCGCTCATCGATTGCGGCGTGCTGGCGTGTAGCCCCGCCAGGATACCGTCGCCAAAGTGGTTTTTCATAAACGTCGTGTCCGAATATTCGATGTATAAATTATTATATAACGAAAAAGGTCGGTTATTGCACCATTCCATGAGGGATAACATCCGTGGGGGATTGCGGCGATTGTTGGGGTATTTTGCGGCGCTAACCGTTCGAATTATTTAGGGTATACTATGGCGATTAGCGGCAAACGCGCCCTCATTGACCGGAAATCCATTCGTTATGCTGAGTTATCGCCACAGTTTTCATGCCGGCAATCATGCCGACGTGCTGAAGCACACTGTCCAGAGCCTGATCATTAACGCGCTGAAAGAGAAGGACAAACCGTTCCTGTATCTGGATACGCATTCCGGCGCGGGTCGTTATCAGTTACAGAGTGAACACGCCGAGCGCACCGGCGAGTACCTCGACGGCATTGGCCGCATCTGGCAGCGGGACGATATTCCGGGGGAGCTGGAACCGTATATGCAAGTGGTGCGCTCCTATAATTCCGGCGACAAGCTGCGCTATTACCCCGGCTCGCCGCTGATTGCCCGTCAGTTACTGCGCGAGTACGACAAAATTCATCTGACTGAGCTGCACCCCAGTGATTTTCCGTTGTTGCGTCAGGAGTTTCTGCGTGACGACCGGGCGCGGGTGGTGCGTGAAGACGGCTACCAGCAGTTGAAGGCGCAGTTGCCGCCGCTGTCGCGCCGCGGACTGATTTTGATCGACCCGCCCTATGAACTGAAAACCGATTATCAGGCGGTGGTGAAAGGCATTCAGGAAGGGTATCGCCGTTTTGCCACCGGCGTGTTCGCGCTGTGGTATCCGGTGGTGCTGCGTCAGCACATCAAACGTTTGCTGAAAGATCTGGAAGACACCGGTATTCGCCGTATTCTGCAAATTGAACTGGCGGTGCTGCCGGACAGCGATCGCCACGGTATGACCGCCTCCGGCATGATTGTCATCAACCCGCCGTGGAAACTGGAATCCCAGATGAAAAGCGTGCTGCCGTGGCTGCATCAGGCGCTGGTGCCGGCCGGCACCGGCCACGCGTTGGTTGAGTGGGTGGTGCCGGAGTAAGCGTGCGGCTTAACTGAGCGAGGCGCTGCCCGTCGTTATACCCGGTCGTTATACCCGAAAGGTGGCCAAATCGGTGGCGACTTCGGTTGCCGCAAACAGCGTCTGGCATTCCTGACGCAGCCGTTCCAGATCTGCCTGACCATAGCGGGTGCTGAAATGGGTGATGATCAACCGTTTGGCGCCCGCGTCCCGTGCGGCGGCGGCGGTTTGCAGGGTGGTGGAGTGCCCGCGTTCGTTGGCGCGCTCCGCCATCACGCCTTCCAGCGTGGCTTCGTGCACCATCACATCGACCCCCGCAGCCAGCTTGAGTGCTTCCGGCGTTGGGCGGGTATCGCCGAAGATTGCCAGCGATTTGCCCGGCAGGCTGGGGCCGAGGTAATCCCAGCCGTTGAGTACCCGCCCGTCGTCCAGCGTTACCGTTTCCCCGCGTTTCAACTGCTGGAAATAGGCACCGGGCTTGATGCCCTGCGCCGCCAGTTTCTCCACATCCAGCGGGCCCGGTTTGGGGCGCTCCTCAATGCGGTATCCCACGCAATACAGGGTGTGCGACAGTTCATGCGCCGTCACCCTAAATTGATGATCCTCAAACACCGTGCCGGGAACGACCTCCACCACTTCCAGCGGATACGTCAGCCAGGAGCCGCTCAGCGTCAGCGCGGTTTCGACGAAGGTTTTCAGCCCGGCCGGGCCGTAGAGCGTCAGCGGTGTTTCGACGCCGGCCATGGATCGTGAACACAGTAAACCGGGTAGCCCGAACAAGTGATCACCGTGCAGATGGGTGATGAAAATCTTCTCCAGCTTGCCGGGTTTGATTGGGGTGCGCAAAATCTGGTGCTGAGTGCCTTCACCACAGTCAAACAGCCAGAACGCCGGGCGAATACCGTGCAAGTCGAGCGCGATGCTGGTGACGTTACGCTCTTTAGTGGGCACACCCGCGTTGGTGCCGAGAAAAATCAGTTCCATGTGACTCCCTTTATATCGATGCGGTGTTTTTCACGTCATCCCAGCTCAACCCAAAGCGGGCCAGATATTTACGTAGCCTGTCGGCGTCGTTGGGCTGTTTTTTTTGTCGGCGCGAAACGGCAAATAGCGTACGTCCGGCTTCCGACAGGCTGTGGGTTTGTCGGCATACCTCTAACACTCGCTCAAGCTGGCATTGCTCGAAGATATCCAGCTCACCGAGGTGGGCCGGCAATATCGTATTGGCGGTTGTGCTACGCCATTGCTGTTTAAGACGTTGAATTTCTTCATCTACCAGCACGGTATTAATGCGCCCTTGCTCGGATAGCGTCGCCATGCGGTGTACGCTGGCACCCAGTTCGCGAAAGTTGCCCCGCCAACTGGCGTGTTCCGAACAGGCAAAGGCCAGAAAACGCTGGCGTGCTTCTTTATCGAACCGCACCTGGATTTGTTGCTGTTGGGCAAAACGGTGTAACTCGAAGTCCAGATTAGGTTCGATATCTTCACAACGTTGCGCCAGACCCGGTAGCGGAAAAGTCCACATATTGATGCGTGCGTACAGGTCTTCACGAAAATACCCGGCCTCTACCCAATGCGGCATATCCCGGTGAGTGCCGGCAATCAACTGAAAATCGCTGCTGACTTCTTTATCGGAACCAAACGGCAGAAAGCGTTTTTCTTCTATCGCCTTCAGCAGCATCGCCTGTTCGTCCGGCCCCAACTCACCGATTTCATCAAGAAACAGGATTCCACCGTCGGCTTCCCGCAACAGCCCTGCCCGTGATTGCTGCGCTCCGGTGAATGCGCCGCGAACATGACCAAACAATGTGGACATCGCGTTATCGCCGCGCAGTGTGGCGCAATTGACGGCGACAAACTTTCCATTGACCTGATGGCGCGACGCCTTGAGCTGATAAATACGGTTGGCCAGAAAAGATTTGCCTGCACCGGTGGGGCCGGTTAGCAAAATAGGCGCGGAAGAACGCAGGGCAACCCGTTCAATTTGATCGATGATGCGGTTAAACGTTGCATTACGGGTGGCGATCCCCGCTTTCAGAAATGAGACGGATGCTTGTTGTTCCCGCAGGAATCGGCTGGTAATGGCGGTGTAACGGCTAAGATCGAGGTCAATAACGGTGTACTGCCCGGCGGGAGACGGTGTGGCGTCGTCATGGTCCGACGGGCTGGTTTGCAGCAGCCGGGCCGGCAGGTATCGCGCTTCCGTCAGCAGAAACCAGCAAATCTGTACCACATGCGTGCCGGTCGTAATATGTACCAGATATTCTTCGTTTTCCGTATCGAACGGGTAGTGCGCCGCGAAGTCGAGAAACGTGGTGTAGACCTCTTCGAAGTCCCAGGGGTCGGTCAGTTCAACCTCATGCAGATTCACCGTGGTGGAAGGCGATATCTGGCTTATATCTTCCTGAACCTGTTGCGCCAGCCCGAAACTGCGTGGCTGATAGAGCAATTCCAGTCGGTCAATCGGCAGATCCGGTTGCTGGCAGGCGGCGATTGTTGGCCGCCACCGATTCCAGCGATTTTGCCGCTTCCCGCGTTTATCCAACGCCGTGCCCAGCACGCCGATCATCACTCTGCGCTTCATGCTTATCCTTTTTTATAAGTCCTTATCTTTTCGGATATTACTTTACCGGGTTAATGATTAACAGGATAGAGGGTTTTTAAATAAAACTATTAAAAATCATCGGTTTAAATTTATGTCGTCAAATAAGAAAAGACTGGCACGGTTTTGGCAAAAATACCGGGCTATACACAGGGAGGGAAGCATACCCGGTTACGGCTGGGGGAACCGGTGATGTTGTTCCCGGATATTTTATGAAAGGGATTAAAAAGAAGATGTTCAAGAAAATAACAATAAGAAAAGGGCAACTCGGTTTACTCAGCCAAAACGGCAACGTGTGGCGAGTCCTGGAAACGGGTGCTCATATCGTATTGGGTTGGCCACGGAAACGGACGGTGGCGTTCATCGAGCAGGATGGTTCCAGGGTTGAAACCGCGCTTGCCGAACATTTACGTCGGTTTCATCCGGAGTGGGTTGCGCGCTACTGCCTGTCGGCGGATATGGCGGATGATGAGATTGGCTTGCGCTATGACCGCGAACACCTGTGCGAGATTTTGCCGCCGGGGACACGGCGTTTGTACTGGCGTCGGGATGAACAGCAGGCTATCGAGCGTATTTCCGTCAATGAGACTCAGGTGCCGGCCAGGCTGCTGCCGGCATTCATGCAGCCCGACTTACGTGGGCAGGTGGTCGCCGGTGAGGCCGGCGTATTGGTCGCTGCAGTACCGACATGGCATGTCGGGATTTTGCATCTTAATGGGCAACCTTCGGCACTGTTGCCGCCGGGTAATCATGGCTACTGGCGCTTCAATCGTAGCGTGAGTGTGACGATGGTGGACACGCGCTTACAGGCGCTGGATGTTGAAGATATCGAGGTGCTGACGGCGGATCGGATCAACGTGCGTCTGACGTTATTGGCGAATTGGCGCTACAGCGATGTTCTGGCCGCGTTTACGCAGTTGGCGAAACCAGAAGCGCATCTATGCCGGGCTTTACAGGTTGTGCTGCGGGATGTAGTGGGAACGCATACTTTTGATGAACTGCTGAACCGGAAACATACCGTTGGGGCGCAGGTCAGTGAGCAACTGGATCAGCAATTGACGGGTTACGGAATAGCGCTGCTTTCGCTGGCCGTGATGGACACCGCAGGCTATAACGCCGCCTGGTAACCGGCGCGGCGTTAACGTTAAATAAAAATAACTATTTGAATTAAAAATAAATTAAGGGATTTATACCATGCATAACGATTATCAGGTGCTGGATGCGCCGCATGGCGTACCGGTAAAAATGTGGACGCACGGTGTTCCGGTCGAGCCTGAGGCCCGCGAGCAATTACTGAATACGGCGAAGATGCCGTTTATTTTCAGTCATCTGGCGGTGATGCCGGATGTTCATGTCGGCAAGGGGTCTACGATCGGCAGTGTTATCCCCACTCGCGGCGCCATCATTCCGGCCGCGGTAGGGGTGGATATCGGTTGCGGCATGATGGCGGTGCGAACCTCGCTCCTTGCCGCCGATTTACCGGACAATCTGTTGGGTATTCGCAGCGCCATTGAGCAGGCGGTTCCTCATGGGCGTAGCGTGAATCGTGGTGGACGGGATAAAGGTGCATGGCATCAACCGCCGCCGCGCGTTGATGCCCACTGGCGGCAACTGGATGCCGGGTTCAAACGTATTACCGAACACTATCCGTCGTTGCTGAAAACCAACAATTACCACCACTTGGGCACGCTTGGAACCGGTAACCATTTTATCGAATTGTGTCTCGATGAGATGGATCGGGTGTGGGTGATGCTGCACAGCGGTTCCCGTGGTATCGGCAATGCCATCGGCAATCTGTTTATCACGTTGGCGCAGCAAGACATGCGGCAGCATATTGCGAATCTACCGGACCGTAATTTGGCGTATTTCGCCGAAGGTAGCCGTCATTTCGATGACTACATGTATGCGGTTGGCTGGGCACAGGGGTACGCGCGCCATAACCGTGAGGTGATGATGGAACAGGTGCTGCAGGCATTGGCACAGGCGATCCCCAGGCCGTTTACCGCCCGGCAGGAGGCGGTGGATTGCCACCACAACTATGTGCAACAGGAAACGCATTTTGGCGAGCCGGTGCTGGTCACGCGCAAGGGCGCGGTATCGGCCCATCGCGGGCAGATGGGGATTATTCCCGGCTCGATGGGAGCAAAAAGTTTCATTGTGCGTGGTTTGGGTAATCAAGAGAGCTTTTGTTCCTGTAGCCATGGCGCCGGGCGCACCATGAGCCGAACGGCGGCAAAAAAGCGATTTACGGTTGAAGACCACATTCAGGCGACGGTGCATGTCGAATGTCGAAAGGACCATGACGTGATTGATGAAATTCCCATGGCGTACAAAGACATTGATGCCGTCATGGCGGCGCAAGCGTCGCTGGTCGAGATTGTTCACACGCTGCGGCAGGTGGTGTGCGTAAAAGGATAAGGATAATGAGAGAAAAATATGGAAGATGAATCTGGTGTGAGTGCGCGAATGCGCGAACGGGTTTGCAGTGTGCTGGCAGACGTGGAACGCCGATTTGGCGTGCGGGTGCTGTATGCCTGTGAATCGGGCAGCCGAGGGTGGGGGTTTGCTTCGCCGGACAGCGATTATGATGTGCGTTTTATCTATGTCCATCCTCCGGAGTGGTATTTTCGGGTTGAGCAGGCTCGGGATGTGATTGAATTACCTATAGATGATGAGCTGGATGTCAGCGGGTGGGAACTGCGTAAAGCGCTGGGGTTACTGAAGCGCGCCAACCCGACGCTCATGGAGTGGCTGGATTCGCCGGTGGTGTACCAGCAGGATGATCAATCCATGATGCAGATACGTGCGCTGGCGCCGGATCATTTTTCGCCGGGGCGCGCCTGTTACCATTATTTATCAATGGCCCGGAAGAACTTTCGCGGATATTTGCAGGGGGAATCGGTCCGGCTGAAGAAGTATTTTTATGTACTCAGGCCGATACTGGCGGCGCTATGGATAGAATCGGGTAAGGGCGCTCCGCCGATGCGCTTTGAGTCATTGCTGGCAGAGACGGTGACCGATCAGGATTTGCTGGCGGAAATCGCGCATCTGCTGCGCATCAAACGTCAGTGCGGTGAGGCGCAATATGGTGCCCGATTGCCTGCTATCCATGCGTTTATAGAGCAGCATTTGGGGCGCGAATGGCCCGTACTGGATGCGTCGCTGGCAGGGATGGACCAGACGTTGAACCGGTTGTTGTTTGATACGGTGATGGAAGGGTGATTGAGGTGTAAAACCGGTGATAGCCGGTTTTACCTATCGCACCGATTTTCAAAACCGTTGCGAACCGCTACGCATTTCTTCATACAATCCCGCTTTCTGTCTTTGCCGGATACCGATTGCCGGCGTTACACTTTTCGCCGGCGTAACGTTTTGCGCCCAGCCAGAGCATGAACTGTAAGGCACCTGTCGCAGAGATGGCGGCGGGTACGGCCTATTTAATTTTATCGAACGTTTATCGAAAGCAAGCGTGGAGCCCTGATGACCAGACATTATGACTATCTCGCCATTGGTGGCGGCAGCGGCGGTATTGCCTCCATCAACCGTGCGGCCATGTACGGCAAGAAATGTGCGCTGATTGAAGCCAAACATCTGGGCGGCACCTGCGTCAACGTCGGGTGCGTGCCGAAGAAAGTGATGTGGTATGCGGCGCAGATCGCCGAAGCCATTCATCACTACGGGCCGGATTATGGCTTTGATGTTACCGTCAATCGGTTCAATTGGGATACGTTGCTGAAAAACCGCAGCGCCTACATTGACCGTATCCATCAGTCCTACAATAATGTGCTGGGGAAAAATCAGGTCGATGTGATTCAGGGCTTTGCCCGTTTTGTGGATGCGAAAACCGTGGAAGTGAACGGCGAGCGTATCACCGCCGACCATATTCTGATCGCCACCGGCGGCCGGCCGACGCGCCCGGACATTCCCGGTGCGGAATACGGCATTGATTCTGATGGCTTCTTTGAACTGACCGCGCTGCCGCCGAGGGTTGCCGTCGTGGGTGCCGGTTACATCGCGGTGGAAATCGCCGGCGTGCTGAATGCGCTCGGCTCTGACGTTCACCTGTTCGTGCGTAAGCACGCGCCGTTGCGCCAGTTCGACCCGCTGATTGTGGAAACGTTGGTGGAAGTGATGAACACCGAAGGTCCGGCACTGCATACCGAGTCCATCCCTAAAGCGGTGGTGAAAAATGCCGACGGTAGCCTGACGTTGCAACTGGAAAGCGGGCACGAACACACCGTGGATTGCCTGATCTGGGCGATTGGCCGTGAACCGGCGAACGATAAGGTAAACCTGGAAGCGGCAGGTGTCGCACTTAACAACAAGGGCTACATCGTGGTGGATAAATTCCAGAACACCACGGTGCCGGGTATCTACGCGGTGGGCGACAATACCGGTGCCGTTGAGCTGACGCCGGTCGCCGTAGCGGCGGGGCGCCGTTTATCTGAACGGCTGTTCAACAACAAGCCGGACGAACATCTGGATTATAGCAATATCCCGACCGTCGTATTCAGCCACCCGCCGATCGGCACTATCGGATTAACCGAACCGCAGGCGCGTGAGCAGTACGGCGACGATCAGGTTAAGGTGTATAAGTCCGCGTTTACAGCCATGTATACCGCGGTGACGCAGCACCGTCAGCCGTGCCGCATGAAGCTGGTATGTGTGGGGCCGGAAGAGAAAATCGTCGGCGTGCACGGCATCGGCTTCGGGATGGATGAAATCCTGCAGGGCTTTGCGGTGGCGGTGAAGATGGGCGCGACCAAAAAAGACTTCGACAACACCGTAGCGATTCACCCAACGGCGGCGGAAGAGTTTGTGACTATGCGATAACACGTAAGATCGTGATGTGCTTATATCGCGCTGTTCATCAGGGTGAAACTATTTTCACCCTGAGTCATGCGGTTAGGCAGAGTTCCTCAATGAATTGATGACTTTCATTCACCCTGAAATATCTTGTCTTATACCCGTTCACCAACATGACGTTTCTTCCTGCCGGGTAATTTCAGCCAGATTGTGGCGTGCGGTAATTATTGTTACAGCCGTTTGTTATGATGAAACCATTTGTCATTTCATGTCATAAAAAGGTATGTCGGGAAATAATTAGGTGGTTTTTTTTCAGGTATATCTGATTCATGTCTATATGATGATGTTGCCATGATCATGATGTTTGATTTTTTTAGTTATTCTCTGGTCAATGTATTTTTTCTTGTCAGTAATTTCTTTATGTTAAAAATCATTTTTTATTTCTGGGAAGGTGAAATAGGTGGTTAAGGTATATTTCTATACCCGTCATACTTCAAGTTGCAGGTGTGTTGGCTGCCCTCGTTCACCCCAGTCACTTACTGATGTAAGCTCCTGGGGATTCGCTCGGTTGCCGCCGTCCTGCAACTCGAATTATTTTGGGTATAAATCGCATTTTTAATAAGTGCATGGTGGTATTAATGAATTTCCTTTCTGTTGAGTTTTCCTTTTTATTTCTCGTTTTGTTTTTGATTTATTGGATTTTTTCTCCCTGGGTAAAAGTGCAGAATTTCATTCTGCTTGTGACGGGTTATGGCCTTGTGCTGCTATCCAGCTGGCAGTCTTTGATCGTGCTGCTATTGTTTAGTACTTGTGTTTGTTTTCTTTTGAAGTTGGCGACTCATACTGAGTTTAGAAAACTTTCTATTTGTTTGTTGATTTTTTTTACTGTTGTTTTCTTTGTTATGTTTAAGTATTACTCAGGTTTGCGTGATGACTTGCAAATGCTACTGAGTGAGTATCATATTGCCGTCACGCTTCCCGTGCTTAATGTATTGCTTCCTATTGGTTTATCATTTTATATATTTAATGCCGTTAGCCTGATCGTGTCAGTTGCAAAAGGTGAGATAAAGCAAAGTAATGTTTTTAATACTTTGCTTTATCTGAACTTTTTTCCCACCTTTATTTCTGGTCCCATCAACCGGGCAGCCTGGCTGCTACCCCAGATAGAGACAAAACGTCCACGCCGGCTAACGGAGTGGACACGGGCGCTGTTTCTTATTGCACTGGCGATAGCCAAGCTATTCTGTTTAAACGAATGGCTGGATGAAAACTATGTTTCATCTGTATTCATTGATCCCGAAAACTATACCGGCTGGCAGTGCATATTGGCAACGTATGCATGGGCCTGGCAGATTTATTTCAACTTTTCTGGTTACACCAATTTGGTAACAGGGATTGCCATTTTACTTGGCTTTCAGATAGATATGAATTTTTCACATCCTTATGCTGCTGATAACATAAAGGATTTTTGGCGAAGATGGCATATAAGTCTCTCTTCGTTCATTCGTGATTATATCTATATCCCGTTAGGCGGGAGTCGTCAGGGATGGTGGCACACGCAGCTCAATATCTTCATTGCGATGGTATTGTCTGGTATCTGGCATGGCACCAGTATTACCTTTTTAATCTGGGGGGGAATACATGGTATTGGTTTGATTACTTATAATTTTTGGATTAAATACCGGCAGAATAAAGAAATAATTCCGATACCAGGATGTCTCGCACGGTTATTCACCTTTCATTTTGTTTGTCTGGCCTGGATTTTCTTTAAGGCTGGCAGTGTGCATGATGCGTTGTACATTTTGAAAGCGATCTCCAGAGCGGATTCAGCACAGTTGACGGTAAACGATATATGGGGAATTTCTGGTTTCATTGTTTTATTGCTTATCTATCCATCGTTAATAACGCTGCGTGAAAATATTGCTACTACGTTGAAACGTCTCGAATGGTATATGGTGCCCTTCGTGATTTTTTCATTTTTAGCAGTGGTTTTCTTTTTTGCGCCTGCTGGCGTGCCGGGGTTTATCTATGCAAACTTCTGAATACCGCACCATGTTGGCTCATGTCTTTAAGAGCCTGCTTGTGATACTGAGCTGTATGGTGGGGTTGATATGGCTGGATCAGCAATCAATCAATAGTTATTGGGAGCTCCATTTTCATACTAAAAGTCCGTGGGATGGCATTACCAGCCCGTCATGGGTATTCGGTGATCGCCTGATGGAAGCCTCACAGGCAGCCAAAAATTCATTTGTAGAGAGCCTGACATCAGTTCCCGAAGGTCACGCACAGCAGCCGCTAGGTGATGGTGCGTCTGTCACACCACGGCAGGCAGCAAGGCCAATCGCTCTCCGGGAAAAGCCGTTACCCTCCGCTGCTGTCAAAGCCCCCTCCACTCATATTGACGGCAATTCAACCAACAGTGCCAGTACCAATATTAGGGATGACCATGTGGTATTGAACGCTGGGCAGACGGTCCTTTTTATCGGTGATTCTATGATGGAGGGGGTGGCGCCTCACGTCATTAAAATGTTACGCGATCGCTATAGTGTGGCGGGTATTGATTTAAGTAAACGTAGCACTGGCCTGACGTACCCTCATTTTTTCAACTGGCCGTTAATATTGAGCCGTGAATTGGAAAAAAGGCAGGATATTGGCGTGCTGGTGGTGTTTTTAGGGTCAAACGACCCTTGGGATATGCCGTCTGGTAATGGTAAGAATTTCCTGAAGTTTGAGTCGCCGGCATGGGAGAGTGCGTATCGTGACCGTATCCGCTCTATACTCCATTCAGCTCGTGAAAAGCGGATTTCCGTCATATGGATTTCTCCCCCGAATGTGGAGAATAAGAAGCTCAATCATGGAATTAATTATATTAATGATTTGTTTGAGTCTGAAGTAAAAGCTGGCAATGAAATATCCATTCGGGTGAATGAGATTTTTGGCTATCAGAGAGAGGTCTATTCTCCTGATATGGAACAGAATAAAGCGAAAGTGCGTATTCGCACTAATGACGGTGTTCATTTCTCGCTGACGGGACAAAAAATGATTGCCGAACGTATTTTTTCGAAAATAAATGTGAAGCCCTCGTTGAATGAGATAAATCATTAGAATGACAGATAAGGTAATGGATAAAAAAAGGTATTTAATGATGATGACGCTCTGTCTGATTCAGCTCACATCCTGTAGCCGGGAAAATAATAATGTTCCTCAAACCACTACATTTCCAATGGGCGGAGAGAATGGGATTCAGTTAATCGATTATGGCGATCCGGGGTTGCAGCGGCTTAAACGTAAATTGAACCATAGCGATAAAGAAAAGATTCACATCCTGCAATTGGGGGATTCGCATACCGCATCGGACTTTTTTTCCGGGCAACTGCGTCGTCATTTTAAACAGCAGTATGGAGATGGCGGCGTTGGTTTTATTAGTCCTTTGGCAATATCGGGTAACCGGTTTGATAACGTCTTGTTCTCAAATGCTAACGGCTGGGACATGGTAACCAGCCGAAAAACCACGAATGCTGGATTTACATTAGGCGGCAATATCGCCACGCCGCGTCGGGACAATAATGACGCAGAGTTGGTTGTACGTGACACTGACCCGGCCTTTTTAATGCAAGCGCTGTACCGTAATCAGGCGAACGGGAAGATACAGATCCAGCATCAGACGGTTGTGCTGCCATGCAGCCAGTCCCGCTGGGTATTGAGCCAGCCAGTGACTGTCCAGTCGCCCGTCAGGTATTCGCTGGCACCTTCGGGAGGGAGCCAACTGGCCGGATGGCTGCTGTCATCCAGTCATCGTGGCGGTGTCATGTTGAGTGCGCTTGGTATCAATGGCGCTCGGGTTTCCATGCTGGATAAATGGCGCGATAACTGGTTATCCACGTTACAAATGCTGAAGCCGGACATGGTAGTCATGGCGTACGGTACGAACGAAGCCTTTGACCAACAACTTGATATTCAACGTTATCAGCAAAATTATAGCGAATATGTGCAGGCTATCAGACGAGTGTTGCCGGAAGCGGTCATTCTGCTGGTTGGCCCCGGTAGCAGTATCAGCAATAAAAATGGCGCATCTTGTCGGCAGCACCAGCCGGTTTTGCTAAAACCGGTTATTCAGGCCCAGCGAGAGGTCGCCCAATCCTATCACACGCTGTTTTGGAGCTGGTTTGATTACATGGGGGGAGACTGTGCCATTGAACGCTGGCAACAGCAGGGAATAGCACGCCCTGATTTGATTCATCTGACCCAGCAAGGGTACCAGCGTAGTGCTGACGCGCTATGGCGGCAGTTTGTGGCATTACTGAATGCAACTCAGGAATAGCGGTATAGCTGTTCGCCGGATGGCTACCATTACACTGCCGTCTTACCCGCCCTGATAACGCCCCGGTTTATGCCAGTTCATCAGCATTGCGTTCATCGCCAGCGCGCTGAGCGCGGACCACAGCAGCAAAGTAATGGGCATGGTGAGCATGGATATCGCGAACACCAGCACATCCAACAGCATCTGGCTCTTGCCGGCATTGATATTGAAGCGTTTATAGAGCCATAGCGTGAGCACGCCGGTGCCGCCGACCGACGCGTTATGGCGAGCCAGCGAAAGGATGCCCATGCCGAGAAAGGTGCCGCCCACCAGCGCGGAAAACAGCGGATGCACATAGTCGATGGTCAGCAAACCGGGCACCGCCTGGGTGGCGAGGCTCAGGGCAATGTTGACGATCAGTGTCTTCAGCGTAAACGCGCGCCCCATGCTGAAGTAACAAAAAATCATGAACGGGATGTTGGTCAGGATAAATAGCACGCCGATCGACAGCGGAACAACGTAAGAAAGCAGTAGGGCGATGCCGGCAATTCCGCCGGTGATCATGCCTGAAAGTTTCAGCAGGTTCAGCCCGATCGCAATAAACATCACCCCCAGTATCAGGCCGTACACATCGTCTTTCAGCGTGTGGGCCAGCGCCAACTTCTGGCTGGTTTCCGCTGTATTGGGTAGTGCAGCAGAGTCTTTCAGCACGGTATTGCCCTCATCAATACGATGTCGTTCGGTTTAGTCATAAGTAATGCATATATCTGCGGTTTTCATGACTTAAAATTCAATTATGGCGCTCAAGTTAACATTGATCATGGAGTGAGTTTTAACTAAAAGAAAAGCCATTTATCGATTAGATTAGGGATTATCACTCGTAATGACGGCATAAATAGAGATTGTCACCCATGAAAATCGACCGTATCGATGCGCAGATTTTGAATGAGCTACAACAGGATGCGCGGCTGAAAACCACCGAGCTGGCTGAACGGGTGTGCCTGTCGGCCACGCCCTGCACCCGGCGGCTGAAACAGCTGGAAGACGCCGGCATGATCGACCGGTATGTGACGCTGCTGGATCAGGAAAAAGCCGGGTTTCCGGTGAATGCGTACATATCACTGACGCTGGAGCCTAAATCGGAAGCGACCTTTCGCAAGTTTGAACAGCAGATCGCCACCTTTGACGAGGTAATGGAGTGCCACCTGATGTCCGGCAGCCACGATTTCATGCTGCGGGTGGTGGCTGCCAGCCTGTCTGATTTTGAGAAATTCCTGCAAAAGAAGTTGATCAAAATCGAAGGACTGCGTGACGTGCAGTCCTCGTTTTCACTGCGGCGACTGATTCACAAAACCGCGCTGCCGGTTAAAGCGACGGTGTGAGCTCAGGCGGCGAATTCACCGCTGGCGACCAGAAAATCGATCAACGCGGTCAGCGTTTTCAGGTCGTCGAAGGCGATGTTGTGAAACAGCGCGATGCGTAACTGATTGCGCCCCAGCGCCCGGTAACCTTCGATGCCGTGCGCCAGCCCTTGTTCGTCCAGATAGCGGGTCAGCTTGTCTACCGAAATGGAGTCCGCTACGTCGATGGCGGCGACGGTGGTGGAGCGACACGCCGGGTCAGCCACATAGGCGGACAGATAATCCCGCTCGGCGGCCCACTGGTACAGCAGCGCCGCTTTGGCGGCGGCCTGACGCTCCACCTCGGCGAAGCCCAGCGCGTTCATGCGTTTGACCTGTTCGGCGAACAGAAACAGCGTCACCACCGCCGGCGTGTTGTAAGTCTGCTGCTGCTCGCTGTTGCTCAGCGCCAGCCGCCAGTCGGCGAACGCCGGGATGTAGCGGCTGGGATCGGCGGCGATCTCGGCGATCCGCGCTTTGGCTTTCGGCGACAAAATAGCGATAAACAATCCGCCTTCGCTGGCGAACACCTTTTGCGGCGAGAAGAAAAACACATCCACGCGGGACAGGTCGCAGGCGATTTGCCCCGCGCCGCTGGTGGCGTCTACCGCCAGCAGGCAATCCTCGCCGACCTCGGGCAAACGGGTGTTCATCACCCCGGTGGAGGTTTCGCTCAGCGTGCAGGCCACCACGTCCGCGCCTTCCGTCACAAAGGCGGTGTTTGCCTGACCGTATTCCACCGCGACGTTGTCCGCCTGAATCCACGGAATCCGGTGCGAGGCTTTAAACCACTTCTCCGAGAACTCGCCGCAGGTGTGATGGACGATGCGGCTTCTAACCAGCCCGAGGCCGACCATGTCGAACAGCACGGTGGCGCCGCCGTTGCCCAGCACGATGCTGTAGTCGTCCGGCACCGACAGGTAATCTCGCAGGCCCTGCTGAATCTCGCGGCACAGCGCACGCACCGGCTCTTTGCGGTGACTGGTGCCCAGCAGATGCGGCCCTTTATCTTTCAGGCGAGTCAGGTCATCAAGCTGAATCAGCGACGGGCCGCAGCCAAAACGCGGGTCGGCCGGAATCAGTGCTTCAGGAAGGGTTATCGCCACAGGTTTCTCCTCAGGTTCGGTATTTTTTTCATGATGTTGTTTTCATGAGAATACGCGGGATTGAGGGAAAAACGGTATGACTATTTCAACCTGCTGACGTTGATGCAAATAACCGGATTCGGCATCGGCATATTGCTGATGGTGCAGGGGGGGTTATCTGTTGTCATCGGCGTTGTTAAGGTGGGCGGTCTGGTGGGATGATAAAACCCCATCATGATTAAAAGGAGTAAGTTGTGTCAGCTCAATGGGAACAAGAGAACTATCAGGTGTCGACCGATCCGCAGCGGCTTGACCTGGACATTATTCATGGCTACCTCGCTACCTCCAGTTGGGCGGAAGGCATCGACCGGGAAACCGTTGCGTTGTCTATCGCCAACAGCTTGTGTTTCGGTTTATACCATCAGGCGCGTCAGATTGGTTTCGCCCGCATGGTGACGGATTTCGCCACCTTCGGGTATCTGTGCGATGTGTTTGTGCTGCCAAACTATCAAGGCACCGGGTTGGGTCGTTTTCTGGTGGAATGCACGGTAAACCACCCACGATTGCAGCGCCTGCGTCGCCAGTTGCTGCTGACTTCTACCGCGCCGTGGCTATACCAGAAGGTCGGATACGAGCCAATCAACCGGCAGGATTACACCTGGACGTTTCTCCGCAAGGATATCTACATCTAGGGCACACATAGCGCGGATACCCTTCACACCGGGTCATGACTGGATTTCGGTGTTATTCCGAAGCTATCAGGTTAGCCTTCATTTTCTGCAATACCTGTGCGAACTGCCGACGTTCTTCCGGCGTGACATCGACAAATGCACGTTGCAGCAGCTCGGTGCGCGCCTGCGCGAAACGACGATGTGTGTCCTCGCCTTTTTTCGTCAGCGACACCACCTGTGCCCGGCGGTCGGTTGGTGAAGGCTGTCGGGTGATCAACCCCAGCGTTTCCAGCTCTTTCAGTAGGCGGGCAATCTGCGCCTTATCCCGCCCCATATACTGCGCCAGAAAATGCTGACTCTGGCCAGGGTGATGGGCAATCAATCCCAACGTACGCGCCTGAAACGGGGCGAGCCCTGTCTGTGTGAGTGCGTCGCTCTCCTGTAGCCGTTGCTTAACGCCGTGGATCACTTCTCCCAGCAACTCAAAAGTTTGGGTATCAAGAGTGTCATGCATTAATTTGTTGACCTCATCAACTATTTGGATTATATGGTTGATATTGTCAACCATATGGCGAAAACCGCCGCCCATTCCATCACATCATCTAACCGCAAGGATAAAACCATGCCGTACCACTATCGTATCACGCTGGAAAAACTCACCGATAATCGCGACGAAACGCCGCAAAATCACGCATTGACGTTTGACGCCACCAATCATGACGATATTCTGGAAATTATTGAGAAAGTTCGGCTAAAAGGGATCTTGCCGGACTCGGAAGTTGCCGCGTTCTGCACCGGGCTGAAGTTGTTTAGCGAGGTCATGATGACCCACCGCAAAGAGGACCTGTTCCGGGACCTGGCACCTGCATTTCGGGACTTTATGCTGCGGCTGAAACGGGGGGAGACGGCCTGATTTCTTGTGTTACGTTTCCCCGACGGCATGTACTGCCAGTGAAGATGAGTGAGATTCGGGCGTGCTTGCCGTTAGCGGCGCACGGCTTTCTCCGTGTGCTCAAGTACGCATGATGATATTTCAATGGGAGAACGTAATTTATGCATCAGTATGCGCTGGTAGGTGACGTCGGTGGCACCAACGCACGTCTTGCGCTGTGTGAACTGGCGAATGGGAAGTTGTCGCACAGCAAGCAGTACGCGGTTCAGCAGCATGACAGTCTGGAAGAGGCGATTCGCCTGTTTCTGGCGGAACACGCGGAGCTCACCATCAAAGAAGCTTGTATTGCCATCGCCTGCCCGGTGACCGACGACTGGGTGGAGATGACTAATCATCACTGGGCGTTTTCGATTGCCGCCATGCGGCAGAGCCTGGGGTTTGAACGCCTGGCGGTGATCAACGACTTTACCGCCGTCAGCATGGCGATTCCGGCGTTGACGCAGGAAGATGTTATTCAACTGGGTGGCGCAGCGCCAGTCGCGGGCAAGCCGGTGGCGGTATACGGTGCCGGAACCGGGCTGGGCGTGGCGCACCTGTTACCGGTGGACGGGAAATGGCTCAGCCTGCCGGGCGAAGGCGGTCACGTCGATTTTGCGCCGAATAGCGAAGAAGAGGACATCCTGTTGCAGGTGTTGCGTCAGGAACTGGGACATGTCTCCGCCGAGCGCGTGCTGTCCGGACCGGGGCTGGTGAATATTTACCGGGCGATCGTTAAAGCGGACGACCGGGTGCCGGAAGCGCTGACGCCGCAGATAGTGTCTGAACGGGCGCTGGCGCACAGCGATGTCGACTGTCTGCGTGCGTTGTCGCTGTTTTGCGTGCTGATGGGGCGCTTTGGCGGCAATCTGGCGCTGAATCTCGGCACCTTCGGCGGCGTTTATATCGCCGGCGGCATTGTGCCGCGTTTTCTGGAATTCTTCCGCAACTCCGGTTTTCGTAGCGCATTTGAAGACAAAGGCCGCTTCCGTGATTATCTGGCCGACATTCCGGTGTTCATGATTTCTCACCCGCAGCCAGGGCTGCTCGGCGCCGGCGCATATCTGCGTCAGGCATTGGGCCAGACGCTGTAAGTCACTGTCCTGCGGCTGATATGCGAGTCGTCAGGTAACCAGCGGGTTGCCTGACGCAGTGTTTTCTGGCCGGGCTTCTTCGTTGCAACTGCCGGTATTCTATTGCAGCGAAGAAGCCGGCAAGGCCGAGAACAGTCATTCCTGCTCATTTTCCATCACGCTCATCTCAAATCTAGCCTAATTCGTCTTGTGTAAACGCAGCGAGGCCGCTTTGTCGCATCAGGTATTGGAGCCGATACCGACTTCAAACAGACCGTTGAAACCAGCCGTTAGTATCTGCTTTTGGCGTAAATAACGGTGAGAGAACAGGAAGAGCGGTTATGATGGTTTTTATGATTCATAAAATTTGAAAGATATCTGCAAATAAACCCGTTTTTAACGCGCCGTCAACAGGTCTATTATCACTTCCATCGAAGGCGATGACGCCTCCAGTTAAGAAAATAAACCGAATTCAACGTGAAGGATATTGACCATGAACGCCATCAAAAATATTGTTGCAGTTATCGCCCTGGCTACCGTTTCTTTCGGCACCTTTGCTGCGACAGAAGTACAGCACAGCGCCAACCCGTCCGTTGGTACTGTCAGCGCGATCGCAAGTACGTTGGACGGTCTGCAGAGCAGCTTGTCTGAAAAAGCCAACGCAGCCGGTGCCAAATCATTCCGCATCATCTCCGCGACCGGTAACGACAACCAACTGCGCGGCGTCGCAGAAATCTACAACTGATAATCGGTTTCTATCGCGAAAAAGACCGCACAAGCCGCCGCCTTCGGGCGGCTTTTTTACGTGCGTATTATCGCAGCGATTGACTGCCGCCCTCAAAAATAACGGAGTGCGGCAGCGAGGCGTGGTGATTCTTTCTGCATCGGGCGTTTTCCCGATATCAGACGCCGCCTTCTTGCCGCGCCCGCTCCACTTCTTCAGCCAGAATGGCCACACCCTGTTCGATTTTTTCCGGCTCCGGCACATAGTTCATGCGCAGGCACTGGTGGGCGTGCGGCCATTCCTGTTCCAGACCGGGGAAGAAGTAATGGCCTGGCACCATCAGCACGCCGCGCTGTTTCAGCCGCTGGTACAGCACCTCAGTGGTGATAGGCAGGTCTTTGAACCACAGCCACAGGAAAATCGCTCCTTCGGGTTTGTGGATCAGGCACACTTCCGGCGGCAGGTAGCGACGAATGATAGCGAGTGTCTGCTCCACCCGCTGGCGGTAAAACGGCCGCACCACGTCGTTGGACAGCCGCAGCAGGTCGCCACGCTGAATCATCTCGTGCGCCAGCGCCGGGCCGATGGACCCGGGCGCCAGACTGACGATGCCGTTCATGTTGCCGAGTGCTTCGATCACGTGTTCCGAGCCGATCACGATGCCGCAGCGCGAACCGGGCAAACCGAGCTTGGACAGGCTCATGCACAGGATAATGTTCGGGTTCCACAGCGGCGTGGCGTCGCTGAAAATAATACCGGGGAACGGTACGCCGTAGGCGTTGTCGATCACCAACGGAATCTGATGTTCGCGGGCCAGCGCGTCCAGATGCAGCAGTTCCTCGTCGGTCAGTACGTTGCCGGTGGGGTTGGTGGGCCGCGAGACGCAAATCATGCCGATGTCGTCGGTGATGCGCAGTTGCTCGAAGTCGACGTGGTATTTGAATTGCCCGGCCGGCAGCAGCTCGATCTGCGGGCGAACGGAGACGAACATGTCTTCATCCAGCCCGGAATCGGCATAACCGATGTATTCCGGCGCCAGCGGGAACAGAACCCGACGGCGTTGGCCGTCATCGGTTTGGCCGGCGAACAGATTAAACAGGTAGAAAAACGCGCTCTGGCTGCCGTTGGTCAGTGCAATATTCTGTGGTCCAATCTCCCAGCCGAACTGTTCGCGCAGCAGGCCGGAGAGTGAATGCAGCAGTACATCTTTGCCTTGTGGGCCGTCGTAGTTGCACAGCGCATCCGTCAGCTTTCCTTGATCCAACAGGTCGCGACACAACTGCTGAAAGTAGTCGTCCATCGCCGGGATATGGGCCGGATTGCCGCCGCCCAGCATGATGGCGCCGGGGGTGCGCAGCCCGTCGTTCAGGTCGTCCATCAGTTGGGTAATACCGGCATGGCGGGTAAATTTGTTGCCGAAACGGGAAAAGTTCATAGTTTGTCAATAAAGGGTGAAGCACAGGTAAACCGACACCTTAGCGTGCGTGCCGTGCCGGTGCAATCACGGCGGAAATACCATCACCTTGTTTTTAACTATATATTTTTGTTATGGCGGAGTATTACTCTGAAATATTGATTTGCCGCTTCAGCCTCTTCTTTCTGAAAGGCGCAGAAAGCTGAACATGCGTCAGCTTTTATCTGATCTTGATCGCGTTTTTTATGCAAAATCGTTAGCGATACTTAAATAGATTGTGATGAATCATGCAAATCTGATGTGAAAAAAAGGCCGTTGGTTATCTGGTGATTGCAGTCACATTCTCCCATCGGCCGGATTTGTAGTCTTTTAGCTCCACAGGCTTAATCAATTCAGCTAAAAGGACGAATGGGATGAAAAATGTACTGGCAATAAGTATCGCTTTGGCGCTGGTTTCCTGGCAGGCATCGGCTCAAACTTTCGTGCTGACGGACGTTGAAAGCAGCACCGAGAAAGGCAACTGGCAGATCAGCAGCGACGCGCTGAAGATCAAGGATCAGCGCTTCAGCATCGAGCAGAAAGTGCTGCACGGCGGGCGTCAGGAAGGCAGTAAAATTCTCACCATCACCAGTCCGAACGGGCTGCAAATTACCCTCAGCCCGACGCGCGGCATGGATTTACTGCATGTGACCGGTAAAAACATCCGGCTGGGCTGGGATTCGCCGGTGGATGAGGTGGTCAACCCGAATACCATCACACTGGAAGGCCGTAACGGGCTGGGTTGGCTGGAAGGTTTCAATGAAATGATGGTGCGCTGCGGCTATGAGTGGACCGGCCATCCGGTCACCAGCGACGGCATGATTTACACCCTGCATGGCCGCGCCGGCAATACGTCGGCGTCAAAAGTGATGGTGGATGTCAGCGATAAAGCGCCGTACACCATCACGGTGCGCGGTTTGCTGAAGGAAAACAGTTTTAAGAAATCCAACCTCGAAACCTGGACTGAACTGCGTTACGTGCCGGGCAGTGAGTCGTTTACCATTCATGACGTGCTGACCAATAAGTCGGATTACGCGCGCGACTACCAGATCATCTACCACAGCAATTTCGGTACGCCGATTTTGGAAGAGGGCGCACGTTTCCTGGCGCCGGTAAAAGAGATTTCACCGTTCAATGACTACGCCAAAGCCGGTCTGAAAAGTTGGCAGACGTATAAAGGGCCGACCAAAGGCTTCGACGAGATGGTGTTTAACATGACGCCGTACGCGGATAAAGACGGTAAGACGCTGGCCGCGCTGGTGAATCGCGCCGGCGACAAGGGGGTGTCCATCGCCTTTGATACCCATCAGTTGCCGCTGCTGACGCTGTGGAAAAACACCGATACCCTGAAACAGGGCTACGTCACCGGCATTGAGCCCGGCACTAACTACGCCTACCCGGTCACGATTGAGCGCCAGCAAGGGCGGGTGAAGAAACTGCAACCCGGCCAAAGCACTACGTTTGAGCTGACTTACAGCCTGCTGAGCAGCCCGGCGGCGGTACAACAAACCGAGCAGAAAGTGAAAGCGATTCAGGGTGACCGCACCACGACGCTGACTGAGAAACCGATCGCGGTGGAGTAATCACATCGCTCTTCGCGAGAGAATCCTCCTTCCTGATTTCGGGAAGGAGGAAGCGTCAATTAGCGCGCTGAATTACTTCAGCACGCCTGGATTAACGCAGTTTTCTTTAACGTTGCCGTTCAGGGCGGCGATCAGGTTATCCACCGCGCAGGCCGCCATGTTGTAGCGGGTTTCATGGGTGGCGGAGCCGATGTGCGGCAGCGCAACCACATTGGGCAACTTCAGCAGCGGTGAGTCCACCGATAGCGGCTCTTTCTCGAACACATCCAGACCGGCGGCGTGCAGAGTACCCTCAGTCAATGCCTCGATCAGCGCCTGTTCATCCACCACCGGGCCGCGACCGATGTTGATCAGAATGGCGCTGGATTTCATCTTCGCCAGTTGCGCTTTACCGATCAGGTGATGGGTTTCCGGCGTCAGCGGCAGGGTAATGCACAGAAAATCCGACTCCGCCAGCAGGGTATCAAGATCGCAGTGGCGGGCGTTGAAACGGGTGTCCGCCGCCTCATGACGTCGACGAGCGTGGTAGATAACCGGCATACCGAAACCAAAGTGCGCCCGTTGCGCCACCGCCAGACCGATGCGCCCCATCCCCAGAATACCGATGGTTTTGTGGTGAACATCAATGCCGAACCACTCTTCACCGATGTTGCGCGTCCACTCACCGGCTTTCACCCGTTCGGCGGATTCCATCGCCCGGCGGGCAGTCATCAACATCAGCGTCAACACGGTATCCGCCACCGTTTCGGTTAGTACCGTTGGGGTATGCATCAGCAACGCTTTCTTCTCGTTCAGCGCGCCAAGGTCAATGTTGTCGTAACCCACGGATACGGTGGATACCGCACGCAGTTTCGGCAGATGAGACAGATAGTCCCGGCTGACGGTATGCCCGGCCCCAATCAATCCCTCGGCACGCGCCAATACCGGATGGTCGGCAGGCGGCAGGCCATCAAATACGGAAAGGGTAACGTGCTGTGCCAGTTTTCGGCATAAATCGTCAGGGATCTTTTTGTAGAGGATGACTTCAGGTTTCATCAGTTCACTCCGGCTGATTAAAACGACGGTTATGTTTAAACGCAGGTGATTCCGTTAGCTTCGCATATCGCGGCCGGGCTGTTGCCGTGTCATTGCCCAGAAAGATTTATACCCGTCATACTTCAAGTTGCAGGTGTGTTGGCTGCGTTCGTTCACCCGAATCACTTACCTGAGTAAGCTCATCGGGATTCTCTCTCTTGCCGCCTTCCTGCAACTCGAATTATTTTGGGTATAGAGGGTTCAATAAAATACCATAGTAAACAATCAGATATGGTTCACTATTGCGTAACGGGGCACACTGCCTGCTTCAGGCATGATGGGCGACATGGCCGGAGACTGCAAGTCAGGCAGCGCGCCCTCTGATGGGCCAGAAGGCGCGCTCCTGCTAAAAACCCTGGTATTGACTGGAATCAACGGCACGATAAATCAAAGATGAGATGAGAGGCACTCACCCTGGCGGGGTGAGTGTTATGTTATAAAGTATCATTTTTTGGTGATAATGCAACCATGCCGGGTACGTTGAGGCTGGGGCGTTTTCCCGTAACCCAATGCGAGTTCAGGAGAGAACGGAGGCGAGCAACGCCTGATCTTGCCAGTGCATGATCAATAAGCGTGACTGGGTTTCGTGCTGGTAATTTTCCTGCACGGTAGTGAATCCCTGTTTGCGGTAAAAGGCGCAGGCGCGATGGTTCTGTTGGTATACCTCCAGGCTGAGCATCGGAAAGCGGTGCTGAATATGTTGCATCAGCGCCGCACCGACCCCTTGACCATACAGGCTGTGGTGCACAAACAACGCGCCGATAAAGCGTTGATCCATCACGCTGATAAAACCGCCGATGCCCTGACTGCGCTCATAAACCCAGGTTTGCGAGTGGGGAATGTAGTGGCCGCGCACCAGCTCTTCGCTTTCCTGCCAATAGCGCGGCGCGATAAACGGGTGTGCCAGCGTAGTGCTTTCTCGCCATAGCCGTACCAGCGGCTCCAGGTCTTGCGGCCGGTAAGGTCGAATCATGACGCCTCCGGATGGCGGCAACAGTCGGTAGTATGGTCGTTTACCAGCCCGGCGGCCTGCATGAAGGCGTAGCAGATAGTGGAGCCGATGAAGGTAAACCCGCGTTTTTTCAGCGCCTTGGACATGGCGTCCGACACGGCGGTTTTTGCGGGCACGTCGGCCAGCGACGCTGGGTGATTGATCACCGGCTGATGGTTGACGAAGGACCAGATAAAAGCGGCAAAGTCTTCCCCTTGTTGTTGCATCGTCAGCCAGGCGCGGGCATTGCGGATGACGGCCTCAATTTTCCCACGATGGCGGATGATGCCGGGGTCCAGCACCAGCCGGTTCACATCGTCATCGGTCATGGCCGCCACCCGGTGCGGATCAAATCCGTGGAAACAGTGGCGGTAGTGCTCGCGTTTTTTCAGCACGGTTATCCACGACAGCCCGGCTTGCTGGCCTTCCAGACAAAGCAGTTCGAACAGCGCACGGCTATCGGTGCAGGGTTTTCCCCACTCGTTGTCGTGATAATCCTGATACAACGTATCCTGCGTGACCCAACCACAGCGCGTCATCCTCTTCTCCTTCCCCCGGTTGTTATTACAGACGCCGTTATTACAGACGCCGTTATTACAAACATTGTTATCCGCCGGCATTGTTGGTATTGATGATGGCCGGTTTCAGCACCTCACCCGCCACCCGCGTGGTGAGGCGATCATCAGCCTAAGTGCGATGCGATGCAACCCCGGCCAGACAGGGCTGTATGTAACATGACACTGGAATCAAATTAAAAAAACGACGATGAGCATAAGTAACAGGGGACGATAATGGGGATCGAGTGGATGCTGGCCTATCTGGCGCTGGGCACCGTGGTGGGATTTATGGCCGGGTTACTGGGGATTGGCGGCGGCGGCATCATGGTACCGGTGTTGACGGCGTTGTTTGCCGCGCAGGGCGTGGAAACGGCGCATCTGGTGCATCTGGCGCTGGGTACGTCGATGGCGGCGATTGTGATCACCGCCATCTCCAGCCTGCGCACCCACCATCAACATCAGGCGGTGCTGTGGACGGTGGTATGGCGTATCACGCCGGCGATTCTGGTCGGGACCTTCGCCGCTACCTGGCTGGCGGCGCTGCTGCCGACTCGCGCGCTGGCGATTTTCTTTTCCTGCTTTATGGCCTATGTCTCGCTGCAAATGGTGCTGAACATCAAGCCCAAACCCAACCGCCAGTTGCCGGGTGTGCCGGGCATGTCGCTGGCCGGGCTGACTATCGGCGGTATTTCCGCGCTGGTGGCGATTGGCGGCGGCTCGCTCACCGTGCCGTTTCTCACCTGGTGCAACGTACGTATTCAGCAGGCGATCGGCACGTCGGCGGCGGTCGGCTTGCCGATTGCTCTCTCCGGCGCGCTGGGCTACATGATCAACGGCTGGTCCGCTACCGGCCTGCCTGCGTTCAGCGTCGGTTATGTTTCGTTACCGGCGGTGGCGTTGATCTCGGCGGTCAGTTTCTTCACCGCGCCGGTGGGCGCGCGGCTGGCGCATCGCTTGCCGGTCGCCACCTTGAAAAAAGCGTTTGCCGGATTGTTGCTGCTGTTGAGCCTGAAAATGCTGCATACCGTGTTTGCGGGGTGATCGCGACGCGGGAACCGGAAGGAAAACCCGGCTACAGAGTTATGCGGCTTAAGTTGTTGCCGCATTCTGGCTGTATATCTTGCACTCAGAGGGTATACTGGCGGCTTCATTGTAAAAACCACTTGTATCGCGTGCGAATCCAACATGCAAAAGTTTGATACCAAGACCTTTCAGGGCCTGATCCTGACGTTACAGGATTACTGGGCGCGTCAGGGCTGCACTATTGTCCAACCGTTGGACATGGAAGTCGGTGCCGGCACTTCTCACCCTATGACTTGCCTGCGCGCGCTTGGCCCGGAGCCGATCGCCGCCGCTTATGTGCAACCGTCTCGCCGTCCTACCGACGGCCGCTACGGTGAGAACCCCAACCGCCTGCAACATTACTACCAGTTTCAGGTAATCATTAAGCCGTCGCCGGACAACATTCAGGAACTGTACCTCGGTTCGCTGAAAGAACTGGGGATGGACCCGACCATTCACGATATTCGTTTCGTGGAAGATAACTGGGAAAACCCGACGCTGGGTGCCTGGGGACTGGGCTGGGAAGTGTGGTTGAACGGGATGGAAGTCACCCAGTTCACCTATTTCCAGCAGGTGGGCGGCCTGGAGTGCAAACCGGTGACCGGCGAGATAACCTACGGTCTGGAACGTCTGGCGATGTACATTCAGGGCGTGGACAGCGTCTACGACCTGGTGTGGAGCGACGGCCCGTTGGGTAAAACCACCTACGGCGACGTGTTCCATCAAAACGAAGTGGAGCAGTCCACCTACAACTTCGAATACGCCGATGTGGATTTCCTGTTTACCTGCTTCGAGCAGTACGAAAAAGAAGCCCAGCAATTGCTGGCGCTGGAAAAACCGCTGCCGCTGCCTGCTTACGAGCGCATTCTGAAAGCCGCCCACAGCTTCAACCTGCTGGACGCGCGTAAAGCCATTTCCGTGACCGAACGTCAGCGCTACATCCTGCGGATTCGTACCCTGACCAAAGCGGTGGCGGAAGCCTACTATGCCTCCCGCGAGGCGCTGGGCTTCCCGATGTGCAATCGTAAACAGAGCTGAGAGGCAGCGATGACAGACAAGACATTTTTGGTGGAAATCGGCACCGAAGAGCTGCCGCCGAAAGCTTTGCGTACGCTGGCGGAAGCTTTTGCCGCCAACTTTACCGCTGAACTGGATGCCGCCGGGCTGGGTTATCAGTCGGTCGGTTGGTTTGCCGCGCCGCGCCGTCTGGCGCTGAAAGTGACCGGTTTGAGTGCATCCCAGCCGGACAGGGAAGTGGAAAAACGTGGCCCGGCCATCGCGCAGGCGTTTGATGCTGAAGGTAAAGCGACCAAAGCGGCCGAAGGTTGGGCGCGTGGTTGCGGTATCACCGTCGAGCAGGCTGAACGCCTGACTACCGACAAGGGCGAATGGCTGCTGTTCCGCGCGCAGGTAAAAGGTGAGGCGGCGCAGACGCTGCTGCCGGGTATGGTCAGTACCGCGCTGGCGAAGCTGCCGATCCCGAAACTGATGCGCTGGGGTGATAACGACACCCAGTTTGTGCGCCCGGTACACACCGTGACGCTGCTGTTGGGTGATGAACTGATCCCCGGCACCGTGTTGGGCATCGATTCCGCCCGCGTGATTCGCGGCCACCGCTTTATGGGCGAGCCGGAATTCACCATCGATAACGCCGACCAGTACCCGCAGATTCTGCTGGAGCGCGGCAAGGTGCTCGCCGATTACGAGGCGCGTAAAGCCAAAATCAAAGCCGACGCCGAAGACGCGGCGCGCAAGATTGGCGGCAATGCCGACTTGAGCGACAGCTTGCTGGAAGAAGTCACCTCGCTGGTGGAATGGCCGGTGGTGCTGACGGCGAAATTTGAAGAGAAATTCCTGGCGGTGCCGGCAGAAGCGCTGGTGTACACCATGAAAGGCGACCAGAAATACTTCCCGGTTTACGACAATGCCGGCAAGCTGCTGCCGAATTTCATCTTCGTCGCCAACATTGAATCGAAAGACCCGCAACAGATCATCGCCGGTAACGAGAAGGTGGTGCGCCCGCGTCTGGCCGACGCCGAATTCTTCTTCAATACCGACCGTAAAAAACGCCTGGAAGATCATCTGCCGCGTCTGGAAACCGTGTTGTTCCAGCAACAGCTGGGCACGCTGCGCAATAAAACCGATCGTATTGCGGCACTGACCGGTTGGGTAGCCGGGCAGATCGGCGCCGATGTCAATCATGCCAAACGCGCGGGCCTGCTGTCTAAATGCGACCTGATGACCAACATGGTGTTTGAATTCACCGACACCCAGGGTGTGATGGGGATGCACTACGCCCGTCACGACGGCGAAGCCGAAGACGTGGCGGTAGCGCTGAACGAGCAGTATCAGCCGCGCTTTGCCGGTGATGAACTGCCGTCTTCCGCGGTAGCCTGTGCGCTGGCGATCGCCGACAAGATGGATACGCTGGCGGGGATTTTCGGCATCGGTCAGCACCCGAAAGGCGATAAAGACCCGTTCGCGTTGCGCCGTGCGGCGCTGGGCGTACTGCGCATCATCGTGGAAAAACGCCTGCCGCTGGACTTGCAAACCCTGACTGAAGAAGCGGTGCGTTTGTACGGCGACAAGCTGACTAACGCCAACGTGGTCGATGATGTCATCGAGTTCATGTTGGGCCGTTTCCGCGCCTGGTATCAGGAAGCAGGCCACAGCGTGGATACCATTCAGGCGGTGCTGGCGCGTCGCCCGACTCGCCCGGCGGATTTCGATGCCCGCGTGAAAGCGGTGAGCCACTTCCGTACACTGGAGCAAGCCGAAGCGCTGGCCGCCGCCAACAAGCGCGTGTCCAACATTCTGGCTAAGTCCACCGAAACGCTGAACGACAGCGTGCAGGCGGCGTTGCTGAAAGAGAACGAGGAAATCCAGCTGGCGACCTACGTTACCGCGCTGACCAGCAAGCTGGCACCGTGGTTTGCCGAGGGCCGTTATCAGGAAGCGCTGGCGGAACTGGCACAGTTGCGTGAGTCAGTCGATAACTTCTTCGATAAGGTGATGGTCAACGCCGATGACGCACAGGTGCGTATCAACCGCCTGACGCTGCTCAACGAACTGCGTAACCTGTTCCTGAAAGTCGCGGATATTTCAGTGTTGCAGTAATTGCACACAAATAATAAACGCAGAGAGTGTACTGTACATGCAAAGCCTCCGTTTCGGAGGCTTTCTTTTTATTGCCTTATCATTGCGTTCCGTTGACCTACGTATTGTTAAACGTGAGTCTGTTCGGCGTTGTTTGATATTTCCTGAATGACTTTTTCTACCCATGTGCAAAGTGTGTATTGCTGATAGATATTTTCCGGTACAGGTTGGTAAGGCGTATGGAAAAATTCGGGTTGAATATATTCATCCTGATCCAGAATGCATATATTCTGTGGGTTATAAAAATCGTAATCAATAATATGGGGATTGGTGGTAATTAATTTTCGCTGATAGGCCATCGATTCATAAGCGCGAAATGATAACCCCGTTTGTTGGCCTTGCAGGATATCCAGAATTGCTCTGGAGTTATTAATTTCATGGGCCAGTTCAGCACCCAGCAGTAATTTTTCTGATGTTTTTATTCTGTTATCTTTTATATACTTCGGTTTTCCTGCGTCCCCGACATAAAAAATAATATTTGATTTGATATCAGGGTTTTTATCAAGAAAATGGATGACTTGCCGGTATCTCTCCTGCGTGAAACTCATAATGGAAAAAATATCATACTCACATGCTTGATAAGGCATGGTACTTTTCCAGGTTGGATCAAGGTAATTGGTGATTTTGGCAAAGTGAAATTGTTCGCAGTCTTCACTGTCAAAACTGAGTACATGATCGAATTCACTGAGGTGCAAGCCGTTGCTCGGTGCTTTTTTCAGTCCATCCCACAATGTGGCGACAAGCTTTTTTCCATGCCGACGTAATATTTCCAGATGCTGTTTATTGAACAGCTTGGGTTCCGTCATAATAATCGCATCAAACGGTTCTCTGCCGATAAAGAAATTGTGCAGACCCAATTTTATTTGATTATCAAGCACCAGCCGTTTGTAATTTTTTCCGGTTATGGTTTTATAAATCTTTGCGACGATGCGGTGACGTGAATCAAAATAGCTAAATGTTGACAGATCGCAATGATCAATATGAATCACATCGTGACCCTGCCGTTTCATCTCCGTCACGATAGGTGTGGCCAAATTAGCCCAATCCGGGCAAATAAATAATAACCGCATTATGCGTTAACCTCAGGATCATTTTTATTATTCGTTCTGATGCGGTTGGTGTATCCCACATCCTGCTATACCCGGCATACTTCAAGTTGCGGGTGCGTTGGCTTTCTTACTCGGCTCATGCCGATCTGCCGCTCACCCCGGTCACTGGCTTGCTGGGGATTCAACACGCAACTCGAATTATTTAGGGTATAAGAGTAATACTAAATTCTAAACTTCGTGGGAATATAGCACTAAATGTCACGACGGATCTACCGGCCTTATTAGTTGCCGCCGCTTTCCCCTGATATGGCTTCCCGCAAAACATTGCCCTGCCTGAGTCCCGTCATGAACATCGTTACCGTTATTGCGCATAAAAATACCCGGCCGGTATGGGCCGGCCGGGTAAACGACAAAATAACGATATCAGGCGTCAGCCGGTTCGATCACCATCAGTAACTGCCCGGCCTGCACCTGCTGCCCCGCCTGACGGTACATCTTGTGGATAATGCCGGCGACCGGTGCCGTAATCGGGATCTCCATTTTCATCGATTCCAGAATACCGACGATTTGCCCGGCGGCGACGTTGTCGCCAGGGGTGGCCAGCCACTGCCATACGCTGCCTGCCACCTGGCTTTCCACGCCGTAACCGTTAGCAGGGATCACCTCATCGTCGGGAGCGATTTCCTGCAGGCTGCTGTCGAAGGTGAACTGGCCGTCGGCGCGCCAGCGTGCCAGCTCTTCGTCGAATGCCTGCTGGCGTTGTTGCTGAAACGCGTCTATCGCCGGTTGCTGTTCCGCCAGACTCCGCTGGTAATCGGCGAGGCGAAACTCCCCGTCTTCAATCCGTAACGGATAATCTCCCCACGGAAAGCGTTCACGAATTGTCAGCAGTTCCTGTGCGCTGACCGGATAAAAGCGAATCTGATCGAAGAAGCGCAGCAACCAGGGCTGACGAAAAGCGTCGGTTTGTCGATCGCGGTTCCACATCTGTAACGTGCGGCCAACGAACTGATAGCCGCCGGGGCCTTCCATGCCGTATACACACAGATACGCGCCGCCGATGCCGACCGAGTTTTCCGCCGTCCAGGTACGGGCCGGGTTGTACTTGGTGGTGACCAGGCGGTGACGCGGGTCGAGCGGGGTGGCGACCGGGGCGCCGAGGTAGACGTCGCCCAACCCCATCACCAGGTAGCGGGCGTCGAATACGATGTCTTTGACCTGCTCTACCGAATCCAGCCCGTTGATACGGCGGATGAATTCGATGTTGCTGGGGCACCAGGGGGCGCCGGGCCTGACCGATTGGGTATAGCGGGTGATGGCTTCGCGGCAGGCATCATCGTCCCAACTGAGCGGTAGCCAGACAGTGCGGGAGGGCACGGCGGCGTGCTGCAAGTCGCCGAGTGCGTCGTCTGCTTGTTGCAGGTGCGCCAGCAGCGCGCTGCGCGGGCAGTGCAGGCTATCGAAATGGATTTGCAGCGAGCGGATACCCGGCGTCAGCTCCTGCACGCCCGGCAATGGATGCTGTTCCAGCCACTGCATCAGCGCGTGCACGCGAAAACGCAGGGCGATATCCAACCGGTGCTCGCCGTATTCGACTAACAGGAAGCGGTCGCCGGCGGCGAGGCAGGTCACCGATGGTCGCTCGTCTTGTGCGGGGCGTTGGTACAAAACGGGCGACGGGCGATGGGGTACGATGGTTGGTTCCGTGACTGGAAGACCGGCGGTGATGGCGGATTCCGCCGCGCGCGCCAGTTCGTCCGCTTGTTCCGGCGTCACCGGAATAAAACGGACACTGTCGCCTGCTTTGAGCTGGCCGAGTTTCCACAAATCGGCGTGGATCACTGTAGCCGGGCAGACGAAACCGCCCAGCGATGGGCCGTCCGGCCCCAGAATAACCGGCATATCGCCGGTGAAGTCTACCGTGCCGAAGGCGTAGGCGTTGTCGTGGATATTGGACGGGTGCATACCGGCTTCACCGCCGTCGGTTCGTGCCCACTGGGGTTTGGGGCCAATCAGCCGAATACCGGTGCGGCTGGAGTTGTAATGCACCTGCCAGTCCGCGGCGAAGAAGGTGTCGATGTCTTGCGGGGTAAAATAGTCCGGTGCGCCGTGCGGACCATAAATCACCCGTAACGCCCAGTGTGCGCTCCAGTCGGGTGCCGGCAGAGCGACGTCTGTGGCTGGCAGCGCCGGGGCGGCCAGATGCAGTACATCGCCGGCGCGTAACGCCCGCCCGGCATGGCCGCCGAACTTGCCGAGCGTGAACGTGCTGCGGCTGCCCAGATAAGCCGGGCAGGCCAGACCGCCCGCCAGCAACAGGTAGCTGCGGCAACCGGCACCCTGAACATCACCGAGCGTGAGCGTTTGACCGGTACGGGCATAGTGAATTCGCCCACCATCGAGCGGGGCGTTATCCAGCCGGATGCCGATGATGGCGCCGGTCACCACGAATGCACAATCGTGGTTGAAACGCAGCGTCGGCCCACGCAGGGTGATCTCCAGTCCGGCGGCGTCCGGCGCGTTGCCCAGCAACTGGTTGCCGAGCCGGAAGGAGCGGGTGTCGAACGGGCCGGAAGGCGGCACGCCGACGTGCCAGTAACCGGTGCGGCCGGGGACATCCTGCACGGTGGTGAGCGTGCCGCCGCCAAGGACATCCAGCGTCGCCGGTTGCCAGACTACGCCGCCCAGCGTCGCAGTGATGATTTCTCCGCGTCTGACCGTCGGCAGGGTCAGCAGGTGGCGTAGCCAGTCAAGATTGGTTTCGATGCCGTACAACGATGTGGCGTCCAGCGCTTGCGCCATACCGTCGAGGGCAGCGTCGCGGCTGTCGCCGTGCACGATAATTTTTGCCAGCATTGGGTCATAGAACGGCGACACTTCGCTGCCGCTGTCCAGCCAGTGGTCGATGCGCAGGGTCAGGCCGGGCAGCGCGTCTGGAAAAGCGACGTGACTCAGTAAGCCGGCGCATGGCTGGAACTGTTTGGCCGGGTCTTCAGCGTATAACCGTACCTGAATGGCGTGACCGCGAGGGGGGGTGATGAGCGTATCAAGCGGCGGCAGGCAACCCGCGCCCAGCTCCACCATCCATTGCACGATATCGACGCCGTACACCAGCTCGGTGACGCCGTGCTCGACCTGCAAACGGGTGTTGACCTCGAGAAACCAGAACTGTTTGCTGCTCTCGTCGTACACATACTCTACCGTGCCTGCGCTGCGGTAGTTAACCGCCCGACATAACCGGATGGCGGTAGCCTGCAGTTCGGCACGGACGCCGTCGCTCAGGTGGGGAGCCGGCGTTTCCTCAATCACTTTCTGGTTGCGACGCTGGGCGGAGCAGTCGCGCTCGCCAAGGGCTATCACGTTGCCCTGGCCGTCGCCGAATACCTGCACTTCGATGTGACGGGCCTGAGCGATGAATTTTTCCAGAAATACGCCGTCATCGGCAAAATTGTTGCCTGCCAGTCGCTTCACGCGGGTAAACGCATCGATTAACTGGTCTTCGTCATTGCAGCGCTGCATACCGATGCCGCCGCCGCCCGCGGTGCTCTTTAACATCACCGGATAACCGATGCGCTGTGCCTGTTCGCAGGCGCTGTCCAGCGAAGTGAGCAGGCCGCTGCCGGGCAGCAACGGCACGTCGTTGTGTTGTGCCAGCGCCCGCGCCTGATGTTTGAGGCCGAACGCGGTCATCTGCGCCACGGTCGGGCCGAGAAATATCAGGCCAACCTGTTCACAGCGGGTAACAAAACCGGCGTTTTCGCTCAAAAAGCCGTAGCCGGGGTGAATAGCCTGCGCACCGCATTGAGCGGCGATGTGCAGTAATTTGTCCTGATTCAGGTAGGTATCGCGCACCGGGCCATCGCCTAGCGGCCAGGCTTCATCCGCCTGACGCACGTGTTGTGAATGACGGTCCGCTTCGGCGTAAACCGCGATGGCTTTCACGCCCATTTTTTTCAGGGTGCGGATGATACGCACTGCAATAGCGCCACGGTTGGCAATCAATACACGCTCAAACATGACCGAGTCTCTTACGGGCAGGTCGTCCTGCGCTGTTCTGGACGCGTGTTGCGGGTCGTCCCGCGCGTCGCTGTTCCCGATGTGTGTCTTTCGCCTTATTTACCAGACGGCGATATCGATCGGTGTGGGGTTGTAGCCGTTGCAGGGGTTATTCAGTTGCGGACAATTGGAGATCAGCACCAGTACATTCATTTTGGCGACCATCTCCACGTATTTCCCCGGTGCGGAGATACCGTCGGCAAAGGTCAGCCCGCCGTCCGGGGTGACCGGCACGTTCATAAAGAAATTGATGTTGTGGGTGATGTCGCGTTTAGTCAGGCGGTATTCCGGGTGTTGCGCCACCGCCAGCATCCAGCTGTCGCGGCAGGCGTGCATGTGGCGTTTTTCCAGGTCGTAACGTACCGTGTTGCTCTCGGTGGCGCAGGCGCCGCCAAGCGTATCGTGACGGCCGCAGGTGTCCGCCACGATTTCCAGCATCGGGCGGTCTTCATTGGAGCGCAGCACGCTGCCGGTGGTGAGAAACACGTTGCGTTGACCGCGCAGGGTGTCGCTCATGCTGTAGCGTTCGGCGGTATCGTCGGCATTGTAGAACAACGTATCGGCGGCCTGATTGCCTTCGAGGTCGGTGATGCGCAGCGTTTGACCGGCTTCGAGACGGTGAAGCCAGTAGTCGCCGGCCTGAACGGTGGCGCGGTAAACCGCTGTGGCGGGGTCGCGTTGACTGGTCTTTATCATGTTCAGACTCCTTGTGGTTGTTCAGCCAGATAGTAAAGCGTGTTGTTGCGCAGCCCGCGCCGGTTTTCCGGACGTGCCAGGCAGATGTCCGGCAGCGGCGCACGCTGCTGATCCAGCGTCAGGCGCACCGGGTGACGCGGATAGTCGGCGGCGGTACTGAGCGGGTGCGGGCAGGTGTGCAGAATCACCAGCGTATCCATGGCGAAACGCAGTGTGACGCCGGCGCCGGGTTTGCCTTGTTGCTCAAGCCGCAGGTTACCGTTGTCGTCGCTGCCGACATGGGCGAAAAAGTTGACGCAGGCGGCCATGTCGCGCTTGCCGAGACCGTATTTCGCCAGTTCCACCAGAAAGCCGTCGTAACCGTTTTGATGGCGGTCGTTACGGGCCTGCTGGTAGTTCAACTCGCCGAACTGACGTGCCACCTGCTGGGCATTGGCGGTGCCGCACACGGTGTCATGCCAGCCGAAACCGTCGGTTTCGATGCCGCAGAAAATGCGTCCCATATCCGAATACAGGCAGTGCCCGGCGGTTAGACGAAACGTGTGCTGGCATTTGAGCGTATCCGGTGCGTTATAGCGCTCCAGCGGATTTTCCGGGTTGTAGAACAGCATACCGACGTTGGCGCCGCCTTCGATGTCGGTCAGGTGTAGCGCAGTGCCGCGGCGCATGACCAGCGACCAGTGCGACCCGGCGGGCAGTTCAGTCTGATAATGATCATTCATGGTGTGATTCCTTCTGGTCAGGCGACATATCGCCGCCCATCAATCAGTTCTCCCACCGAGGCCCGCACGCTGGCAGGCGCACGATCCAGCGGAAGGTCATAGGTGATGCTGGCGCCAAACGCGTCCGGCGCTTGTGGGTCCTGACGGAGTTTGTCGAACACCCACAGACGTGACCCGAGTGAAAATCCCTCTTTAAGATCGTGGGTGATCATGAAGATGGTCAGGCGGTTTTCCTGCCATAACTGGCTGATTAACTGGTGCATTTCAGCACGGATGCCCGGGTCCAGCGCGCCGAACGGTTCATCCAGCAGCAGAATGCGCGGGCGTTTGATCAACGCCTGTGCCAGCGCCAGCCGTTGTTGCATACCGCCGGATAACTGATGCGGATACTTCTGGGCGGATTGCTCAAGCCCAACCTGGCGCAGCATCGCCATCGCCTGGTCGCGAAGCGCCCGGCGGCGTGTGCCCCACACCCGACCAAACCAGCGCGCTTCGGCGAACTCCGCGCCAATCATCACGTTTTCCACCACCCGCAGATGAGGAAAAACCGAGTAGCGCTGGAATACCACGCCGCGGTGTTCATCCGGCTCTTGCGGCATCGGCGCGCCGTCGAGTAGCAATTGACCGCTGCTAGGGCTTTCGGTGCCGAGCAGCATCTTGAGAAAGGTGGTTTTGCCGCAGCCGGAGGCGCCGACAATAGAGACGAACTCGCCCTCTTCAACGGAGATGTTGAGCCGTTCCAGCACGACCTGACCGTCGTACTCTTTTCTGAGATTTTTTAGCGTTAATAACGACATAGATTCTCCTGCGTTCTGGTCGACGGTTTATTTCGCGTAATACCAGGGCCAGCCGCGATGGCTGACGACCCGCAGCAGCACGTCGAGCAGAAACGCCAGCGCGGTTATCCAGGCGACGTAGGGCAGAATGACGTCCATCGCCAGGTAGCGACGCATCAGGAAGATGCGGTAACCCAGCCCCTCGGTGGCGGCGATGGCTTCGGCGGCGATCAGAAACAGCCAGGCGGAGCTGAGCGACAGGCGTACGGCGTCCAGCAAGCGCGGCATCAGCTGTGGCAAGATCACCCGCCACAAGATCTGGCCGCTGTGGCCGCCGAGGGTTTGCGCTTTCACCAGTTGTTCCTGCGGCAGGCTCTGGATGTAGAGTTGCAGGTCGCGCACGATAAATGGGGTAATTCCCACCATGATCAGCACCACCTTGGAGACCTCGCCCAGCCCGAAAACGATGAACAGGACTGGTAGCACCGCCAGCGGCGGGATCAACGCAAACAGGGTGATCAGCGGCGACAGGGCGGCCCGCACCGCCGGCAGTGCGCCGCACAGCAGGCCGAATACCAGCGCCAGCACGGCGCTTAAGCCAACGCCGGTCAACAACCGCAGCAGGCTGGCGGCGGTATCTACCCACAACAGGTATTCGCCGGTGCGCTCGTTGGGCTCAAACGCCATGCGATGCATGGCCTGTGCCATCGCGCCCAGCCCCGGCAACAGTTTGTCAGCGGCATTCACCGCCAGCCGGGCGTCGGACGCCATCAGGTAGACGAGCAACAGCGCCAGTAGCGGCAGAAACCCCATCATCCCGCGCGTCAGCGGCAACGGCTGGTAGTTGATCAATTTGCGCATCCGGCGTTCTCCCGTATTACAGCTTGTTGTCGACAGCCAGTTTCAGGAACTCGTCGCTGAAACGCAGTTTGACGTTGCCGGTGTTGCCCCACACGCCCGTCGGCGTGGAGACACCCACTATGTCGGCACTCGGCGCGCCCTCGCCCAATAAGCCGTGACGGAAGGAGAACTCCGCTACAGACTGCATGGTGGTTTTCAACTGAGCGTTTTGGACGAATTCCAGCGTCTGTTTCGGGGTTGCGAACAGGTGGGTGGCGGCCAGTTGTTCGTCAAATCCGGCCAGATCAGTACCGGCGGCTTGCCCCATGAAGGTGCGGGCTTGACGGGCGTTGGCGCTGTCGCCAGACATGACTTGCAGGGTTTCATACCAGGCGCCGGTCAGCGCTTTACCCAGCCCGGGGTGTTTTTTCAGCGTGGCGGTGTTGACCACCAGCAAATCGAGGATCTCGCCGGGAATTTGTGCGGAAGAAAACGCCAGTTGGCTGCCTGGCTGTTTCTTCGCTTCCGCCAGCAACGGGTTCCAGGTGACGATGGCCTGAACATCAGGTGTGCCGAACGCCGCGACGAGATCGGCATCGGCGGTATTCACCACCTTGATGTCCTTTTCGCTCATGCCGTTCTTTTCCAGCGCCCGCGCCAGCAGGTAATGCGAAACCGACAACTGCACCAGGTTAATCGGCTTACCCTTGAGCGCGTTCAGGTTATTGGTGCCTTTGAGCAGAATACCGTCGTTGCCGTTTGAGTAGTCGCCGACGATAAGCGCGGTGCTGTCTACGCCGCCGACGGCTGGGATGGTCAGGGCGTCCATGTTGGTCATGGCGCAGCCGTCAAAACCGCCGGAGGTGTATTGGTTAACCGATTCGATGTAATCATTGACCTGTACAAACTGGATATCGATGCCGTATTTGTCGGCCCATTTTTTGATGATGCCGTGCTGCTGGGCATAATCCCAAGGCATCCAGCCGGCATAAATAGACCAGCAGAGTTTGAACGCGGGTTTGTCGGCGGCCTGTATGCCGAGGCTGCACAACGCCAGCGCGCAAACAAGCAGTAATCGTAGAATCGTTTTCATGGTGAATGTCCTCTGACGTTGGGCGCAATCATTAAAGAAAGAAAAAGCAGGAGGGCGGCGAGCATGTATCTCGCTGTATCCTCCCGGGCTTTTTTCCCGCCGTGTAACCGCCAGAGGGCGGTCGGTGACTCTCGGACCTGCGCAGTGAAGCCGGAACCCTAGTCACCCATTTCCAAATTGTCTGGCGACACCGGTTTGCCCGCTATCGCTCCTGCTGCCAGCGATATAAAGCAAAATACTTGCCAGCTTGCGTGGCAGGATAAGAACTCTGGGGGGCGATTTGTTTTGTTTTTATTTATCTTTCAATTGATTAAAAAATTCGTCATGAAGCAAGACGGCAGGTTAACGGGTGGAGGTCTCGCTCTCGGTGCTCAGTGTGCATTGTCGGGGTGCACTATTTATGTGCAAGATGGCGTGTGTTATGTGCAAGATGGTGTGTTATGTGCAAGATGATGTGCAACTGTGCGCGCATGGCTAGAACAGAACAGAGGATTCTGCAGGTGGTACGGCACCATCCGGCGTAGAATAGTGATTCTTGATGAATGAGCAGGCTGTCGGGTGAAAAAAACAGGCGTCGCCTGTGCCATGCGGCAGCGGGTTCGGTTACGCTTATGGCGACATGACTCGTCGGGTGATGGCTCGTTGGTGATGAAACAAGGCCGCCGAGTCAGGGTAGTGAAAATAAACAGGAGTAGTAATGATGTTGGCGGATTACCGTTCGCGCTGGCTGCTGCCAGTGGTTATGTTGGTTATGGCATTGCAACTGTCGGCTTGCGGCGACAAAGATAAGGACGCACGTCAGGCGTTCATCACTTTCCTGCAGGGGGTTTCACAACAGGAAGGGCGTCAGTTGCCTGCGTTGACTGAACAGCAGAAACAGAGCTTCGGGCGATTTACCCAGGATTACGCGGTGATGACCGGTTTCAACCAGCAACTGGATCAGGCGCTGGCGGCCAGTCTGACGCCGGTGCTGGATGTGGTATCCCGCATTCGCGTACCGCAGGATTACATGACGCAGCGCGATAATCTGCGCCAGGCGCTTGGCGGCCTCAACATGCTGAGCCCGCAGGTGCAGAACGCGAAAACCCAGGCGGACAACGCCCGCAAGGCGCTTAAGCAGTCGGAAGAGTTGCAGTCGGTGTATGACAAGGTCTACAACCGCGCCGTTTCTTTGCCGGCCAATGCGATGGTGACGGTTGTGCCGGCCAGTACCTCATTTGCGCAGAGCGTTGTGCAGGTGGGTGATTATCTACAGGCTCAAGGCAATCAGGCGGTATTTGGCAACAACGGCGTGCAGTTCCACACCCAGCAGCAGGTGGACCAGTACAACAGTTTGATGACGGATATTGCTAATCAGCAGCAAAAACTGTTTACCACCCTCAAATCCCAGAATTTCCTGCCTCGCTAATAGCGCTTGTTACTGCTTGCGATATGGGCCGGTTTTCGTGTGAAGACCGGCCGATGCGAAAATATATTGTGATGTAAGTCACGTATCCATCATAAATTCAATTCAATAAAGTGTGATTTTAATCACCTTTTGTCGTTGGTGGATTGTTTTTTTTCTGAGCGATAACCCATCTTTATTATTTTTTTGTGAATCATGTCACTTATTTGTGGCTGATTTGTGGGTTTTTTATGTGATTTTGGTCACGTTTTTGTCTCGGGTTGCGGTCTGAAAATCACGTGCTAGAGTCCGCTGTGATAACGGGTTTTTGGGGCCACGCTATTGGGGTTTTTCGCCGTCACGGGATGTCGCTTCACGACGCGCCATAAAACAGTAATAGCGGCACGCGACCTCATGACGCCGACGGAAGTCATCACGCTGTCTAACAATCAATAATTATCGCGCGAACGCTTTCCGCCGCGCGTTTCAAAGGGGTGTATCGCTATGCTCTCACCAGATACCAAGGTCAAGGTGCAGAATTTTGGCCGCTTCCTGAGCAATATGGTGATGCCGAATATCGGCGCCTTTATTGCCTGGGGGATTATCACAGCACTGTTTATTCCTACCGGATGGATCCCTAACGCGACGCTGGCCAAGCTGGTCGGCCCGATGATCACCTATCTGTTGCCGTTGCTGATTGGTTTTACCGGCGGCCGTCTGGTCGGGGGGGAGCGTGGCGGCGTGGTCGGCGCGATTACCACTATGGGTGTCGTCGTCGGTACTGATATTCCGATGTTCCTCGGCGCCATGATTGCCGGTCCGTTGGGCGGCTGGGCGATCAAACGCTTTGATGCGGCGGTGGACGGCAAAATCAAAAGCGGCTTTGAGATGCTGGTCAACAACTTCTCCGCCGGCATCATCGGCATGTTGCTGGCTGTCTTGTCGTTCCTGGCGATCGGCCCATTAGTTGAAGCGCTGTCGCGTATTCTGGCTGCCGGCGTGCACCTGATGGTGCAGAACAACCTGCTGCCGCTGGCGTCGATTTTCGTTGAGCCGGCGAAGATTCTGTTCCTGAATAACGCCATTAACCACGGTATCTTCTCGCCGTTGGGTATCCAACAGGCGACGGAAGCCGGCAAATCGATCTTCTTCTTGATCGAGGCTAACCCCGGTCCGGGTATGGGCGTGCTGATGGCATACATGCTGTTCGGCCGCGGTAACGCTAAACAGTCCGCGCCGGGTGCGGCTATCATCCACTTCCTCGGCGGGATCCATGAAATTTACTTCCCGTATGTACTGATGAACCCGCGTCTGATCATCGCCGTTATTCTCGGCGGTATGACCGGTGTGTTCACGCTGGGCCTGCTGAATGGCGGCCTGGTATCGCCGGCGTCGCCGGGTTCCATCCTGGCGGTACTGGCGATGACGCCGAAAGGCGCGTATTTCGCCAATATCACGGCGATTGCCGCTGCTTTTGCGGTCTCTTTTGTGGTGTCGGCCATCCTGTTGAAAAGCAGCAAAGTGAAGGATGATGACGAGCTGGAGCAGGCGACTCGCCGTATGCAGGAGATGAAATCCGCCTCCAAAGGTCAGGCGGTCGGCGGCGTAAGCGGTGATCTGGGGACCGTGCGTAAAATCATCGTTGCTTGCGATGCAGGTATGGGGTCCAGCGCGATGGGCGCCGGGGTACTGCGTAAAAAAGTGCAGGATGCAGGTTTGCAGGCTATTTCAGTGACCAACTGCGCCATCAATAATCTGCCGGACGATGTGGATCTGGTGATTACGCACCGCGACCTGACGGAACGCGCTATGCGTCATGCACCGCAGGCACAGCATATTTCGCTGACCAACTTCCTCGATAGCCATCTGTACAACGATTTGGTGGCCCGCTTGCAGGCTGCGCAGTCCGGCAGCGTTAAACCGGCTCAGGCGGCCCCAGCCGTCGAACCGGCCGCCGCGCCGCAGACGCTGTTCCAACTGACGGAGAAAAACGTCTTCCTGAACTTGCAGGCGGCGGATAAAGAACAGGCTATCCGCTTTGCCGGCGAACAACTGGTAAAAGGCGGGTATGTTGAGCCGGCGTATGTCGATGCGATGCTGGAGCGTGAGAAACTGACGTCGACCTATTTGGGTGAGTCTATCGCCGTGCCGCACGGGACGATTGAAGCCAAGGACCGCGTACTGAAAACCGGCGTGGTGTTCTGCCAGTACCCGCAAGGGGTGCGCTTCGGCGACGATGAGGATGACGTGGCCCGCCTGGTCATCGGTATCGCGGCTCGCAACAACGAACATGTGCAGGTGATCACCAACCTCACCAGTGCGCTGGATGATGAGTCAGTCATAGAACGGCTGGCTCAAACGGAGAATGTGCAGGATGTCCTTGACCTGCTCTCCGGCAAGTCTCCTGCCTGACAGATAAAAAAGTGCCGCCTTCGGGCGGCGCTTTCTTTCACGGATTGTTAAATCTCAGCAGTAAGGTTATGCATGATGAAAGCATTACATTTTGGGGCCGGCAATATCGGCCGTGGGTTTATCGGCAAGCTGCTGGCGGATGCTGGCATTGCCCTGACGTTTGCCGATGTGAATCAGCCGTTGCTGGATGCCATCAATCAGCGTGGCAGCTATCCGGTGCGGATTGTCGGCGAACAGCAGCGTGTGGAAACGGTCAATCAGGTTAATGCGGTACACAGCGGCAGCCCGCAGGCGGTTGAACTGATTGCCGAGGTTGACCTGGTGACGACGGCGGTGGGGCCGCAGATACTGGCGAAGATCGCCGGGGCGATTGCTCAGGGGCTGGTGAAGCGTCAGGAAAGCGGTAATACGTCGCCGCTAAATATCATTGCCTGCGAGAACATGGTGCGAGGCTCCAGCCAGCTCAAACAGCATGTGCTGGCGCAACTGCCGGAGAATACACAGGCGTGGGTCGCGCAGCATGTCGGTTTCGTGGATTCGGCGGTAGACCGTATTGTGCCGCCGGCCGAAGCGGGTGAATCCGACCCGCTGGCGGTGACGGTGGAAACCTTCAGTGAATGGATCGTGGATAAAACCCAGTTTACCGGCGAGCCGCCGGCGATCGCTGGTATGGAGCTGACCGATAACCTGATGGCTTTCGTTGAACGCAAGCTGTTCACCCTTAACACCGGCCATGCGATTACCGCCTATCTCGGCCAGCGTGCCGGGCACGGCACCATCCGCGATGCGATTCTGGACCCGGCTGTCCGCCAGGTTGTGCAGGGTGCGATGGAAGAGAGCGGTGCCGTACTGATTCGTCGCTATGGTTTTGATGCCGATAAGCATCAGGCTTATATCCGCAAAATTCTTACCCGTTTTGAAAACCCGTGGCTGCACGACGAGGTGGAACGCGTCGGCCGTCAGCCGTTGCGTAAACTCAGCGCCGGCGATCGGCTGATCAAACCACTGCTGGGCACGCTGGAATACCGCCTGCCGCACGATAATCTGATCCAGGGGATTGCCGCGGCGATGCACTACCGTAGCGAGCAGGATCCGCAGGCGCAGGAGCTGGCGGCGTTAATCGCTTCCGAGGGGCCGCAGGCTGCGCTGGCGCAGATTTCAGGTCTGGACGCTGATAGCGAGGTTGTCGGAAAAGCGGTGAGTGTGTATAACGCCATGCAATAATCGGCGCGTCTCGGCACAGGTCAGGCTGTGTCCCTGCTTTTCAATCGAGTGCGTTGGATAGGGAGGGCGTTGGCGATGAAAAACCATGCCCTCGTGGCGTCAGCCGCTCCACCGCTCAGGGGGCAATACTGTGCGCAGAATTAACGTACGAGAAGCGACGATGGACGATACGCAGGCATTTGAAAATCGGGTACTGGAATCCCTGAATGCATCGAAGACAGTCAGAAGTTTTATGCTGATGGCGGTCGAATTATTGGCGGAAGCCGTCAGCCTGTTGATGTTGCAGGCGTTTCGTAAAGACGACTATGCCGTGAAGTACGCCGTCGAGCCGCTGTTATCCGGCAGCGGGCCGCTGGGCGAACTGTCGGTGCGGTTGAAGCTGATTTACGGGCTGGGCATGATTAGCCGCAAAGAGTATGAAGATACGGAGCTGCTGATGGCGTTGGGCGAAGAATTGGCCCACGATGAGCACGCGTATCGGTTTACTGATGACGAAATCCTGGGGCCGATCAGCGAATTGCATTGCGTGAGCAGCCTGCCGCCGTCGCCGATACCGCCGTCCGGCGTTGATCCCGACGATGCGCTGCTGGCGGCCATGCAACAGCAGCGTTATCAACAGATGGTGCGCTCCACGTTGGTATTGTCGTTGACTGAGCTTATCGCCGGCATCAGCCTGAAAAAGGCATTCTGATTTCAGCGAATCACCGCAATAAAACAGGGCAACCTATTCGGGTTGCCCTTTGTTTATCTTTCCATTTTCGCGCTTTGCGCTATCGCCGGTTTTAATGCTTATAAGATAACTGTTGCTGGTGGCCGGCGAACGGCAAACCGTGACTGGCAGGCGCCAGTTCGTGGGAGGAGGAGAGACGGAAAGCCGATACCGTATTGGAGAGTATCATGGCCTGGTCTTCCAGTGAGCTGGCTGCCGCAGAAGACTGCTGCACCAGTGCGGCGTTTTGTTGGGTGGTGCTGTCCATCTCGACAATCGCCTGATTGACCTGAGCGATACCGCGGCTTTGCTCGTCGGACGCAATCGTAATTTCACCCATGATGTCGTGTACATGCGTTACCGCAGTCACAATCTCCTGCATGGTTTTACCCGCCGAGTGAACCAGATTCGCCCCTTTCGAGACCTGCCCGACCGAGGTGGAGATCAAGCTTTCAATCTCTTTGGCTGCCTGCGAACTGCGCTGAGCCAGATTACGCACTTCATTGGCAACCACGGCGAAACCACGCCCTTGCTCACCCGCCCGCGCCGCTTCCACCGCTGCGTTCAGCGCCAGAATATTGGTTTGGAAGGCAATACCGTTGATAACGGAGGTGATTTCCGCAATACGTTTGGAACTGCCTTCAATATCGGACATGGTTTGCACCACATCAGCGACCAGCTTACCGCCTTCCTGCGCCGTATGCGTGGCATCCAACACCAGTTTATTGGCTTGGTGCGCGTTGGCGGCGTTTTGTTTCACGGTGGACGTGAGTTCTTCCATGCTGGCGGCGGTTTCTTCAACGGACGCCGCCTGAGATTCGGTACGTGCGGCCAGATCGTTATTACCGGTGACGATTTCGCTGGCGGCGGTAGTAATCTGGCTGACCCCCATACGAATATCGTCAATCATGTTATGCAGATTGGCCTTCATTTTTGCCATGGCGCTAAACAACATGCCCAGTTCGTCGCGGCGCGTTGTTTCAATGGCGACGGTCAAATCGCCGGTGGCGATACTCTCGGCGATGGCCACGGTGTTGTTCAAGGGGTGAGTGATTTGGCGGGAAATATACCAGGCAATCAGCGCGCCGAGTATCAGCGTGATAAGCGAGGTGATGGCGATCTGCCATTCGGCGGTGATGATATCGTTCTGGGTAGCGGCGGTTTCTTCGGCGACCATCTTATTGACGTTGTCGATAAGCAGATTGGCGGTATCGCCCAGCAACTTACCTTGCGCCATTTCTTCCTGATAAGCCGGCAGATAAGCCATGACCTGCGTTTTATACGTCGACAGCGTAGAAACAACCGGCGCCATAATCGCTTGCTGTTCCGGCGTCAGTGCCTGGACGAATTGGCCAAGCGCTTTTTGCGCGTCGTCCAGTGCGCTAATCAGCGGTTTTTCCGAGTCGCTGTTCAACGATAACAACAGGCCGCGCACCAGATAGCGGACGTTAACCAGTTTCTGGTGCAGTGAGGTCAGTTGCAACTGCAAAGGCATATTGCCGGCTACCTGCTGTTCTATTTGCTTGAGCGGCTTTTCAGAATCGGACAGGTTCCAGCTTTTTCTGACGTCATCTTTTTTGGCGACGGCGTCGGTATAGTTTTTCCGCCGTTCTTTATACTGATTAATCAACTTATTGATATTATCCAGCCGCTCGTCGTAATCGCTTCGCCAGTTTTTATCCTGAATAGAAGATATTAACCCGATGATGTTATCAATGTGTTTACTATTCTCTTTAAGACTATCCGGGTTATAACTGGTGCCGTATAGCAACCGATAATAACGGGCTTCACTCACCTCATTATTAATTTGGTTGCTAAAAATAACTTTTTCAAAACGCCCTTTCAGTGTTTCGATATAGCGAACACTCACGGCGGCAATGATAACGGTCAGTAGCAGAATCAGGGAAAACCCTAATCCTAACTTCCTGCCGACTTTGATATTTTCGAGTTTTATAGCCATTGATTTTCTTCCATCGTAGATAGGCTGAGTGACTAAGTAAGGTACCAGGCTCTTTATGATTAGCACGCTGACAGACTTGGCTTCGTATCACGATACGAATAAGCCAGCTGTTGGTTTCCGGCCTTCCTGACCGAGCTTGTCATTGTAAAGATAGCGAGCTGTGCTCAAATCTGCTTCCGATGGATTTGTCTTTTTTCATTCGCCGGCCTGAGTGGGCGAATGAAGCTTTATCTACCTACCGTTTCACCATGTCCTGAAATCTATAACGTATATAAAATGCCACCATGGCGGTTGTGTATAGACTGCGGGGAGAACACGCTGAATCTATCGGCGTACCCTACTAAAACTTTATACTGTTTTTTCCATTATTGATCCGAAAAACAAAATAAAAAAAACCCGGTATAACGAAGGTTATTCCGGGTTTGTCGGGATTAATTTCCGGTGTGGAAATTAATTGTTACTTTTTTGCTTCTGCGAAACGTTTAGCCGCTTCGTCCCAGTTTACGACGAACCAGAACGCTTTAATGTAGTCCGGGCGACGGTTTTGGTATTGCAGGTAGTAGGCGTGCTCCCACACGTCCAGTGCGATGATCGGGTAGCCGGATGCGCCGGAAATCGCTTCGCCCATCAGCGGGCTGTCCTGGTTGGCGGTGGAAACGACAGCCAGCTTGCCGTCATCTTTCAGTACCAGCCACGCCCAGCCTGAACCGAAACGGGTTGCGGCAGCCTGCTCGAATTTTGTTTTGAACTCGTCGACGCTGCCGAAATCACGCTCAATTGCCGCTTTCAGTTCGCCTTCCAACGTGGTGCCCAGCTTCAACCCTTTCCAGAACAGGCTGTGGTTGGCATGGCCGCCGGCGTTATTACGCAGCGGGCCTTTTTTATCGGCCGGCAGTTGATCCAGTTTGGTAATCAACTCTTCGGCAGACAGGCCGGCGAATTCAGGCAGGGACTCCAGCGCTGCGTTAGCGTTATTGACGTAAGCCTGATGGTGTTTGGAGTGATGAATCTCCATCGTCCGTGCGTCGAAGTGCGGCTCCAGTGCGTCATAAGTATAAGGCAGGGATGGCAGTGAATAACTCATGTTTAGCATCTCCATTGTTGTGGTGCGCAAATTCTTGTCATGTACAAATCGTTATCATGCACAAGGCGGTTGTGACTGGTTTGTGCGGCACCGTCGTTTGTTAGCGCCGCGTAAGCATTAAGTTCATTATAGTTAATTAAATGATCTTGAAAACGATTATTCGCGGCGAAAACCGGTTTGATGTGGGGTTTTATCCTATCATTACAATCGGTTATACCATAATTGGGTTAGCTAACAATAAATTGATCTAAGCTATACCCGGCGCAGCCGTTATGGCTGCAACCGTTGCGGATGGGTATAGATGGTGGCGCGCCCAGGACGGCAGAAGCCGACCAGCGTCAGATTGCAGCGCTCGGCGACTTCTACGGCCAGTGAGGTCGCGGCGGAGACCGCAAACAGAATTTCCACGCCGCACATGGCGGATTTTTGCACCATTTCATAACTGGCGCGGCTGGATACCAGCGCGGCACCGTGCTGCCAGGGCTGACGCGCCCGCGTTCCCAGCAGTTTGTCCAGCGCCACGTGGCGGCCTACGTCTTCACAACCGCCCAGTAATTCCCCTTGCGGCGATAGCCAGGCGGCGGCATGAGTCGCACCGGTCAACGCGCCTGCCTGCTGTACGTTTTTCAACGCCTGTAATGCGGGCTCCAGGCGAGACAAGGAGAAATGTTGCGTGAACGGCAGCGGCGACATCGGCTTGCCGATTTCCGCCAGTTGTTCAACTCCACAGACGCCGCAGCCGGTACGCCCGTCCATCGCTCGCCGCCGTGCTTTTAGCCCGGCGAAACGGCGGCTGGAAAGCTCGATTTGTACTTCGATGCCGTTACACGCCGGCACGACATCCATGCCGTAGATATCCTGAGCTGACTCAATGATGCCTTCCGACAAAGAGAAGCCGAGCGCGAACGGCTCCAGATCTTTTGGCGACGCCATCATCACGACGTGCGAAATGCCGTTATAAACCAGCGCTACCGGCACTTCTTCCGCCAGCCAGTCCTGCTGCGGCAAATCCAGCGCACCCTGACGCCAGACGCTGTGCTGGCAGGCGCCGGAACGCTCTGCAACGCCCTGAGAATCATCACTGTTCACTGTGTTGTGCCTGTTGTTGGGGGAATCTATTGCGACATTATTTCACCGCCGTGGCGGCGATGCGAATTTTTATCCCGTCAATGCCCTGCTATCCCATTGAGTGTAAAAGTGATGGCGCAGATCCGGGGATAACAAACTGTGCGCTGCGTCGAAGACTGATATTTTTTACTGCTACAGGGCTTTTACAACCCGGCAACACTGTATACGATTTAACCATTACTTTCTGTGAGGACTTATCAGCCAGATAAGGGTTTATCTTTGTCGGCGTTTGCGTCGGCGAAGTCTGGCTGCCGCGGCGCAGGGGCACCGGCATGAGGCCGAGTATCTTCCTGCAATGACACTTCGTGTTACCAAAGGAGAACGGAATGGATATCGATAATGCAAGCCGGGTACAACCCGGTGAATACGGCCCCGCTCTTACACTGAAAAAGCGCTACGACAACTTTATCGGCGGCGCATGGGTTCCTCCCTCCGGCGGCGAGTATTACGTCAATTTGACGCCGGTAACCGGGCAACCGCTATGCGAGGTTGCCAGTTCCAGTAGCCGCGATGTGGATCATGCGCTGGATGCCGCTCACAAGGCCAGTGCCGAGTGGGGGGCGCTCTCTACGCGTGAGCGGGCGCAGATCCTCAATCGAATAGCCGATCGTATGGAGGCCAATCTGGAACTGTTGGCCAGTGCGGAAACCTGGGATAACGGAAAACCGATCCGGGAAACCCTGAATGCCGACGTACCGCTGGGTATCGATCATTTCCGCTACTTTGCCGCCTGTATTCGTGCACAGGAAGGGGCGATCAGCGAAATCGACCACGATATGGTCGCCTACCATTTCCACGAACCGCTCGGCGTCGTCGGGCAGATTATTCCCTGGAACTTCCCGCTGCTGATGGCCTGTTGGAAGCTGGCGCCGGCGTTGGCTGCCGGTAACTGCATTGTGCTCAAACCCGCCAAACTGACCCCACTGTCGGTGCTGCTGCTGATGGAGTTGATTCAGGATATTCTGCCGCCGGGCGTACTCAATGTGGTTAACGGTGCGGGTGGGCAGATCGGCGAATATCTGGCAACCTCGCCGCGTATCGCCAAAGTCGCCTTTACGGGTTCGACCGAAGTCGGCCAACAGATCATGGGGTATGCGGCGCAAAACGTTATTCCGGTGACGTTGGAACTGGGCGGTAAATCGCCGAATATCTTCTTTGCCGACGTCATGGATCAGGAAGATAGCTTCTTTGATAAGGTGCTGGAAGGGTTCGCGTTGTTTGCCTTCAACCAGGGCGAAGTCTGTACCTGCCCGAGTCGGGCGTTGATTCAGGAGTCTATCTACGAACGGTTTATGGAGCGTGCCATCAAACGCGTCGAGTCTATTCGGGTCGGTAACCCGCTCGATAGCCAGACCATGATGGGGGCGCAAGTATCGGCCGGGCAGTTGGACACCATTCTGAATTACATTGATATCGGTAAGAAAGAAGGCGCGCAGGTACTGACCGGCGGGCATCGCAAAGTGCTGCCGGGTGATCTGGCGCAGGGCTATTATCTGGAGCCGACGATTCTGTTCGGCCAGAACAGCATGAGGGTGTTCCAGGAAGAGATCTTCGGGCCGGTGCTGGCGGTAACCACCTTCAAAACGCCGGAGGAGGCGCTGGCGATAGCCAACGACACGCCGTACGGTCTGGGAGCCGGGGTATGGAGCCGTAACGCCAACATCGCCTACCGCATGGGGCGCGGCATTCAGGCCGGCCGCGTCTGGACTAACTGTTACCATGCCTATCCGGCACATGCAGCGTTTGGCGGCTATAAACAGTCTGGTATCGGGCGTGAAACCCACAAAATGATGCTGGAGCACTACCAACAGACCAAATGCCTGCTGGTGAGCTACTCCGAGAAGCCGCTCGGCCTGTTCTAAGCCAACAACAGCCTGTTATGAAAGGGTCGCAAGAGCGGCTCTTTCTTTTTGCTAGCAAACCACTGATTTTTCTAACAAACCACTGAAATGCGAGGTGACGGTTTTTCCGGGGGCCGAAATCGTACAAAGCCACCATTGACGTTATCACGCACGAAACTTTTCACTCCTCTTGCATAAATCACCGGCAACAAAACAAGACGGCTTTTTGTCGACGGCTTCAGTTTAGCCATCGGCAGTGGCGTGACCTGCATCAGGTCATCAGCGGGCTGAGCTGCTGGTAAAGCCGGCGGAACACTGCGCGCTGCTGTGCGTACTGCGCATGACGCGTTGGGTCCGGCTGGTGGACTTGCTCCAGTGGTAAAGCAGGCAGTAACTGTGCCAGCGGTATGGCTGGGTTCAGTGCGATTTGCGCCAGCCTTGCGGCCCCCAGCGCCGGGCCGACATCACCGCCGGTACGGTATTCCAGCGTCTTGCCGCTGATATCCGCCAGCATCTGCCGCCAGTAGGCGCTGCGCGCGCCACCGCCAATCAGCGTGACCTGCCGAGGCTCAAGCCCGGTCGCGTGCAGCGCGTCCATGCCGTCCGCCAGTGCAAACCCCACCCCTTCCAGCACCGCGCGTGCCAGCGCTGCGCGACCATGTGAGTGCGTCAGCCCCCAAAAAGCGCCTTTAGCCTGTGGGTTGTTGTGCGGCGTGCGTTCGCCAGACAGATAGGGCAGAAACCACACGGGGGTGGCGGTTTCTTCTGCACCCGCCTGTTCGGCTTCGGCGAGCAGAGACGCCACGCTATCGGCGTGGGTGAGTCGGGCGGCCCAGTCGAGACAGGATGCCGCGCTCAGCATCACGGACATCAGATGCCAACTGTTGGGCAGTGCATGGCAAAAGCTGTGAACGGCGCGTTGGGGATTGCTGAGAAAGCCATCGCTAACCGCGAAGTAAACGCCGGACGTGCCGAGCGATAGCATGGCCTGCCCGGCTTGATACAACCCGACGCCGATAGCGCCGGCCGCATTGTCGCCGCCGCCGGCGACTACCGGCACCGGCGGCATACCCCAGCGTGCGGCGATGTCGGCACGCAACTGCCCGGTAATCTGGTTGCCTTCGAATAGTGCAGGCATCTGATCGCGGTTAAGCCCGCAGGCGGCGAGCAGGTCATCGTTCCAGTCGCGTCGGGCGACATCCATCCACAGCGTGCCGGCCGCATCGGACATGTCGCTGGCGAAATTGCCGGTCAGGCGCCAGCGCAGGTAATCTTTGGGCAACAGCACCTTGTCGATGAGCCGAAAAATATCCGGCTCGTGCTGCTGTACCCATTTCAGCTTCGGTGCGGTAAAGCCGGGCATCATCAGGTTACCGGTGATGCGGCGGGCGTCCGGCACCAACTGTTCCAGTTGCAGGCATTGTGCGGCGCTGCGCCCGTCGTTCCATAAAATGGCGGGCCGCAGTACCTGCTGCTGCGCATCCAGCAGGGTCGCGCCGTGCATCTGGCCGGTCAGCCCGATGGCCCGCACGCCCTGCAACGTCTGTTGTGCGGCTAACCCGCTCAGGGCGGCGTCGGTTGCCTGCCACCACTTTTCCGGGTCCTGTTCCGACCACAACGGATGCGGACGCGAGACGCTCAACGGTGCGCTGTGGCTGGCCGCCACGTCGCCGTTTTCCCGTAATAAGATGGCTTTCACGCCCGATGTGCCAAGATCGATGCCGATATACATAATGCCTCACTGTGACTCATGTGCGGTTATCAGGCTGAACCCTGAAGGTGTGTACCGCCGGCGCATACCGTCAACAAACGTGGTTTTCTGCGCGACCGGGCGTGCGCCAGCCTATACCTATTTAGCCGAACAGATAGCGATTAACCAGATTTTCCAGTCGTTCCTGCTGCCCGCTGTGATGTTGCGGATTAAGCGGGTGGCGGGCGGCGTAACCTGCCAGCATCTCCAGCGACGCGTTGCCTTGCAGGATTTGTTGCCCTAACTCGCTATTCCAGCCGGCGTAACGGTTGGCGACCTGTTGGTTTAATTCGCCGTCTTCCAACATGCGGGCCGCTACCTTGAGCGACAACGCCATAGTGTCCATCGCGCCGATGTGAGCGTGGAACAGGTCATAGCGATCGGTGCTTTGGCGGCGGACCTTGGCATCGAAATTAAGGCCTCCGGTGGTGAATCCGCCCGCTTTCAGGATTTCATAGAGCACCAGCGCGTTTTCCTCCACACTATTGGGGAACTGGTCGGTATCCCAGCCGAGCTGCGGGTCGCCGCGATTGGTGTCAACCGAGCCGAAGATGCCGAGTGCAATCGCGGTGGCGATCTCGTGATGGAAGGTATGCCCCGCCAGCGTGGCGTGGTTGGCCTCAATATTGACCTTGATCTCTTTTTCCAGCCCGAACTGTTTGAGAAAGCCGTAAACGGTGGCGACATCGTAATCGTACTGGTGTTTGGTCGGTTCCTGCGGTTTGGGCTCGATCAGCAGCGTACCGTTGAAACCGATCTTGTGCTTGTGTTCCACCACCATCTGCATGAAACGGCCAATTTGCTCACGTTCCTGGCGCAGGTCGGTATTGAGCAGGGTTTCATAGCCTTCACGGCCGCCCCACAACACATAATTCTCACCGCCCAGCATTTTGGTGGCGTTCATGGCGGTGAACACCTGCGTCGCGGCCCAGGCGAACACGTCCGGGTCGGGATTGGTGGCGGCACCGGCGGCATAACGCGGGTTGGTAAAGCAGTTGGCGGTGCCCCACAGCAGCTTCACCCCGGTTTCCTGCTGTTTGGCTGCCAGAACCTCGGTCATGGCGGCAAAGTTGTTCAGGTATTCCGGCAATGAACCCCCTTCCGGCGCGACGTCGACATCGTGAAAACAGTAATAGGGCGCGCCCAGTTTGTGCAGGAATTCGAAGGCGATATCGGCCTTGCGTTTCGCCAGCGCCAGCGCGTCGCCGGGCTGTTGCCACGGCCGGGCGAAGGCACCGGCGCCGAACATGTCGGAACCGTTCCAGCAGAAGGTGTGCCAATAACAGACCGCAAAACGCAAATGGTCGGCCATACGCTTGCCGAGGATGACTTCGTCGGGGTTGTAATGGCGGAAGGCGAACGGATTGCGGCTGCCCTGACCTTCAAAGCGAACTTTTTCTATCTGATCAAAATAAGCGTGCATTGTTATCTCCTTGCAAACCACCGGAATGACTGTTTTCAGCCTTGTCTCAATATTCCGTTTACCTGCCGGTTTCCTCAATTACGTTATTTCACACTGAAATTCAGATAATTATTAAATGTGCGCGTGATCGCAAAAAATAGCCGGAATAATCTGCAAAACCGCTCGCACTCACTGGTGTGATGAAAGCAATTAACACGGTGAAAATATGACCGCTATCAAAAAATAACAATTAAACCAAAAAACGTAATTCAGAGATAAAAATCAGCAATTGCTGACCCTGACTTTTCTTGTCAACAATTTCACGCAACGTAGCCGTAAGTGAAGTGACGCTTTTATCCTGCCGTCCTATAACAAAGGTACTCTACGATGAAAATGAAACACGTATTACTGTCAGCCTGTGCCGCACTTGTCATGCTGTGTCAGCCGGGGTTCGCCAAAGAGGTTAAAATCGGTATGGCTATCGACGACCTGCGTCTTGAGCGCTGGCAGAAAGATCGGGATATTTTTGTGAAGAGCGCCGAAGAAAAAGGGGCGAAAGTGTTTGTTCAGTCCGCCAACGGCAATGAAGGAACGCAAATATCCCAGATAGAAAATATGATTAACCGTGGCGTCGATGTGCTGGTGATTATCCCTTATAACGGTCAGGTTTTAAGTAACGTGATTGCCGAAGCCAAACGCGAGGGAATAAAAGTACTGGCTTATGACCGTATGATTAATAATGCGGATATCGATTTTTACATTTCGTTTGATAATGAAAAAGTCGGAGAGCTTCAGGCACAATATTTGATTAATAAAGTGCCGCAGGGCAGTTATTTCCTGATGGGCGGCTCGCCGGTTGATAATAATGCCAAACTGTTCCGTCAGGGACAGATGAAAGTATTAAAACCATTAATTGATAGCGGCAAAATTAAGGTCGCGGGCGACCAGTGGGTGGATGCCTGGCTGCCGGAAAATGCGCTGAAAATCATGGAAAACGCGCTGACCGCCAACAACAACAACATTGATGCGGTGGTGGCGTCGAACGATGCGACCGCGGGCGGTGCGATTCAGGCGCTCTCCGCTCAGGGCCTGGCCGGCAAGGTGGCGATATCCGGTCAGGATGCCGATCTGGCGGCCATCAAGCGGATCGTGTCCGGCACTCAGACCATGACCGTGTACAAACCGATTAGCAAACTGGCGCAGGACGCGGCGAATATCGCGGTGTTGCTGGGACAGGGGAAAAAACCGGAGTCTAACGCCACGCTCAATAACGGCAAGAAAGAGGTGCCTGCCTTCCTGTTGACGCCTATCCCGGTCGATAAGGCGAATATCGATAGCACCGTCGTCGCCGACGGATTCCATAAGAAAGCGGATATCTATTAACCCGTTCGTTCGTCGTCCGGCGAACCGCAGCCGCGGTATTGCCGGATGTGCGGCATCGGCCAGGTGGAGGGGGTATGCCGTATCTGTTGGAAATGAAAAACATCACCAAGGCTTTCGGGGCGGTGAAGGCGGTAGACAATGTCAGTCTGCAACTGGACGCTGGGCAGGTGTTGTCGCTGTGCGGCGAGAACGGTTCCGGCAAGTCGACATTGATGAAAGTGCTGTGCGCGGTGTATCCCTACGGCAGCTATGAGGGCAGCATACGGTTTGCTGGCGATGAGCTACGGGCCGGGCATATCCGTGATACCGAGCAGAAAGGGATCGCCATCATTCATCAGGAACTGGCGCTGGTTAAAGAGATGACGGTGCTGGAGAACGTCTTTCTTGGTAATGAATGGACGTATGCCGGTGTGATGGATTACGACGCCATGTACCTGCGTTGCCAGACCATGCTGGCGCAGGTGCGGCTGGACATTGACCCGAATACCCGCGTCGGCGAACTGGGGTTAGGTCAACAGCAACTGGTGGAGATCGCCAAGGCGTTGAACAAGCAGGTGCGCTTGCTGATTCTTGATGAGCCGACCGCGTCGCTGACCGAACGGGAAACCGGCGTATTGCTGGATATCGTGCGTGACCTGCGTCACCACGGTATCGCTTGTATCTACATCTCTCACAAGCTTAACGAGGTTAAGGCGATTTCCGATGTGATCTGCGTGATCCGCGACGGCAGACACATCGGTACCTGTCCGGCGGATTCGCTCAGCGAGGATCAGATTATCGCCATGATGGTGGGGCGTGAGCTGACGGAGCTGTATCCGAACGAGCCGCATGATATCGGTGAAGAGGTGTTGCGGGTGGAGCACCTGACCGCCTGGCACCCGGTCAACCGGCATATTCGCCGGGTAGACGATGTGTCGTTCAGCCTGCACCGTGGTGAAGTGCTGGGGATCGCCGGGCTGGTCGGCGCCGGGCGTACCGAGACGGTTCAGTGCCTGTTTGGCGCCTATCCGGGGCAATGGCAGGGCGAAATCCGTGTAGAAGGAAAGCCGGTCGTTATCCGTCACTGCCGGCAGGCGATGGCGCTGGGGATCGCCATGGTACCGGAAGACCGTAAAAAAGACGGCATTATTCCGGTAATGAGCGTGGCGCAGAATATTACACTGGCGGCGCTCGACCAGTTCACCGGCGCACTGTCGGTGTTGCGGGATGCTGATGAACAGCACAGCCTGCGGGAGTCGATAACCCATCTGAAAGTCAAAACCGCCTCGCCGGAACTGGCGATTGCCCGTCTCAGCGGCGGTAATCAGCAAAAGGCCATTCTGGCGAAATGCCTGCTGTTGCGCCCGAAAATCTTGATTCTGGATGAACCGACCCGCGGGATCGATATCGGTGCGAAATATGAAATCTACAAATTGATCAATCAGTTGGTGAAGCAACAGATCGCCGTCATCGTGATTTCCTCTGAACTGCCTGAAGTGTTGGGCTTGAGCGACCGGGTGCTGGTGATGCATCAAGGGCGGCTCAAGGCGGATTTACCCAACCGCGGCCTGACGCAGGAGCAGGTGATGGAAGCTGCATTAAGGAGTGAGCCTCATGCTGAAAACCTGGCTGTCTGACCGTACGCCTGCACTGGCGTCGTCTTCCGGCGGAACGTCTCGTCGGCGTTCTTTCAATTTACAGGTGCTGGTGATGATCGCGGCGATTATTGCGATCATGCTGTTTTTCACCGTGATGACCGATGGCGCGTACCTTAGCGCCCGCAACATTTCCAACCTGCTGCGTCAAACCGCCATCACCGGCATTCTGGCGGTGGGCATGGTATTTGTGATTATTTCCGCCGAGATCGACCTGTCGGTCGGCTCCATGATGGGGCTGTTGGGCGGCGTGGCGGCGATTCTGGATGTCTGGTACGGCTGGCCGTTGCCCCTGACCGTGGCGGTGACGTTGTTATTGGGGTTGTTGCTCGGCGCCTGGAACGGCTGGTGGGTGGCGTATCGGCGCGTGCCGTCGTTCATTGTGACGCTGGCCGGCATGTTGGCGTTTCGCGGCGTGCTGATTGGTATTACCAATGGCACCACGGTATCGCCTACCAGCCCGGCAATGTCGCAGATTGGCCAGAGTTATCTGCCGGAAGGCGTGGGATTTTTGTTCGGTATCGTTGGGCTGACGCTGTTTGTGGTGTGGCGCTGGCGTCAGCGGTTGCGTCGTCAGCGTTTGGGGTTGCCGGTGGCCGCCGCTTCCGGCGATGCCGCTCGCCAGTCGCTGATGGCGGTGCTGGTGCTGGGCGCTATCTACTTACTGAATGATTATCGGGGTGTGCCGACACCGGTACTGCTGCTGACGCTTATCATGCTGGGCGGCATGTTTATGGCGATGCGTACGGCTTTCGGACGACGCATTTATGCCGTCGGCGGCAATATCGATGCCGCCCGTCTGTCGGGGGTGAATGTCGAGCGTACCAAGCTGGCGGTGTTCGCCATCAACGGGCTGATGGTGGCGGTCGCGGGGCTGGTGCTCAGTTCCCGACTGGGTGCCGGGTCGCCGTCTGCCGGGAATATCGCGGAACTGGACGCTATCGCCGCCTGCGTCATCGGCGGTACTAGTCTGGCGGGTGGGGTCGGCAGTGTGGCCGGTGCGGTGATGGGGGCATTCATCATGGCGTCGCTGGATAACGGTATGAGTATGCTCGATGTGCCCACCTTTTGGCAGTACATCGTCAAGGGCGGCATTTTGCTGTTGGCGGTGTGGATGGATACCGCCACCAAGCACAAAGCCTGACCACTGTGGATGACAGGGATGACGGTACGTCTGCGGCAAAATCAGCGAAACAGTTCGCAAAGTAAGGAAATGGATTTTGGGCTGCCGGTCGGCCGTGCTATTTAGGCGAAAGACCCGCTTTCGACGCCGGATTTCGCCTGAGGGAAGGTGATGCCCGCTATCACACTGTCCAACGAGAACGTATCGTCATGTTTGAGAAACGCTACCGTATTACATTGCTGTTTAATGCCAACAAAGTGTACGACCGGCAGGTAGTCGAAGGTGTGGGAGAATACCTGCAAGCGTCTCAGTGTGACTGGGATATCTTCATTGAGGAAGACTTCCGTTGCCGTATCGACAATATCCGCGACTGGCTGGGGGACGGCGTGATCGCGGATTTCGATGACCCGGCGATTGTCGCGTTGTTATCCGGGGTGCGCGTGCCGCTGGTGGGCGTAGGCGGCTCTTATCACCATCCACAGGATTATCCGCCGGTGCATTACATCGCCACCGACAATTACGCGCTGGTGGAGAGCGCGTTTTTGCATCTCAAAAATAAAGGGTTGAACCGATTCGCGTTTTACGGCCTGCCGATATCGGTGGGGAAGCGATGGGCGCAAGAGCGGGAACAGGCTTTTCGCCAGTTGGTATCGGCGGAGCAGTATCAAGGCGTAGTGTATCAGGGCATGGAGACGTCGCCGGACAACTGGCAGTATGCCCAGAACCGGCTGGCGGACTGGATCCAAACCTTGCCGCCACAAACCGGTATTATCGCCGTAACGGATGCCCGCGCCCGCCATCTGTTGCAGGTGTGCGAGCACCTGAACATCGCGGTGCCGGAAAAGCTGTGCGTAATTGGTATCGACAATGAAGAACTCACCCGTTACCTGTCGCGCGTCGCGCTATCTTCGGTAGCGCAGGGGACGCGGCAGATGGGGTATCGAGCCGCCAAATTGCTGCACCAGTTGTTGCTGGCGCCCTATTCGCTGCCGTTGCAACGCGTTCTGGTGCCACCGTTACGGGTGGTGGAACGCAGCTCCACCGATTACCGTTCGGTGCGCGACCCGGCGGTGATTCAGGCGATGCACTTTATCCGCCATCATGCCTGCAAAGGCATTAAGGTGGAACAGGTGTTGGATGCGGTTGGGTTGTCGCGTTCCAATCTTGAAAAACGCTTTAAAGATGAAACCGGGCAAACGATTCACGGCATCATCCATGCTGAAAAGCTGGAGAGGGCAAGAAACTTGCTGGTGTCGACCTCGTTGTCGATTAACGAGATTTCAACGATGTGCGGGTATCCTTCGTTACCGTACTTTTATTCTGTTTTTCGCAAAGATTACGACCTGACGCCGCGCGAATACCGTGAGCGTTATGGTGAAGGCGGTTACGACGATAGTCGCTATGACAATGTTCAGGCGTCCTATCGGTGTTACCGATGAGCGACGGGGATGATCGAACGACGATGAGAGTTTCGGGGGGTATAACATGCTCGACGATGACGAGCGAGAAATAACGTTGGGAGCGACGGCGCGTGCGCGCCGTCGTCATGGTTGCCTGGTTTAGGCGGGCACACGCCAGTAATCGTAATAAATATGCTCGACCTGAAAATTCACATCGTCCTTGTCGTTACTCAGCCGGCTGGCCAGCGTGAATGCGAAATCGAACGCGACGCCGAGTCCTTTGCCACTGATCAGGTTGCCGTCTTCCACCACTTTTTGGTCGACATATACGCCGTCGGTCACGTCTTTCCAGAGGTCGCCTGAGCAGACGTAGCGGCGACCTTTCAGCAAATGGTTACCACCCAGCACTCTGGCGGCTGCCGAGCAGAGTGGGCAAATCAGTTTGCCTGCCTCGTCATGGCGGCGGATAAATTCCGTTACCAGCGGGTTGGCCGCCAGGTTCACTGTGCCTTGCGGCCCCCCCGGAATTACCACGGCATCAAACAGCTGGTCCATACTTCTTTCCAGCAGGGCATCTGCAAACATGCGGATATTATGGTAACTAGGCAATTCCAGCCTATCGTGACAGGAAAGCAGGGTGACGTTTAGCTTCGTACGATGCAACACATCGATCACCATAATCGCTTCCGCTTCTTCGAATCCGGGAGCCAACAGAATGGCGACGTTCTTGGCCATGGTATCTCCAGCAATAATCAAGGGGGGAGGGACGAACATCTGTGCCGCCGAGGATAGCAAAGAAACCAACTTCAATTGAAACATCGTTTCAATATTGAGTGGTGGGTCGCGTAATCGATGTTTGCTCGTCTGCACCGTCGATAAATAGCGCTATACTCGCTCTCTTACTGCTGTAACCGCCGGAAGGACAGGGGAGTCGCAGGTGTCTGGAATGAAGCTGTGGCTACGCGGTTTTATACGCGCCCCCTCTTTAACGGCTATTTCATATAAGAACGAATCACCGTCACGATTGCTTCCAAATCGGTAGCGCGTTCCGCAGGATCGGCTTCTTCATTCATCAGATGGTCGCGGATGTGGCCTTCCAGCACTTCACCCATCAATCCGTTCACTGCCCCTCGAATAGCGGCAATCTGTTGCAGAATTTCCAGACAGGAGCGCCCGCCGCCGTCCAGGGCTTTTTCCAGCGCTTCTGCCTGACCTTTGATGCGTCTGACGCGCGTCAGCAGTTTCTTTTTTTCATGAACAGTGTGAGGCATGGCGGCTCCCGTCTTGTATCACCCTATACTGGGGTATAGTATATTTTCATCATTTCATTTTCAGGCTGGCCTATCGGCTGCCTGATTCGGACGCTAACTATGACGGATTTTTCCTTACTTTTGCAGCAGGGTGTCGCTAATGCCTGGTTATTTATCCCCAGCGCTGTTCTGTTGGGGGCACTGCATGGCCTGGAGCCGGGTCACTCCAAGACCATGATGGCGGCGTTTATCGTGGCAATCCGCGGCACGGTGAGGCAGGCGGTAATGCTGGGCGTCGCCGCTACATTGTCTCATACCGCCGTGGTCTGGTTGATTGCGTTGGGCGGGATGTATCTGAGCCGGCAGTTTACCGCTGAATCCGCCGAGCCCTGGCTACAATTTATTTCCGGCATCATTATTTTGGGGACTGCCATCTGGATGTTCTGGCGTACCTGGCGCGACGAATGGGCATGGAAACAACACCAGCATAGTCATGGTCACCATCATGACCACGGCCACGAGCATCATCATCACGACCATGAACATGCCCATCATCACGAACATGCTCATCATCACCATGATGTTTCTCATGCTGATCATCATTCTGGTCATCAACATGATCACGCACAGCCTCAAGGTGAATATCAGGATGCGCATGAACGGGCGCACGCCGACGAGATTCGCCAGCGCTTTGCCAACCGGGAGGCGACCAATGGGCAGATTCTATTGTTTGGCCTCACCGGCGGATTGATTCCCTGTCCGGCCGCTATTACGGTGCTGCTGTTGTGTATTCAGGTGAAGGCTTTTACGCTGGGGGCGGCACTGGTGGTCTGTTTCAGTATCGGACTGGCATTGACGCTGGTAGCGGTTGGGGTCGGCGCGGCGCTCAGCGTACAACATGCCGGCCGCCGCTGGCCGGGATTCGCCGCACTGGCGCGGCGGGCGCCTTACTTTTCCAGTGTGCTGATCGCGGTGGTAGGGATGTATATGCTGTTGCATGGCTGGGTACGTTTGCCGTTATAACCGTGCCGACCGTTGTAAAAACGGCGATGTTGTGGCCTTGCTTGCAAGCCTGAGGTTGCCGTTGTGAATTTTTTTCCTGAAAATCCGCCTCTTCTCTTCCGGTCCGCAGGAAAAGATGTTTAAATTATCAATCATAAAATTTGCATAAATATGCATTGATGCGCGATGATTCATCGCAGTCGATTCTGATGGCGCCGTGTCGTGCGCGTCTCAATGCATAACCAGACATTGCGTAACCCGGCGGCAGGGCTGCTAAGCTTAACGCCATCGAAATCAAGCAGGGACTAATAGTTATGACGACGATTTTGAAACATCTTCCGGTGGGCCAGCGGATTGGGATTGCTTTCTCCGGTGGTTTGGATACCAGCGCAGCCTTATTGTGGATGCGTCAGAAAGGCGCTGTGCCGTATGCCTATACCGCGAATCTGGGCCAGCCTGATGAAGATGACTACGACGCCATTCCACGTCGTGCCAAAGAGTACGGTGCTGAAAACGCCCGTCTGATCGATTGCCGTAAACAGTTGGTAGCGGAAGGCATTGCTGCGATTCAGTGCGGTGCGTTCCATAACACGACCGGCGGTATGACCTACTTTAACACTACCCCGCTGGGCCGCGCAGTGACCGGCACTATGCTGGTCGCCGCGATGAAGGAAGACGGCGTTAATATCTGGGGCGACGGCAGTACTTACAAAGGTAACGATATTGAGCGTTTCTATCGCTACGGTCTGCTGACCAACGCCGAGCTGAAAATTTACAAACCCTGGCTGGATACCGACTTCATCGACGAACTGGGCGGCCGTCAGGAGATGTCCGAGTTTATGACAAAGTCGGGCTTCGATTACAAAATGTCGGCGGAAAAAGCTTACTCCACCGACTCCAACATGCTGGGCGCAACGCACGAAGCGAAGGATCTGGAATTCCTCAACTCCAGCGTGAAAATCGTCAATCCAATCATGGGTGTGAAGTTCTGGGACGAAAACGTACGTATTCCGGCCGAAGAAGTAACGGTACGGTTCGAACGCGGCCACCCGGTAGCGCTGAACGGGCAGACATTCTCTGATGACGTGGAATTGCTGCTGGAAGCCAATCGCATCGGCGGTCGTCACGGTCTTGGTATGAGCGATCAGATCGAAAACCGTATCATTGAGGCGAAAAGCCGCGGTATTTATGAAGCACCGGGAATGGCGTTGCTGCACATTGCTTACGAGCGCCTGGTTACGGGGATTCATAACGAAGACACCATCGAGCAGTACCATGCTCATGGTCGCCAACTGGGTCGTTTGCTGTATCAGGGGCGCTGGTTCGATCCGCAGGCGTTGATGCTGCGTGATGCCCTGCAACGTTGGGTGGCCAGCGAAATTACCGGCGAGGTGACGCTGGAATTGCGTCGCGGCAACGACTACTCGATTCTGAACACCGTATCGGACAACCTGACCTACAAGCCGGAACGTCTGACGATGGAAAAAGGCGAATCCGTCTTCTCGCCGGATGACCGTATCGGCCAACTGACGATGCGTAATCTGGATATCACGGATACTCGCGAAAAACTGTTTAATTACGTGGAAAGCGGGCTGATTTATTCCGGCAACGCCGGCCTGCCGCAGGTTGCTACCCCGTCGCTGCAAGACAAGTCGGCAAAATAATCTCGGACTGAATGTAACAAAGGGCATCCCATCAGGATGCCCTTGTTTTTTTGCGCGCCGTCTTTTGCTTCCCGGCTCCGATGCTCATGTGAATATCAGCGGTTGTTGACCAGATGTTTTTCAACACGGCCCAGCAAGGTGCGCAATTGGTTTTTTTCGTCGTCACTGAATGGGGAGAGAATATCGCGTTCATTTGCGACGTGTTCTTCCACTACCCGGTTGATGAGGGCAAAACCTTCATCGGTCAACTGGATATTCACGGAGCGGCGGTCACCTTCAATCGGCATTCGACGCAGCCAGCCGGCTTGTTCCAGCCTGTCGAGCCGGCTCGTCAACGTGCTGTTGTTAATCATCAGTGCGCTGACAATCTGGGATGGGCTGATGGCATAAGGCGCGCCGCGTCTGCGTAGCGTCGCCAGAATGTCGAACTCGCGTGCGCTCAATTTATATTTGCTGAACACTTTGTCCAGTGCGCGGTCAATCAACAAACTGGCGCGAGAGAGGGTGCCAATCACCAACATCGGTTCAACATCAAGATCGGGGCGTTCATTGCGCCATTGTTGAACTATATCAGATACTTCCAGGTAGCGTGCCATTAACTAATATCCTTAATTAATATAAAGACCATTCCTTTTTATTGCAGCGTAGGTCAATACCGTTACGCGATCAACCCTACTGTAATATTCTTGAGAGAAATATTCAACGTAGTATGTTATTGACACGGTAGTTACGTGAACGTATATTACGAAATCGTAATATGTAGTGTTGTTTATCGGTGTCACAGGATGTGATGCATCAAGATAAAGGACTATCACAGTGAGTAAGTCAGGAGAACTGCACATGGATGTGCGCCTTCTGTACGGCCGGAGAGGCTGTACATGCCTCAGGCTGAGCTGGTTCGGTAAGCCGGATCGCGCTTTTTGACAGAAACAGTTTGAGGAAGGTTCATCTCGTGAAATTAAAAGACTTCGCTTTCTATGCCCCTTGCGTCTGGGGCACCACCTACTTTGTTACGACCCAGTTTCTTCCTGCCGACAAGCCGTTGCTGGCTGCGCTGATTCGTGCGCTGCCGGCGGGCCTTGTTCTCATTTTCGGTAAAAAGCTCCCGCCGGTCAGCTGGTTATGGCGATTATTTGTGCTAGGTGCACTCAATATCGGCGTATTTTTCGTCATGCTGTTTTTTGCGGCTTATCGTCTGCCCGGCGGTGTCGTGGCGCTGGTGGGGTCACTTCAACCGCTTGTCGTCATTCTACTGTCTCTCCTGTTGTTGACGCAGCCGGTGCTGAAAAAACAGATAATGGCGGCGGTGGCCGGCGGGATCGGCATTGTCTTGCTGATTTCATTACCGGAAGAGTCGTTAAATCCGGCTGGGCTGGCGGCATCGGTACTGGCGACGGTGAGTATGGCGTCGGGGTTGGTGCTGACCAAGAAATGGGGCCGCCCGGCCAAAATGACGATGCTGACGTTCACCGGCTGGCAGCTATTCTGTGGCGGGTTGGTGATTCTGCCGGTACAGATATTTTTGGAGCCGCTGCCGGATGCCATCACCTGGACTAACCTCGCCGGTTATTTTTACCTGGCTATCCCCGGCTCGTTGTTGGCGTATTTTATGTGGTTTTCCGGTCTTGAGGTTAATTCTCCGGTCATTATGTCGATGTTGGGCTTTCTCAGTCCAATGGTTGCGTTGTTAGTGGGATTTTTATTCCTTCACCAGGGGTTGTCCGGTCCACAATGGGTGGGTGTGGTACTGATTTTTTCAGCAATTATTATTGTGCAGGATATCTCGTTATTTTTCAGAAGAAAAAATCAATGCAGTTAATACGGTCTGATTTTACTTCTAAATGAAATAATATTTTTTGATGTGTGTAGAGAAATTTAACTGATTGGGCAATGTACTGAGGTGTTGAAAGTTGCAATACATTGAATATTCTATATGCCAATTTTTTAAATGTTAAAAAACAATTAACCTAATACATTTTGGTGATTAAATTAATCGTTAATATCTTGCAGACAGGAAAATAATTTTTTAATTTAATGAGAAGGTGATGTGACGATCGGCAACGTCAGCTGTCGAGGGTAATATCACTCGATAATAATGCAGGATGCATTGTTATCAATAATATCATGTACTCATGATTGCTATGTCATTGATGCCAGACGTGAGTCATACCTGCGTCTGCAGGAAAGACATCGTCCGGATATAAACTGACATAATCCCCCCCAGGATGAGAGAATATTATGTCTAAAACGGATTTTTCGCATGAATTGCTGCGGTTTAGTGACGAAGTAAAGGACGCGTTGCATACCGGTAAGCCGGTGGTGGCGCTCGAGTCAACAGTGATTGCCCATGGCCTGCCTTACCCCGACAATGTCGCCACCGCCCAAAAGATCGAAGCGGTCGTGCGTGCCGAAGGGGCGATTCCTGCGACGATTGGTATCGAAAACGGCCGATTTCTGATTGGCATGTCGGATGCCGATATCGAACGGTTTGGTGCGACCAACGGTATTCCAAAAGCCAGCAGCCGTGATATTCCGGTGATTCTGGCGCAAGGGGGAAAAGGCGCCACCACCGTGGCGTCGTCGTTAGTGGCGGCGGATCTGGCCGGCATCCCGTTTTTCGCGTCGGCCGGTATTGGCGGCGTACACCGCGGGGCGGAAAAGTCGATGGATATCTCTGCCGACCTGGTCCAGTTCACCCGCTCCCGGGTTGCCGTCGTGTGCGCCGGCGCCAAGAGTATTTTGGATCTTGGTCTGACGCTTGAATACCTGGAAACCCAGTGCGTACCTATCATTTCCTATCAATCTGACGATTTTCCCGCGTTTTACTGCCGTTCCAGTGGTTTCCCCAGCCCCCATCGCCTGGATGACCCTGCAGTGGTTGCTCGTTCCATTGAGATGCACTGGAAGCTGGGTAACCGTAGTTCAGTGCTGATTACCCACCCTATTCATGAAAACGACGCTATCGATAAAGATGAGGTCGAGTCGATTATCCGTGAAGCCGCGCTTCAGGCGGAACATGAGGGAATTCGCGGGCCGGGCGCCACGCCGTATTTGATGCGTGCCGTCGCCAGGGCGACGCAAGGACGAACAGTAAAAGCGAATATGTCGGTACTGATCAGTACGGCGGCGTTGGCCGGCAAACTGGCCTGCGCCCATACCGATTACCTGCGACAGCACAATCAGGCATAAGGATGTGTCTCATGAAACCACTGGTTATTTTTGATTTAGACGGCACGCTGGTCGATACGCCGAGCGGTATCGTCAGTGCGTTTGTGACGACATTGCGTGATCTGGGCCTGCCGTTTGAGGACCGCCGCGCCATTCGCGCCACCATCGGCTTACCGTTGGAAAAAGCGTTTAGCCAGCTTTTGTCGCTGCCGGTTGACGATGAACGGGTTGCGGCGGCTATCAGGCGATATCAGGCTGTATTCCGCGAACAGGTGCTGCCTCTGGCGCCAGGGCTGGTATTCCCGGGGGTGGTGGACGGCCTGAGCCTGCTCCAACGCCAGGGCTATGCGTTGGCGGTAGCCACCAGCAAGGTATTTGTCAGCGCTCAGGCATTGCTGGAGGCGGCGGGATTGTGGCCGTTCTTCGATCTGGTGCTGGGGGCCGATATGGTAACGCACCCTAAGCCGCACCCTGAAATGGGGTTGCTGGCGATGTCGCGTCTGGGTGCCCGTGCCTCAACCACCGCCATGGTGGGAGACACCACCCATGATCTGTTGATGGCGAAACAAGCGGGGATGGTGGCTATCGGGGTTACCTGGGGTATTCATCACGTCGAGCAGCTTAAATCGGCGGAGCCGCAGGTTATTGTTGATACATTCGGCGAGGTAGTCGGGGCTGCCCACGCATTATTAAAGTTGTCTTCGTCCCCGGTGTCCTATTGTTGATTCTTTCTGATTTTTCTTAATCGATTTATTTGTTCTGTATAGGTATTTGGCCTGAAGACAGGAGTCTTCGGTCAAATATTTTATATGACGTTTTTACCTTGAAATAAACCTGTTAATTATATTTTTACCGATTCATGTATGAGGATTGTAATGGATAACATCTCGAATCACGCGATGAATTACCCCGCATTGGTATTGGATAAAGGATTATTACCGAATGATGACACCGCTTCGCTGTCTCGTTATCTTTTTTCTGTCCTGACATTGGCTGTGTCGCGTATTACTCAAAACGAGGAAATGGTGGTTGGTTTTCATTTGCCGCCACAAGAAGTCTCTGTTTGGGAAAATAACAATCATATTCATGGGGATATTATTCCCCTGAATATTCCATTGAATAGTTCTACGCCGATTTGCGGATTTATTCAGAATATAACGGACTGGATGACGCCGGAGACTATTCAGCAGAACAACGACATGAACATCCGGGCGCTGACATTGGGCAGACAACAGGCACCGCATGATGTCTTTGACCTGGAAGTGACATGGCGGCCGCCCGTGGATAATGAGCCGGTTCGGGCGTTGGTTTGTTATGTCGACAGCAGCGAAGAGACATTCACGTTAACGCTACGGTCTAATCCCGCTCGTTTTAGTTCGGCACTGGTGCAGAAATTGCCTGCGGTATGGCGCCAGATAATCGAATTTGCCGGAAAAAACGGTGTAGAAACGCTACGAGATATCCGTCTGATTGACGACGACGAGCGTGACCATGTCCTGCATCGCTTTAATCAGACCGACCACGAATGGAGCGGTGAGACAAGCATCGTCGCGCAACTGAAAAAACGGGCGCAATACCAGCCGGAACAGACCGCGGTGGTGTTTCGCGATCAACAACTGAGCTTCCGGCAGCTTTATCAACAAGCCGGTGCGCTGGCGCATTACCTGAGTGCGCAGAGTACGGCGCGCGAGCGTTGTGTCGGGTTGTTTGTCGAGCCGTCGTTGACGCTGATGACCGGTGTCTGGGGGATTCTGCTTTCCGGCAACGCTTACCTGCCGCTGTCGCCGGAATACCCGGAAGACCGGTTGGCTTATATGCTGGAAAACAGTCAGGCTCGCATCGTGGTGACTCAGCCCCATTTACGTGAACGGTTGCTGGCGCTGGCGCCGCCGGGTGTGCAGGTGGTTACGCCCGATGATGTCGACGCGTTTATGCGCCGACAGGCGTCGGCGCTGCCCGAGGCACCGGCAGTCGAGATAGCCCCGCATCATCTGGCCTATGTGATTTACACCTCCGGCAGCACCGGCAAGCCTAAAGGCGTGATGATCGAGCATCACAGCGTGCTGAATCAAATGAACTGGCTGGCACAAACCTTTGCGCTGAATAATGAGACGGTGATTTTGCAGAAAACGCCGATGAGTTTTGATGCGGCGCAGTGGGAAATTCTGTCGCCGGCGTGCGGTTGCCGGGTGGTCATGGGGGAGCCGGGCGTGTACCGCAACCCGGAACAACTGGTGGAGATGCTGGCGGAGTACCAGATAACGACGTTGCAGTGTGTGCCGACGTTGCTGCAGGCGTTGCTGGATACCGAACGCCTGACGGATTGCCCGGCGCTGCGGCAAATTTTCAGCGGCGGCGAGGCGCTGCAAAAACATCTGGCGCAGGCGTGTCTGGAAACGCTGCCGGAGTGCGAGCTCGTCAATTTGTACGGGCCGACCGAATGTACTATCAACAGCTCCGCTTTCCGTGTAGACCTTGCCGGGGTCAGACAAGGGCCGGACACCTTGTCGATTGGCGCGCCGGTGGCGAATACCCGGTATTATATTCTGGATAACTGCCTGACGCCGGTGGCGGTCGGGCAGACCGGGGAGTTGTACATCGGTGGCGATGGGGTCGCCCGCGGGTATCTGAACCGCGACGATCTCACCGCCGAACGTTTCATTATCGATCCGCTTGCCCCCGTCGGGGCCGGGCGACGTTTGTACAAAACCGGCGATATCGCCAGTTGGAATCCTGACGGTACGGTCCAGTATGCCGGCCGCGCCGATAATCAGGTGAAGTTACGCGGTTACCGTGTCGAGCTGGATGAAATTCGTTCGGCGATCGAAACCCATGAATGGGTGAAAGCGGCGGCCGTGATCGTCAAGCATGATCCTTTCACCGGTTATCAGAACCTGATTTCGTTTATTGAATTGAACGCCCGTGAAGCGGCGCTGATGGATCAGGGCAATCACGGCTCGCATCACCAGTCCAAAGCCAATAAAGCGCAAGTGATGTTGCAATTGGCGAACAAAGGATGCCGGGAGTTTCCGGCGGACTGCGCGTTCTATACGCTTGATCTGCCGGGTAAGCAACCGGATGAAAAACAACGAATCACGGCATTTTCCCGCAAAACGTATCGGTTTTACGACGGCGGCGCCGTCCGTCGCGACGATATTTTATCGCTGTTGCGTCAGCCGTTATTGACGGCGGTTTCCCGTCAGCCTGATGAACTGACGCTCGATGAGCTGGGGCATTGGCTGCGTTATCTCGGCCAGTTCACCAGCGCGGAACGGTTGTTGCCCAAATACACCTACGCTTCGCCGGGGGCGTTGTACGCGACGCAGGTTTTTCTGGAGCTGAATGGCGTGGGCGGCCTTGCTGCCGGGCATTATTACTATCAGCCGGTTCACCATCAGTTGATTCGGGTCAGCGAGTGCGTCTGCGTAGCGCCGGGTAGTTTACGGTTGCATTTTGTCGGCAAGAAAAGCGCGATTGAGCCCATCTATAAAAACAATATCCGTGAAGTACTGCAAATGGAGATGGGGCACATCATCGGTATGTTGGATAACGTTCTGCCGGGTTACGGTTTGGGCGTGGAACTGTGTGACGCAGCAGGGCTGGACCCGGCGCCGTTGGCCATTGGCCAGGACGACGATTATCTGGGGGCTTGCGATGTGCTGTGCGGGCCGCGTCTGCCTGCGGATGATTGCCTGGATATTTACGTGCAGACAGCGGGCACTCGCCTCGCCGACCTGCCGGCCGGGACGTATCGTTATGTCCACGGCGACCTGCAACACATTGCGGACGGCGTTATCGATAAAAAGCATGTGATCGCCATTAATCAGGCCGTCTATGAGCGTGCGTCGTTCGGCATCAGCATCGCCAGCCGAACCGAGGGTTGGGCGGGGTATGTGCATGTCGGGCGTTATCTGCAACATCTACAGATGAATGACATCAACATCGGTTTGATGTCTTCCGGGTATAGCTCGGAAACGGGTAACGATCTGCCTGCCGCCCGCCGTTTTTGGCAAATACTCGGCCATCGCACCGGGCCGTATTATTTCTTCATCGGCGGACGCATCAGCGATGAGCAGAAATACAGTGAAGGCATGAAAGAGGATACGGTGCACATGAAAGGGCCGGCGGAGATGATTCGTGATGATCTGGCGGCTTTCATGCCGGATTACATGATGCCGAACAAGGTGCTGATTGTGGATGAGATGCCGCTGACGGTAAACGGCAAAGTCGATATGAAAGCGCTGGCGAATATTAATGTCGAGTTGAAGCATAAAACCATCGTGGCGCCGCGAAACCCGCTGGAACAGCAAATCATGGCTGTCTGGCAGGCGAAGCTGAAACGCGAAGCGATGTCGGTGGATGACAATTTCTTCGAGTCGGGGGGCAATTCGCTGATCGCGGTGAGTCTGATCAATGAGTTGAACGCCACGCTGAATGCCAATCTGCCGCTGCAGGTGTTGTTTCAGGCGCCTACCGTTGAAAAACTGGCGGCGTGGTTGAGCCGAGCGCGTCAGGAGCCGATATCCCGGCTGGTGCAGTTACAGCCGAAAGGACGTCAGGCGCCGATCTACTGCTGGCCCGGCCTGGGGGGATATTGCATGAACCTGCGGTTGCTGGCGCGTCAGTTGGGAACGGAGCGACCGTTTTTGGGGATTCAGGCGCACGGCATCAATCCAGACGAGGTGCCTTACGCCACCATCAGTGAGATGGCCGCCAGGGATATTGAACTGATTCGCCGGCATCAACCGCACGGGCCCTATACGCTGTGGGGATACTCTTTCGGCGCGCGGGTCGCATTCGAAACCGCCTGGCGACTGGAGCAAGCCGGCGAAGTGGTGGAGAGCCTGTATCTGCTGGCGCCGGGGTCGCCGAAACTACGTAATGACCGTGTGGCTGCTATGCATCGGTCCGCGGATTTTGATAATCCCGGTTACCTGACCATTCTGTTTTCGGTGTTTATCGGCAGTATTACTGACCCGGCGTTGGCCCGCTGTCTGGAAACGGTGCGTGACGAGGAAAGCTTTGTCACCTTTATCACCGAGCTGAATCCGGCGTTGGATGACGGCCTGGTGCGGCGGATTACCCGTATTGTGGCGCAGACTTTCGAGTTCTCTTATACCTTCAGCGAGCTGCAACAGCGGCAACTGAATACGCCCGTCACCATCATCAAGGCGCAAGGTGACGACTATTCATTTATCGAGAATCACGGCGGGTTTTCTGCCTTGCCGCCTACGGTGCTGGATTTAACGGCGGATCACTACAGCATGTTGAAAGAAGCCGGCATCGCTGAACTGACGAGCGTTATTCAGTATCAACAGACGCCGCCCAGCCAGGTGGGGTGAGACGGCGTTAGGCGCAACGCGCGCGGGGTGATACCTGCGCGTTTTTTCAGGGTTGTCCCGCTATTGAGCCGATTTTTTCGCTATTTTGCGGGTGATATCCCATATTTTGGCGTAATTATCCCATTTTTGAGACGAGAAGCGTGCTGAAAAACCGGCGTCGGCAATTGCGGATAAAAACAAAATGCGTTTGTTGGCAAAGTGTCTGATGCTGACTGCGATCGTTCGTAAGTCATAAACGGTGCTGCTGGAAACAGTTGCGTGCTCTGCGTCTATCCATGATGCGTCTGTACTATAAGCCTCTGTGCGACATGAGGATGGTGACCGTGCGAACTTCATCGGAAACCGGCATGTTTTGCCTGAATGCCATTCATCATGAAGCGCCGGAGCGCATTCGGCGCTTTCCTTTGGCTGAACTGGGGGATTCGCACCAGTTGCGGGAAGGGCAGCGTCGGATGATGGAAAAGCTGTACCAGTTGAAATCGGTGCCGATGCGTTCCGACAGCCATGAAGAGATGCTGGAATCCGTGGTGGCTGGGCTGATTAATGATTGGCCGGCGCTGCCTTCGCAGGATGGGTTGCTGATTTACGCTAAAACGCAGACGCACAACACGTTCTTCGACCGCCACTGGCTGGATGACATTCTGCTGCGCCAGCAACTGGGGCGCTGGGACGTCACGACGTTGGGCCTGAATCATTGTGCCGGCGCATTATCGGCATTGCATCTGGTGCGGCACAGCGCGGTGCGGCGGAACAGGCCGGTGTTGTTGTTGACGGGAGAAAAAGCGTTTCACCCCGAAATCAATCGTTTCACGGTCGGCGTACAAGGAGAGTTACCGGTGGCGGCGCTGTTCAATGCTGCCCGCAGTCCGTGGCGGGTAACGTTTACGGCAGTCAGGCACCTGAGCCGTTTTTATAACAACCCGGATACTATGACCCGGCAGGAAAAAGCAGAACTTAATCGCTGCCTGCTGGATGAGTTGTGCCTTTTTATTGTCGATGCCGTCAGGGATAGCGGCATGAGCATGGACGAGATGGACTATTTTGTTCCCTGCAATCTTAATTTCCCGTTATTACGCCAGATGGCAACGCGTCTGAATATGGGTGAGCGTTTATTCAGTCAGCAAGTGTCTGATTATGGACACCTGTATTGTTCGGACGTGTTATTTAATTTTTCTTCACTCATTAAAACTACAACCGGCTGCGCGAAAAATTATTTTTGTTTTTCGATGGGAATGGGCGTCACGCTTTCCTGCGCGCTAATACAGCAAATTGATCGTTAAACAGGAGACAGACATGTCTGCGTTATTACTCACAATTCAACAAGCGTTACGTGACGTCATGGAGAATGACGATATCGAGATTAATGAAAAAACGGATTTTGATCATGACCTCGATCTGGACTCGGTAATGTTTGTGCAATTTTTGCTGACGCTTGAAGATAATATTGACGGACTGCTGTTCGATCCTGATCAAATCAATATGGATGCATTTACTACCGTAGGCAGCCTGATTGGTTGGCTGAACGCGAATGTGCTGGCGGAGGTTCGGCATGTCGGTTGAGCGTATTCGGCACGTCTGGGAAGCCTTTCGGGATCAGCCGTTGTCTGAGGCGCTATTGGTGTTGTTGCAGCCGCCGCCGGGCGAAGCGCAATGCCTTCGCCCGGAAACGCAATACCTTCACCCGGAAGCGCACTACCTTCACCCGATTGGGTATCAGATTCAGGATATCAGCCGCCTGCCCGATGCAAGCCAGCCGCAGCGCCTATTCGACCGGGTGCTTAACCACCTCGGTCTGGACGCGGTTCGCGGCACGGAGACCATCGTTCTGCCGGCCAGTTTTCCGATACTGGTGTGCGCCGCGCGTCTGGGGGTGTTGGCCCGTATACAAACCATGAGCTGGCAGCATCTGTCGGGCCGCCAAAGCTTTGGTACTAAAACCACCCGCCATCAACTGATTAAAGCCAGCTTTGCCGATATCGCGGGCAAAGCCTCGCTACTGCTGGAGCAGCAGTACCAGCGTTTGCGGGAGGGTGACTTTGCCGGGCTGGAAGATGATCACTACCAAATTACCCAGCTTAATAATGAGGCGGAAAAGATGATGGGCGGGCATGGCTTCCTGCTGGGCAATACCCACAGTTTGTCTTATTTCTCCATGATGCTGTACAGCATTTATGGCAAGGCGAGCAGTCTGGCGGCGGCCTGAATACGAATCGAGGAAGGAATGATGAGCCTGATCGCGCGTGTGGTATCCAGAGCCGCCCCGGCTGCAAGCGGGGATATACGGCAGATCATGGCATTGGCGTGGCCGATGATGGTCACCGCCGTGGTGGTTTCGCTGTCTCAGAATATGCAGATTGCGATTCTGGGCAACGGAGCTGAAAGCCAGACATTGCTGACACTCTCTTTTTTGCAGCCGTTCAACTTTCTGTTTATTGCCATTCTGGAATGTCTGGCGATCACCAATCAGGTGTTCAGCGCCCGCTCCCGCCATGACTGGCCGCGACAACGTATTCGGCATAGCACGTTGTTGCTGGGCGTGATCGGGATATTGGCGACGGCGCTGACGGCGCTGTTGTGTCGGGTGCTGGCGCTGCCGTTGTCCAACTGGATGAACAGCCCGGATCTGGCATTGATGCAAAACGCCGCTCCCGGATATCTGTTATCGATGACGCCGTTTCTGGCGCTGGAAATGTGCAATGCCGCGTTACGCGGGCAGGGCAAAACCGTACCCGCCATGACGCTGATGTGCGGCTATGTGTTGCTGAGCGCGGCAGGTTGCTATCTGGGTTTTCATGTTTATCAGTTAGGGTTTGATGCGGTGCTGCTGGCGAATAGCCTCCCGGCGTTGGTGTTGCTGCCGCTGGCGGTGCGGTCATTGCGTCAGGTTGCCAGGCCGGTGCCGGATGAGAGGCCACGCGCGTTTTTGCCCCGTCTGCTGGCGTTGCTGACTCATGCGGGTTTACCGGTCGGATTTTCGATGTTGGTGGTGTTTTTCAGCTCGATGGTGATTTTTCCACTGGTCGCGGCATTGGGGGCCGGGTTTCTGCCTGCGTTTCTGATCGTAATAAAACTGCGGGCTTTTTTCATCATCCCAGCGGTGGCGACGGGGTCCGCCATCGCCATTTTGCTGAATCAGCACCGCAAAACCCACTCCGCGCCACGACAGGTGAGCCTGCTGAACAACGGCGTCTGGCTAATCGTGCTGGCCTATTTGGCGCTAACTCTTGGGGTATGCTGGGCGCGCAACGGTATTCTGGCCGGGTTTTCTAATGACGAGCTCATTCGGCAGTCCAGTCAGCTCTTGTTGCTGCTGTTGTTGCCGACGTTCTTTCTCACTTCGCTGGTCGCGGCGCTGCAAACGTTGCTGGAGCAGGTGGATAGGGGAAAACGGGTGTTGCTCTTCACGCTGGCGTTGGAGTTGCTGATGGTGGCGGTTGCCTTGGGCGCACACCGTTACTTTAATGATGTCCAGACGATTGCCGGGTTGATCGTCGCGTTCAGCCTGGCATATGCGGTGGTGTTCTTGCGTGAGTACCGGCTACTGGCCTGCGCGCTGGGAGAACAGGATGCTGCTGTATAACCTGTGTTACCCCTTGATGTGGCTGGCCACGCTGGTGCAATACAACTATTACCGCGTGCTGGTGAAGTTAAAACGCCGGCCATCGTTGCTGCTTAAAGTACGGATCAAACCGGAAACCCACTATGTCCGGTTGTGCCGTATGTTGCGTCTGGCGGATTTGTGGCTGCTGGAGCGTTGTTCTCTGCATCTGGCGGCGCGTTACCTGTTGAGTCTGTTCGAGACCACGCGTTATGTCGCCTATAAGCAGGTAGACCATGCGTATCTGGCCGGTTTTCAGCAGGAGTGCGTCAGTTTTCAGCACCAGACCGTATATGTGTTTCGCTGGATGCCGCCGGCGGCGGATACGCCGACAAAAACCGTCTTGCTGGTGCATGGCTGGGAAGGTCGCGGCATTATGTTTCGGCCGTTGTGCGAGGCGTTAAAAGCACAGGGGTACGGTGTGGTTATGCCGGATTTGCTGGCGCATGGGTTGTCTGAAGGGAAACGGGTATCCAACTACGAGCTGGCCGGTTTGATTATCGAATTGGGGCGGCGCTATGGCCCGTTTCACGCGGTTGTGGGGCACTCCAGCGGCGGCCTGGTGTGTAGTCTGGCGTTGGCGCAAGGTTTGGCGGCGCAGCGGCTGGTACTGCTGGCAAGTCCGGACAACTTCGGCAAGATGATCGATCGATTTCTGGCGGGGGCCTCGGTGTCGGCGTCGTTGGCCGTACCAATGAAAACGATTTATGCGCAGCGTTTCGGCTTCCATCCAGACCAGATCGGCGAAGCGCTGTATCGCTCGCTGAATTGCCCGGCGTTGATTTGTCATGACCAGCAGGATGCGCGGGTGCATCCTGCTGTTGCCGACGAGATTCATCGCGCGTTCGCCCGCAGTGAGATTTTTTACACCCGCGGGCTCGGGCACCTGGGGATTTTACGCAGCCCTCTGGTACATCAGCGCATTTTGTCGTTTTTATCTGATGCCGGGGCGGGAACCGAAACGCCGTGCGCGCCACTCATTCATGATCCGGCAACATGTCATGCGCCCTCGGCGGCATGTGGTGGCCCGATGCCGGTGGTATCAAAACCGATGTGATGGCGGCAGCGTCTCGTCTGGGGCGGGGGTAATCAGGCCCGCCACCGTCATGGCGGGCACATGATCAATTACAAAGATTATGGATATTATCCAGCAGCACGTGACGAGAAAACAGGTGACGCTGTTTGCCGAAAATAATATCGAAACTCATGTTTTGCAGCGTTCGGGGTGACTCGTTTTCTCGCTCCAGTGAAACCGATTTGCGGTATTTCAGCGGCGGAATATTGTATGTCTTGGTAAAACAACGCGAGAAATGGGGGAGTGAGGAAAAACCGCAGGCGTAGCAAATATCGGTAAGCGACCAGTTAGGGGAAATATGAATGATCTCTTTGGCCAGCGTGAGACGTACACGCCAAATCCAGCGCATCGGTGTAATGTTATAAACCTGATTGAAAAGACGGCAGATATCGAATTTTGATTTACCGCTGACGGCTTCAAGATCTTCCAGCGTAATATTGTTGCCGATATTATCGATAATATAGTCAATAATTCCCGCCAGGCTGGTTGCTTTATTACTGGCTGCCAGTGTTTTTCGCAGGTTAGGGTGGCGGCGGTACATATCCTGAATCAGATTATTGTTGAAAATATCATTGTCTAACGTGTGGGCGAAAGTGTTCTGTAAGCTCATGGTGTCATCCCAAAAAAAATAGACTCCCCGCGTCTGGTCCTGCTTAATCCAAAAATCCTTACAGCGGTGAAGTCAGTGGTTAATTATTGTCCCTTGGTCGGATGTACGAGCTGTCTGACGCAAATTGTGTGCCATGTTGTGAAGGGTTGTTTTTCAAGGGAAAAGCTTACTCCTACCTGTAAATCGTCCCATTAATGGGATGCTCGCGTGCCGAACATGGGATTATTCGTCTCGTAATTGGCAATCCAGATACGTTCCCCCCGCGATGATTTGCGTGTGCGTACGCAGCGTCGATAAGAAGCCAGCCTACGCCGTGGCTGGCGACTGCTGGCTAACAAACAACGCATCAGATGTAATTGGTATGATTTATGCTGGGACTCATCGACATGAGGGAATCGGTTTGCCGGCGATCCGGCATGTGCAGTCGTGATGCCGATGGACAGGCGCAGTACGCAACGGCCGATTAGCGCGAGAAAAAAAAGGCGACCACAGTGGCGAGATGGGCGTATTTTGGACACATTTTTAAAACCAGAGATAAAAGTGAGAGGCCCGCTGCCTGTAAGATACCCTCGGCCTCAGGAAGGCTGACTCTACTTATACACTGAGGATTTCCCATGACGGTGCTGGTTCAACTTGATAATGTGCATAAAATTTTTCTTACCGATGAAATTGAAACTCATGCCCTTAGCAAGATAAACCTTTCTATTCACACGGGAGAATACGTCTCTATCGCGGGGCCGTCCGGTTGTGGGAAGTCGACGTTGCTGTCCATTATGGGATTGCTGGATACGCCGACGGAAGGGCAATACCGATTGAACGGCACGGATGTGGAACGCATCAGCCGCCGGGAGATGGCCCGGCTGCGCAACCGGGAAATCGGTTTTATCTTTCAGTCCTTCAACCTGATAAGCGATTTGACCATCGCGGAAAACGTGGCGCTGCCGCTGACTTACCGTAAAGAGTTGTCGCGTGCTGAGCAGAAAGCGCGGGTGATTCAGGCGCTGGAGAAGGTCAATATGTCGCATCGCGTACGGCATTACCCTTCACAGTTATCCGGTGGGCAGCAGCAACGGGTTGCCGTCGCGCGCGCCATTGTCGGCAAACCGTCGTTATTGCTGGCGGATGAACCCACCGGCAACCTGGATTCCGCTAATGCCGAAGCGGTGATGAATATTCTGGATGAGTTGCATCAGGACGGCGCGACCATCTGCATTGTTACCCATGACCCGCGTTCCGCCATGCGCGCTCAGCGTACCATTGTGCTGTCCGACGGACAGGTCGTGGCCGATGGCGAAAACGGGCAACTGCGTCAGGCGGTATAATACGATGAATTTCTGGTTTGATATTCGTTATGCCCTGCGCCTGTTGCTGAAAAGCCCCGGATTCAGCGTACTGACTATTACCGTCATGGCGTGTGGCCTGGGGCTAGCGCTGTATATGTACTCTGTTATCAACACCATCATGTATAAAACGCTGCCGTACCCGAAGGGTGAAGGTATGGTGATGGTGACGCCGAAAATGGACGGCGAGAGTCTTAATGATGCCGGGCTAAACTTTTTAGACTATGAGTTTATCCGGCAGAAGGCGACGAATCTGAAAGATATCAGCTATTTTTATGCGGATTACGCCGATCTGAAAGATAGCGAAAAGTCGGTCCGGTATATTGCGGTGTACAACACCCCGGACATGTTTAGTTATACCGGCGTTATGCCTTTTCTCGGTCGTGCCTTCACTTTGCAGGATATGCAATCCGATGCGGCGCCGGTTGCGGTAATTAGTTATCAGCTTTGGCAAAGTTACTTTAATGGCCGTAGCGATATTCTTAATCAAACCGTCAAAGTGAACGGCAGTAATACCCGGGTGGTCGGCGTAATGCCCAAGGGGTTCGCTTTTCCTTTCTATCATGACCTGTGGCTTCCTTCGCGTCTCGACCCCAAACTCTTTCCCGACCGGGAAATGGCGCCGGAGGTATTTGTCTTCGGGCGGTTGCCGTCAGGGGGCAAGGCGATGGTTACCACTCAAGAGCTGGATAGCCTGCTGCAGGACGCGGCGCGCCAGTATCCGACTAAGACGAATAAAAGTATTTCGGCGAACGTGTTGTCTTTTCAGGAAAGTTTTACCGGGGAAGAAACGGCGCAAACCTTTTTCGTCATGTTGTCCGCAGTGGGTTTTATCCTGTTGCTGGCTTGTTTCAACGTTGGCAACCTGTTGTTGGCGCGCTCTAACCAGCGTACCCGGGAAATCGCTATTCGCATGGCGATAGGGTCGCCGATGTCCCGGCTGGTAATGCAGATGCTGTGGGAAAGTCTGATCATCAGTTCTATTGCCGGAGTCATCGGTGTGTTGCTGGCTTCCTGGGGATTGGATATCACCAATTATATTTTTCCTAAATTTGTACCGAACAAAGTACCGGTCTGGTGGCATTTGTCGCTGGATGGCGGATTGATTCTGGATGCGATCATCCTGATTCTTGCCACCGCGCTGATCACCAGCGCACTGCCGGCATGGAAAATCGCTAACGGCAAATTTGCTTACGCATTGCGTGACGGTGCCAATGGTGATCAAGGAAGAAAAGCCGGGCGTTTCAGCCGATCGTTGGTGGTCGTTGAGGTAGCGTTGTCTTGTTCAATACTCTGTATCAGTGTATTGCTGTTGTTTCTGGTGATGCGAGCCACCAAAGCCGATTATGGCGTGCCTATCGATAATTTTTTGGTCGCGAAAATCAATGTCGATCAGGATAGCTATCCGGATGATGATAGCCGCCGGAAGCTGTATTCCTCGTTGATTGATCAGATTTGTGCGATTCCGGGTGTGCAAGCTTGTGGTATTACGTCCAGTACTCCGGGACAATTCACCTTTCCTCATCAGATAGTAACGGAAAATAGGGTGCCCGAGGGGCAGGATGCTTCGCCTTATTCACTTGTGAATGATGTACGCGTCATGCCGGGCAGCCTGACGGCGATGGGCGCAAAATTGTTGAGCGGCCGGGAGTTTACCGAGAGCGACGTTGATTCCACGTTGCCGGTTGCCGTGGTAAGCGATTCGTTTATCACTAAATACTGGCCGCATGAAAAAGCGGTGATTGGGAAGCAGCTGCGTTTTCGCGACGGCAATGACTACCGTTGGTTCACCGTCGTGGGGGTGGTTTCACATATTATCCACGGGCGGCCGTTCAGCGAGTTCAAGACCCGTCCGACAGTGTATCGTTCCCTGACGCAACTTCGGCAGGTCAATCCGTCACTGACGATGATGATTAAGGCTCCACAGCCGCAGCGGTTTTCAAAACCGCTACTCAATGTACTCAATACATTAGGTCCAACTATAGAAAGTACCCCGCCGCAGACGCTAAGCGAGCAACTCTCCCGCAATACCATTGGCGTACAGTTCGTCACCAATCTGTTTCTGCTGTTTGGCGCGGCGGCGATGGTACTTGCCGCCAGCGGCATTTATGGTGTGACGCAACACGCTATAAACCAACGAACCCAGGAGATTGGCATCCGGCAGGCGTTAGGTGCGACACCGACCCGATTACTCCGTATGCTTATGTTCTCGGGGTTCAGGCAGTTATTCGCCGGCCTGGCGCTTGGATTACCGTTAGCGATATTTGCCGCGCCCAAAATCAATCGGGTATATGGCGATGGCGGCGGTAACTTCATGCTGTTGTTTGGCGGCGTCGCTCTGTTTATCGTGATTATCGTCGCGCTGGCCACCTGGATCCCGTCCCGACGCGTCATCATGATGAAACCGGGTGATGCGATACGTTATGAATAAACGGGGCGGGCAGCATATTGCTCAACGCTCCAGTTTCCCGCAACAGAGCCGTTAATAGCTACCACTGATCGATATAGTTACCACGGATCGATTATGCTGTAAGGGGCTCGCGGCAGGTGCTTCCCTGCGGCGTAGTCCGTCAGTGTGAATTTCAGTATCAACCCGCGTGATAAGGACCCATATGGCGGATAAGCAACATATCCTCATTGTTGATGATGACGCACATATTCTGGCCAGCTTGCAGATGCTGTTGTCCATGGAAGGTTATCAGGTCACACTCTGCTCCGCTGTCGAGCAGGTGCCTGTTCAGTTATCCCAACATGATTTTGATTTGATCTTGATGGATATGAACTATCAGCGCGATACCACGTCCGGGCAGGAGGGATTGGTATTGCTGGAAGAGATCAAACGGTATGACGAATACCTGCCTGTGGTGGCGATGACAGGCTGGGGCAGCGTCGATATTGCCGTCAGCGCGATGCGGGCGGGAGCGGTGGATTTTATCCAGAAACCCTGGGACAACGAGCGGCTGCTGAATGTGATTCGTCAGCAGATCTCTTTTAGCCTCAGCCAGCGCTCCGGTAAACGCCTGAAAGAAGAAAATAAGCTGCTGAAGCTGGAGCTGGAAGACAATTTTAATGGCGAGTGGGTGGTGGAGTCCGCGCCGATGAAACAGCTGATGCGGATGGTGGAGCAGGTCGCGGCGACGGAAACCAACATCCTGATTTTGGGTGAAAACGGTACCGGCAAAAGCCTGTTGGCCCGGGTTATCCATCAGCTTTCTTCGCGCCGTGACGAGAACATGGTGTCGGTGAACGTGGGGTGCATCAACGAGAACCTGTTCGAAAGCGAAATGTTCGGTCATGTAAAAGGGGCGTTTACCGATGCGCGGGAAAGCCGTGTCGGGCGTTTCGAACTGGCGGATAAAGGTACGCTGTTTCTGGATGAGGTCGGCAACCTGCCGATGACCCAGCAAAGCAAGTTGTTGCGCATTCTGGAGGAGCGGAATTTTGAGCGGGTGGGGTCATCCCGTACCTTGAAAACCAACTGTCGCATTATTGCCGCCACGAACGCCGATTTAAGCGCCAGAGTGCGGGAAGGGACGTTTCGTCAGGATCTCTATTACCGTCTCAATACTATTGAGTTACACGTGCCGTCGCTGGCGGAGCGGCGGCAGGATATTATGCCGTTGGCGCTGAATTTCATCGACCGGTACGCCAGAAAATACAACAAGCCGGTGCCGGAGCTCAGCGCGTCCGGGCAGGCGGCGTTATATGGCTATCACTGGCCGGGTAATATCCGCGAATTGAGTCATTTGCTGGAACGTGCGGTGCTGCTGTGTAGCTCATCACGGCTGAACAGTGAGGATATTTTCCCGTCACTGCCCGGCGCACCGCAAAAAATGGCGAGAGCCGAGCCGGAGCTGGCTTGTGATGCGACTCTGGCCGATATTGAAGAACGTCTGCTGTGTCAGCGTATGGCGAAATTTGAGGGGAATGCCATCAAGGCGGCCCGTTCGCTGGGGCTGAGCCGCAGTGCGTTTTACCGACGACTGGAAAAATACAAGATTAACCATGAGTAAACTCGACTCCTCTTTTGAGCCTCCTCACCTGTTGTCATTCAATGTCGCGGCAATCGCGGGGTTGCTCGGGTATTTTCTGCTATGGCTGTTCCCCGATCAGTCGGTATATCTGAAGATACTGACGGTATTCATCATTTTCCTGTGTCTTATCTACAGCAGCTTTACGTTTTCCGAGCGCCTGAACGGCAAGATCCATGTCGTCTCCAACCTGCTGGAAGCGCTGGAACAGGAGAATTTCAGCTTGCGCGGCGTGACCAAGGGTAAAAGTGCGTTCGATAATCTGATCCGACAGATTAACCAACTGTCCGGCACCATGGCGCGCAGCCGTCAGCAACAAAAAGAGACTTACTATGTGCTGCACAAGGTTATCTCCAACATTAATATCAGCGTGTTTGCGCTGGATGCCGAGCGACGCATCATCTGGTGCAACGATGCCGCGGCGGCATTAGTCAACAAGCCGCCGTCGTTACTGATAGGGCAACCGGCGGCGGAGTTCGGCCTGGAAGGTTTGTTGCAGCAGTCGTCCGATGCCGAACCCGTTGACTGGCGTTTCCCCAGTTCGCGGGGAATGTTCCAGATTCGCCATGATTCTTATATTGAAGATGGCCGACAAAACCATCTGTTATTCATCAGCGACGTGAGCAAACTGTTGCGTAACGAAGAGCAGAAAACCTGGCAGAACCTGCTGCGGGTGATCAGCCATGAGATCAACAATTCGTTGACGCCGATTGCGTCCATCAGCCAGACGCTGTTGCAGGTATTCAGGAGAGATAATCAGCACCCGTCGGCGCCGGATCTGATTAATGGCATGGAAATTATCAATAATCGCGCCCGCGAGCTGATCGCTTTTGTCGGTAGTTATCGGCAGTTAAATCGCTTGCCGCCGGCCAACAAACAACCGTGCGATATCGCCGGGCTGATGATGCAAATGGCGATGCTGTTTCCACAACGCAAGCTGGTTTTTTCCGGTGAGACGCCGCAGCCGGCGATGATTGACGCCAATCAAATACAGCAGATGCTGATTAATTTGCTCAAAAATGCCGATGAAGCGATGGCGCCTGGGAAGGGTGAAATTGTGCTGCGCTGGAAAGTGATTGCCCGGCAATTACACATCGAGATTATCGATCAAGGTAAAGGGGTGGCGAATATCGAAAATCTATTCGTGCCGTTTTATACCACCAAAACGCATGGCAGCGGCATTGGCCTGATCCTGTGTCGACAAATTGTCGAAGGGCATGACGGGCATCTGACGCTGGAGAACCGTAAGGATGCAGAAGGTTGTGTCGTCAATATCTTCCTGCCGCTGGGATGACCTGACGGCGAGAGCAGAGTCGTTCCCCCATTGCGTCGTGGTGCTGCGAGCGCAACTGGCGCATCCGACGATAGTCGCACAGGCTCGTCAGGCCTGCGGTCTTGACGGAACGGCGGAATTGACGTCGCGTCAGTTGGCGGAAGGAATGCTGCGAACGCTGCTGGCTCCGTTATGTCGGCAGGAAGCCGCGGCGCTACGCTTTGAGCGTAACCCACATGGCAAACCGTTTTTACCGCAACACTCGGCCATTCAATTCAACCTGTCCCATACGCATAGCGCGTTCGCGTTTGCTTTTGCTCGTCACGGCGCGGTAGGCGTGGATGTAGAAAGCTGTCAGGGGCAGGTGAACCGCAAGCGAGCGGTGGCGGCACGCTTTTTTCACCATGACGAAGTTCGCTGGCTGGATTCGCTCGATGATGCAGGCTTCCTGCCTGCCTTCACCCGCTTGTGGAGCCGCAAAGAAGCCTATATTAAGGCGTTGGGGTTAGGGTTGCATAAATCGCTGGCGTCGTTCAGTTGTCTGGACGACGGGCAGGGCGCCATTCAGGTGGTGGATTCCGGGCAGGCGATTGACGGCGGGTTGGGTGAAGAATGGATAACGGGCGAGCCATCCGTCGCGCTGAGCTACTGCCTGTTGCCTGACGGTGCAGCCCGGCAGGATGCGTGGCGCGTGTTGTTAATACAGGATGATGCGCAGATAAGCTAACACCCTGATTTTAGCAGCCGTCATGCTCTATCAGACTGGCGATACCGTTGTCGACCTGAACGTGCGTATCAGGCGCTACCCGCACTCTGGCGCCGGTAGTCACGGTGCCGCTCAATTGCCGCACATGGCATAACCGCGCATCAACGCCCATGGCGATATTCACGACGGCTTCTTGTGCGGAAAAGGCTTTTTCATGGGAATTAAAGGCGGCGCCCATCGCCAACGACAGGTCGAGCCGATGCGTCGTGCCTGCGATAGTAAGGTCTGCGCCCATGCTGCCGTTGACGGTGAATGTATCGGGTGACACCGCACAGGCGGGAACGGCCATCTTAACCCCGGCTTGTGCTTTAACGGTATTGATCGGAGCGGCGACGGTGATTCTGATCGTCGCGTCGTGATTACGCAGGATGCTGTCGTCGCTGGCGTGGTTTTCTATGAGTAGACTTTGTCCCTGAGGGCGGATGACCAGCTTTTCCAGGACATCCTGTCTGGCGCTGGTCTCCACGCGGTATCCATTACCGCAAACCAAAGTGACGTTAAGGCCACGGCTGACATCCAGTGTCGTAAAGGAGGGCACATCCACATTTTGCTGATTCACCGGTGAACAGGCTACCGTCAATGGCAGCAACACCAGCGCGGAACAAAGCAGCGCTTTCATCCCTCTCTCCTTTTTCCGTTGCGCTCCCTGCAGGTCAAACCTGATATTCCTTATCAGGAGGGAACCCGCGGCCAGTCTGTCCTTGTCTGGCCATCCCGTCCGATTATTCGTCCATAGTATCGGGCGGGGCGGTTCGGTTACATCCTTGTCTCTTCATCGCCGGCACGCCGGTGAAAAGCTTTCCCTGATCACTATTATGCCTAGCGGAATAATCGATTGTTGTCTGAAATTGAGTGTTACTCTGATAAATGCGGCTAAATAATCGACATGACCGAAAAAGCGTCAGCCTGGCGTACCGGCGTAACTTATCCGGCAACTGCCGATCCAGGCTCCCAAACCGACGGATAGCATGATATGCGGCTTGCCGGAGCGAATCGCCGGCAGCGCGTCGGGCAGCAATAGCAGCGGATCGACGGTATAACAGTGGCCGATATCCGGCATCAGGCCGAGCGCAATATTTTCCAATGGGTGGTGATGACGGCGGGAATAATTGAGCCAGCTTAACCGATTAACGTTATGGGGCAGCAGATACAAGTGACGTCGCTCAGCGTCGGTTTGCCGGGAAAGTGCGCCCCATAAGGCGGTATTGACCATGTCGTCGTGAGCCAGATAGAACGCCTTCAGCCTTTCACTACTGCCATACAGCCCTTCATGAAACTCACTACGTTGCGTCATAAAAACGGGGTCGAGTTGCAAACCGCCCGGTTCGGCTTCCAGCAATAATGCAGCGAAGGCATCACCAGCGAGTGAACAGCCAGGCACGTAACGTTCTTGTACCGGATAAGCGGCGAAAGTATCGCCGGCGATGATAACCACCCGTTCTGCCCGCTGTTGCGACAACAGTCGTTGCGCCAACCCTAATGCCCAGAACAACGTGGCGCAGTTTTGCTGGTCGAGTTCGTAACAAGGGGCTTGTGGATGAATAAACGGATGTTCACGGCCCAGTTGAGTCAACCAGGTGGACTGTTCCGCCGCCTGCACCGGCATCCCGTGTGCGTAAATCAGTACATCGGCCGGGCGCTCAGGGTGTGGCGACTGGCGTTGTAACTCAGTGAGTAACCCGGAGAACACCGATGCCGGCGGTATGCCGCTATCCAACGCGGCGACCTGCTGAAAGCCGAACAGTTGAGAGAAGACCCGCGCTTCTGATGCGCTGGCGCCTGCCGCATGGATAATTTCGCCGGCGTTCAACCGTCGCTCCGGTATCCAGGTGACGAAATGGGTCAGACGCACTATTCCAACCCCTGTAGCGCGACGGCGCTGAGCGTATCCTGATGATGGACCAGCAGCAGATAATCGCAGCCTGGCTGATAATTTTCCGCCAACGCGACGAAGGGGGCCGCACAAACCTGATGTGGATTGGTGGCGATACCGGTCATCGACGGCGGCAGTGCGGCCAGCAATAGCGGGTCCGCCACGACGCACAGGCGTTCTTGTTGCAGTTCAAAGCGCCGGCATAATGTATCGACGCTTTGCGTCAGCGTATCCGCCGTGTACTGAGGATGACGGCAAAAACCCTGATAATGCAGCGGGCGCTCATCACAGCAGACGGAAAACAGACAGGCATTATTCTCCGGTGCGAGCGAATCGAGCAGGGAAGAGTGATAAGGCAGATTGCTTTGATCGGCGATCAGCAATAGCGAATCGTGATTATCTTCCCGCTGGCAATTTGCGATGCTGGAGAGCGCAAACAGCGCGGCATCCGGCCCACGATCGCTGATGGTCAGCGCCAGACAAGCTGGTAGTCTGAGCTCCTCAATCACATAATTGATCACCGAACTGCCAAGATGCAGGTCCGGCGTCCAGTGCGCCATAAGCACGCTGTCGATATGCGACAGATCATTTCTGGCCTGATACACCGGCAGCAACTGACTGATCATGTTGATGAAGGATGTCAGGTCGCCGGTTTGGCGACTGTGCTGCAGGTTGGCGAGCCTTTCATGCCAGTCAAGACCATTGCTTTCGAAGAAACGGGAGGCATAGCTGTGCCAGTAATACTCCTGCGCCGGGCTTATCACCTGCTGGGACATGCTGGCTGGCGGTGTAAAGCTGCGGTGCAGTATCGACCGAGGGTCAATATACGTGGGCACAGACGCCTCCCCGGGCGGTATAGCAACGGAAACTGTTCATCAGGTGAATATTGGCGGTGCCTTCCATGTATTCGAATGCCAAAGCATCACGGCAGCGACGGCGCAGCGGCGCATCTTCCAGCCAGGCCTGCTCGCTCAACAGATGCGGCATACGGTGCGCGACCATTTCCACGAACAGGGTACAGTGACGTTTTAGCTGGCTGGTGGTGTGATAGTGCGACTGGCCTGACTGATAACGTTCGGCAATGTCCGACAACTGCTGACGCAGCAGATGGTAGGTGCGCCATTGTTGGGCGCGCCAGCGCTGTTGATCCGGGGTCAATGCCGTATTATCCAGTACCTTGAGCAGTCCGTAGGCGGTGCCGAGCGCCATGGCGCTGACCATCGGACGGTGGCGTTCAAAGACGTGCCCCAGTGCCACCAGCCCCTGATTTAACCCTTTACGGTCATAACCCAAAATATGCTCCGGCGTAACCGGCAGCCCATTGATCTCGATTTCCGTCAGGTTGGAACCCTGCAAGCCGAACTGCTGTAGCGGCGTGATCGTCATATGGGACGCCGCTTGCTCCGGCTCGACCATGACCAGCCGCTGGAAGTGACCTTCACGAGCGAACACCAGACCGACCGACGCCAGTTGCGCGCCGCCGATGAATTTCTTGCGCGCATGTAGCACGTAGCCGTCGTCGGTCGGCGTCAGTGACGAGGCGATAGATTGCGTGTCGGAGCCGACCTCAGGCTCGGTAACGGCAAAAAACGCCCAGCAGGGAGGATGGGCAAAGCGCGAAAAAAAGAACGCCTGCTGTTCCGGCGTGCCCAACGTCGTCACGGCTCGCGCCGACAACGATGCGCCGGGCAGCATCATGAGCCCGCTGGCATCAAAACGGCTCAGGTATTCCAGCATATCGATGTGATCGCTGTAGTGGCAGGCCTGATAATCCCATTGCCGAAAAGGAATAAATTCAGTCGGGATACCGATATACGCGATGGTATACAGCAATTCATCTTCGAGGCAGGACAATGCCCGATGACGATCGGATTCTACCTGACTGGCCGCGTGCCGTAATTTTTCGCCCAGTGCATCCAATTCTGTTAATACATTCCTGAATGTAAGCGCTTTCATGAGCTGTCCTGTTAGTCGAGTCGCAAAACATACCATTCGCACGATAACTCTGTACCTTATCGGGAATTGCGGTTTTGTATTGTCCGGTATTGCAAAAGGGTCAAATTTCAAGCAATAGCGACGAGTAGGTTGCGCCCAACCCGACGCTGACCAGCAACACGGTGTCGCCTTTTTGAAGGCGCTGCTGTTGCTGCAACTGATGCAAATTGATAAATGGATCGGCGCCAAAGCAGTGCCCATAGCGCGGAACGTTTTCCAGAAAGATTTTTTCCCGTGGGAAGTTCATTAACTGCGCCAATCGATGCCATGACGAGAGGTTGACGTTATGTGGGGCAATCCAGTCGATACGGTCCATGGTGACGTCGGCTTTATCCAGCGCCGCCTGCAAGTGCTGACGGGTAAAATCGACATAATGCTGCCCGAAGTCGGACGTTTCGTGTTCGTCGGCGCCTTTCTGGATGCTGAAGCGGCCATCCTGACCGGTATAACGGCTTAGAATCGTGGGGCCGTTCCCCTGGCGGGCCAGCAATACCGCGCAGGCGGCTTCGCCCATCAGCGTGGTGTCTTTGATCAGTTTGACTCTGGGGTGGAACGCTTTCTCGCCGATCAGCATCAGGCCGAAACGGCCGGGTGAGAGCTGTTTCAGCAACCATTCCGCCGCAGTGAGCGGGGTGGCGCAGTGCCCCATGGTCAGGCTGGCAAACTCGGTGTGAGGGGCGAATCGGTCCAGCCAGGCAGGTTTCTGACTGACGGTTTCGAACACCCGCACACAAGGGACGGTATGGCAATGCACAACGTGGCTGATGGCGGCGAACGCCTGAGGCTGGTTGCGTTGCATCTGGTCGATGACCGGCGTCAGCAGGTCGTCCAGCGTACCGGGGCCGCCGTGAAAACGGCGCAGCCCATAAAAACGGTCAAACATACGGATGTCGAGCCGGCTCAGGCCGACTTCCTGCGCCACCTCGTCCAGTGACTGTATTTCCGGCGGGAATGCGATTTCTATCGCCTCAAGATGTCCTAGCATAAGCGCGCTCCTGGCGGTTAGCAGGGTGAGAAGGGGAGAGCGGCGAGCCCGGCGTCGTGGCAAGAGGCATCATCATAACGACGGATTAAGGCTAGCGCGGGTAAAACCGGCAGTAATGGTAGACGACCGGCTCGGCGTCGGCGCACGGACTGATGCGACGCAATGGGTCGCTGAGATAGAGCACGGCGCCATCGCGGTCCAGCAACGTGCAGGCCAGATCATGTTCGGCCAGTGGCCTGCCCTGAGTTTTAATACCCAAACTGTGATGAAAACCCGGTGCGGCATGGAGCAGGCTTTGCAGCAGCGGAGTACGAAACTGGAGCGGCGCACTCTGATACTCGTACAGCAGGACGCTATTGGCATGGCGGGTGCAAAAACGGCGACAGAGCGCGATAACTTCGTCGGCATGTAGGCCGGATTCATCACGGTGTACCGGTTCATGCAGAAACCACGGCGTATCAGGGGCGACGCGATTCAGAGCAAACCAGGGAGACAGCAAAACACGCTGACTTGCCGTCAGCGGTGTGGCGCGCGTTTCCACCGTCAGGCTACCGGTTTCCTGCGCGATGAGCGCGCCGGCGGGGGCGAGAACCGGGTCAGCCACGTTATGCCCCGCGATAGCCGTGGTTAATCAGATGGATAAAGGTCGTGCCTTCGGTATATTCAAACGCTTTCACATCGCGCCAGGCTTTCGCCAGTCGAGGGTATTCGCCCATCGCCGCCGGTGGGGCATGATGAATGACGGCCATAACCACCTGTTCCGCCACCCGGGTGGCGGTGATTTTCGTCAGCCCGGCGTCGCGACCGCAGTTTTCACCCAGTTCAAAACGCTCACAGACCATTCGAACCTGCGCCATGGCGGCTTGTAACTGTCGTCTGGCTTTCATCAGCCAGGCGGCGCGCGGCGTGACCCAACGCTGCTGCAGTGCGAGATCCAGCGAAGAACGGGCGATGCCGAGCGCGATTGCGCCGACGCAAGGGCGCAACGAGTCGAATGTGACCATGGCGGAGCGGGCAAAACGCTCGGTGGGTTTCAGGTGCTGCCCCAGCAGAGCGCTGTCCGGCACGAACAGATCCCGAAAGGTCAGATGCGATACGTTGCAACCCGGTACGCCGTTGATCGGAATACGTTCGGCGAACACACCGTGCTGATGGCGTGGCGAAAAGGTAAACACATTAATGCCGAGCGGGCCGGAGGCGGTACGGGCAAACAGTACGCCGGTATCGGCAATGACGCCGTTGCCAATCAGGTACTTCTCGCCGTTGATCAACCAGCCGCCGTCCACCTTGATGGCGCTGGTCTGGATTTGTTGTGCGTCGCTGCCCACTTCCGGCTCGGTCATGGCAAAACAGCCCCAGGTTAATTCGCGAGTAAACTGGGAGAAGAACGCCTCTCGCTGTTCCTGGCTGCCCATGCTCTCCACCACCAGCGCCGCCATACCCGGCCCCGGCGCGGCGAAGAGCAGGTTTGGATCGATATAACCGAATGACTCATAGGCCTCGCATCGCAGAGGCAGCGGCAACGTCCTCAGGGCGACGCCTTGTTCTTCCAGCCAGCAGGTTGGTTGGTAGTCGGCCGGTACACCCAGCGTGTTGAGCATCGGCGCCAGTGAATACTGCGCCGTCAGACGCGCTTTTTCCGGTGCAATATCGATTTGTCCGCCAAGGTGGCGCCCCTCGGACTGCGTGTCTTCAATCAGGCGCTTTAGGGGCGAAAGGAAGAGGACGTAATCATTCACGCGGTTTCTCCTTGCGCGATCAGGCTGGTGCTGCCGGACATAATCTCCATGATGCCTGCCTCCGGTTTATACAGATGACTGGCCAGCGGCCCCTGTGGGTAGGCATGGAATGGGCGGGTCAGCGCCAGCCAGCCATCAGCGCGCAACTGCTGGTATTTCTTGTTGAAATCATCCACTTCAAAGCAAATATGGTACGGCAGACAATCTTTGTGCTCTTTGTCCAGCATACCGCTGAGCAGCCGGTTCTCCGGCAGCGGTTCCACCAGTTCGATTTGCATATCCTGGCGGGTGGTATTCATAAAGGTGACGTAAATCTGCTGAGCGCTGACTTTTTTACGATGTACCGTGATATGCGGGAAAAAAGCCGCCATCGCGGCGATAGTCGCCTCACTATCTCTGACGATGTATCCAAGATGGCTGAATTTCATGGCTTTTCTCCCGTCACTACCTTTTGTAACAGACTACCGACGGCAGCGGTTTTTTTTTATGCCTGCTTGCAGGTCGTCGCGCTATTTTGAGGGAGTGCTATCTGGCGCGGCGTCGGCTTCGGCTTGCCGCATCAACGCCTGACGATCGGTTTTGCCGTGTAACGTCAGCGGGAAGGGACCGGTGAAGTGAATGACGCGCGGCACCATATAAGCGGGTAGCCGTTGCGCCAGATCCCGCCGTAGGCCGATGCGTTTCTCGTGGGTATCGGATGATAAATGTACGAACAGCATCAACTCCGTTACGCGGTTATCCCGTTTCCCGACAATAACAGCCGCTTGTTGTACATCGGTAAGTTGGTTGGCTATCGCTTCGATTTCGCCGGTTTCTATCCGGTTTCCCTGCCATTTTATCTGCCCGTCGTTGCGACCTTTAACAAACAGATTGCCTTGCGCATCCAGATAACCGAGATCACCGGTCTGGTAGCAGCGCTGGCCGTGTCGCCAGCCGAAAAGGCGATTACGCAGATCGGTTTCCGGTAAGTAGCCTGGGCTAATTTGGGGGCCGAACAGTACGATTTCGCCCGTCGTACCGGCAGGCAGCGGCTCACCGTGCTCATCAACGATGATTGCCTTGCCGTTACCGCCGGCCGAGCCAAGCGACAAGGGCGGTGCGCCGGCGAGATCCTCTAACGTTACGCGTGCGGCGTGCGTCATGCAGGTCGCCTCTGTTGGGCCATAACAGTGTAGTAAGGCGGTATGTGGAAAACGTTGCTGAAGTGTATGTACCAACGGCGGTAGCAGCGCTTCTCCGCCGATAGCGATGCAGGTCAGGTCGGGCAGCGTGTGTTGGTTGAAGTCGGGGTCTGAGCACATCAAATCAAGAAAGCCAGGGGTGGAAAACCAACTGTCGATCCGCAAGGCCGATTGCGTCAGCAGCGAGAGGTTTTTCCGTGGGCGGATATTATTGATATGGTCCAGCATAGCCAGCGTTTTCCCCGCCGCCAGCGTCAAAAAAATATCCATAATGCCCAGATCGAACGACAAACAAGCGTGATTGACGTGTACGCCGCTTCTTTGTCCATGCAGGAGCGGCATTGCCCAGCGCGCCAACGCATCGTAGTTGCCATGGGTAATTTTTACCCCTTTCGGTTCGCCGGTGCTGCCGGAGGTGGTCAAAATATAGAATACCTGCTCAGGCACCGCGCTGACCGGGCGATGATGTGACGACATATCCGGCAGCGAAGCCGTAGCGAGCGTCGGGATGGATAACTGCGGTAGCGCCGTACGGGGCGGGCAGGTGAGCAACAACAGATCCGCCTGCGTCACGTCGATAATGTGGGCAAGACGAGCGGGCGGATTAGCGATATCGACGAAGGTGAACGGAATGGCTTCAAATGCGCAGGCCAGCATGGCGGCCGCCGCATCCAGTTGCTTGTGGCCGTAAATCATCACGCAGTGTGGCTTGTGCTGTTGCAGCGCCTGCCGTATGCCTTCCACCCGGTATCCCAACTGCGCGAAGGTATAGCTGCCGCCGTCGTTGATGATGGCGAGGCGCTGCGGATGCTCCCGCATCCCGCTCTGGATAGGATTAAGAACTGACGAAAACATAGCGTTTGCCTTTATCGAGCGCTTGCTGCGTGACGCGCCGGCGGTCGAGCTTACTGTTGTGGTTGAGCGCGGCGTGGTCCACCGGATACCAGAATTTGGGCACCATATAGAGCGGAAAATAGCGGCGCAGGTAGTCCGCCAGCGCCGGCAAAATATCCGGCTGACTGGACAGAATAAACGCCTGTAGACCCTGGGGCGTATTGTGTAATAGCCACGGGGTGACGATGGCATCCTGTACCTGCGGATGTTCCCGCAGCGCGTTTTCGATGTCGTCGAGAGCGATGCGGTAACCCTGAATTTTTAATTCGCTGTCTTCCCGTCCGTGAAAATAGAGCAGGTTATTGCGCAGCGAGCCGATATCGCCGGTGCGGTAGCGCCGCGTGCCGTCCGGGTCGATACTAAACCGCGATGCCTGAGCCGGCGACGCGTTCAGGTAGCCTTCGCTGACCGCCGGGCCGGTAATGACGATTTCCCCGCGCTCGCTGTCTGCCGGGGCATCAATGTGCAGGATGACGCCGGGGCGAACATAACCCAGCGGCAGCGGCGTATCGTCATCCAGCATGTCCGGCGTGATGTCGCAGGCGGTCACGGCGACCGTGCACTCCGTCGGGCCGTAGGTATTGACGATACGGCAGCCCGGAAACGCTCGCCACAGCGCGCCGACCAGCTCTTTTGTCAGGACTTCGCCGCAAAAGATAAACGTGTTCAATTGCGGCAGGTTGTCGTGACGGAACGCGCGATCCCGCAGATAACTTCGGGTTAGCGACGGTGTGCTGACCCAGGTTTGCACGCCGGTATCGGCGTGGCGGGCGATCATTTTGCGGGTATTGATGACGTCGCGGTAGTCGAGTACCGAAATCGGTTGGCGATAATGCCATGCCAGCCACAGCTCGTACTGGGCGACGTCGAAGCAGTAGCGAATATTGCCGCTGATAGGGCCGGGGGCGGGAAAAGCGTCCGCGGCCCAGCGCACGAAGTGCGCCAGATTGGCGTAGCTCACCTGGATGCCTTTGGGCGCGCCGGTGGTGCCGGAAGAGAACATGATATAAGCGATGCCGTTGACGGCGTTCCGGCCGAACGCCAGCCCCATCTGGTGACAGTGTTCAGCCAGTCGGGCGGCAGGCCGGTTGTCAGCCGGATCAATATCATCGGCCCCTGTCACCGTCAGCGACGGGATGCCGATTTCGGGTGCCGTCCGGTCGGTGGCGTTGAGGAGCAACCCTGCCTGAATGCTGCCGGCGATAAAACGCAGGCGTTCGTCGGTATTATCGGTTTCCACCGGCACCACCGGGTGACCTGTCAACAGGCAAGCCCACCAGGCAATCAGACATGCCGGGTGTTTGTGCCCGAACAGTATGACCGGTGCCGGTTGACGACGCCCGCCGGCGATATGTCGCGCCTGTAGTTGATCCGCCAGCGCCAGTGCGCCGAGGTACAACTGGTGGTACGTCAGCGAACCTTCAATGTGATGGCAGGCGGGGGTATGCACACCGTCGAACCGTGCCAACAAGGTGGTCAGGTATTGCCACGAGGCGATCATACACAAGGTACGCCAGGCTCCCGTTGCGAGTGAATAAAACGACCGAGCGAATCAATGGTACTGAGCTGCTGGCTGTCCAGCGTCACCGGATCGATGGATAACCCCTCTATCATCTCCTCCAGATACATCATCAGTTCGATGAAAATGCCGCTTTCGAATCCTAAATCCCGTTCCAGATCGGTATGTGGATGCAGTTCCGACAGGTCATCCGTTTCCAGCACCATGCCGATCGCCGTGACGATCTTCGGGTAGTAAAAGTCCGGGTCGTAGCCGGTTATCGGGGTGTAAGCAGTATCACATGACATCGGCGTTACTCCATTAAGCCGGGTTGCGCAGAAGCCTGCATCGTCGTGCCGGCCATCAGTTGCTCTTGCAGCAGAGAACGGTTGATCTTGCCGTTCGGGGTCAGGGGGAGCTGGGGCATCAGCCGGAAACGGTGGGGCACCATATACGATTCCATCTGGGTTTTACTCCAGCGCGCCAGCGCTTTTTCGTTCAGATCGCCGCGGGTTACCACGCAGGCGATGATTTCATCACCGTAGATCGGGTGCGGTACGCCGATTACCGCTGCCTGCACCACCTGCGGATGACGGTTGAGTACGGCTTCCACCTCTTTCGGTGCGACTTTTTCACCGCAGCTTTTTAGCATTTCATCCTGACGGCCGACGAAATAGAGCAGCCCCTGTTCATCCAGCCGACAGATATCGCCGGTGTACAGCACTTTCTCACCCGGTAGCAGGCCGGGACGCAGTTTCTCAGCGCTCTTTTCTTCATTGCGCCAGTAACCGCACATCACGGTTGCGCCGCGGATGACCAGCTCGCCGGTGGCGTTGCGGGTCTGCCGTTGCCCGTTGTCATCCACCACCCAGAGTTCGGTGTCGGGGATAGCGATGCCGACGCTTTGCGGGTGGGTGGCAAGGTATTCCGGCGGCAGATAGGTACAACGGTGGCACTCGGTCAACCCATACATCGAGTAGATGCGTGCCTGTGGGAAAATATGGCGTAACTGATCAATATCGTTGATATGCAGCGCCGCGGCGGTATTGGTGACGGTGCGGATGGCGCTGAAGTTATAGCGGGAAGCCAGTGGCGCAATCAGACGCAGCATGGTCGGTACGAGCGGCAGCACGGTCGCACGCAACGTGACCATGCGTTGCAGCGACAGCAGCGGCCGCCGAAAATCGGGCTCCACGATCAACGTGCACTGCGCCAGCGCCGACATAATGACCTGATACAAACCGTAGTCGAAGCTCATCGGAATGAACGACATAATGCGATCGTCGTCGCGCAGTTGCAGGTAACCGGCCACCGAACTGGCGGCGGTAATCATATTGCGGCGGCTGAGCATCACCCCTTTGGGATGGCCGGTAGAGCCGGACGTGTAGAGAATACACGCCAGATCAAGATCGATGCCCGTCGTCTTGCGCTCGCATTCGGCAGCGATGCGATACGGTTCATCGGCCAATACGGCCATGACATCACCGCTAAAACAGATGCGGGTACGACGGTTGTATTGCTGCCAGTGTTCGCTGGCCTGTGCGATGTTGATTTCGTCCGCCAGCGCGTGGTGGGTTATCAGTAATCGGCAACCGGCATTATCCACCAGCCAACTCAGTTTGGCCGCTTTGGTTTCCGGGTTCAGCGGAATGAAGATGGCGCCCAGATACTGCAACGCCCAGAAATACAGCACGAACGTCAGTGAGTTTGGCAGGTAGACGATCACCCGATCTCCCTTTTCCACCCCTTTTTCCCGCAGATAATCCGCCAACTGGCGGGCTTGCAGACGCAACATAAACCAACTGACTTCGCGATCGGTATCAATGATGGCGGTTTTATTCGCCGCTTCTTTGGCTGCCCGGTCAAGCCAGGCGGTCAGGTGGGTAATGTTCGTCATAGGCATCCTTATCAGGTACAGGAAGGAAGAAGAGGGCGCGGCCGGGCATCGTGCGGTTGGTAACGCAATACGCAGACGGTGAGATGGCGCTTTTCCGGCACGGCTAACAGGTAACGTTGCCCCGGCTCCGCATGTTGTTTCAGGTAGACGAATGGGGCGGCGCACAACAATGAGGCCGGCACATTCGCCAGACGAAGTTCGGGGAATGCGCCTTGCAGCGCGGTGACCAGCGACGGGCGAGCCAGTAACGTCAAGGGTAATGCATCCGTCATCGGCAAGCGTGAGAGCAATTGCCGCAGGGTCGCCGCCAGATCGCCCTGCTCCGCGTAAGGCTGGCGATAATACCCTTCAAATACCAGCCCGATGGCCTCATCGGCCGGACGTTTTTCCATTCGTATCAGGCAGCAGTTCTTTTGAGGATGCGCCTGGGCCAACTGTTCGCTGGGGTACGGCGCCACATCCTGATCGGCAATCATCAGCAATGCTTCGCGCCGGTTGTCGTCACCGGCCAGATAGTCATCGATGGTGTGCAGTGCGAACAAGGGCGCCGCCAGCCCACGATCCGACACCGACAGCCCGAACGCGTGGCGAGCATCGCAGGCATGGATCAACGCATTAGAGACGGCGCAGCCGAGATCGCTGTCCGGGGTCCAGTGGGCGAATACCACTAAATCAAGTTGCTGTAATGTGCCGCGCGCCTGCAATTCAGGCAACAGCGTCTGCATCATGGTGCTAAAGCTGTAACGGCCGCTATTTAGCCAGCGGGTCAACAGGGCGTTGTCCGGTTCTCCCATTTCGCCATGAGAGCGAAAAAAAGCGCGCAGGTAATCCGCCATCAGATCCTGATTAGGATGCGGCGCCGGTAATACGGCGTCGTTCTCGGGCGCGAAAGTGCGCCATACCAGGTCATCCGGCTGGATACACAACGTCATGGTTCATCTCCGTGCCAGAGATCGACCGGTTGCTGACGGGCCAGCCACTGCGCAGTGGTTTCCGGCTGGCGAATCTGAATCAGGCGGCGTCCATCCACCATCGCTTCCGCCGGATAACCGAAGCTGAGAAATGCGCCGGGAGAGGCGGTTAACCCGTATGCACCCGAGTGGGTGATGCCGATCAGGTCGTTAACCTCCAGCATCGGCAGCAGCACATTGTCGCCCAGCAGGTCGGTAGGGGTGCATAACGGGCCGCTGACCTGATAAGGCTGTAACGGCCGCGATTGGTTATCGCCCACTCGCAGCAGCGGAAAGTTTTTACGCAGCATACTGTTCAACCCCGCCGCGGCACTATGGCAATTAGCGCCGCCGTCGCAGATAGCGAATGTTTTTCCGCCGGCGGTTTTCAGGTTATTCACCCGGGTGACGAACAGACCGGCTTCCGCCACCAGATAACGTCCCAATTCGATAATGATCTGCGTCGTGGCGGCCTGACGGCGGAAATCCGCCATGACTGGTGCCATTGCTTCGCCCAGCGAGGGCAAATCTAACGGTGTTTCCTTGGGAAAATAGGGGACGCCAAAGCCGCCGCCAACATCGATAAAATCCAGCGCTAACTGGTGTTGATCACGCAGATTCAGCGCCATTTGTAGAATATTGCGGGTGTTATCGGCGATAGCCTGAGCATTAAGGATGCGGGTGCCCAGATAAACATGAAAACCGCGCAGGGCAACGGCAGGCCAGCGATGCAGGCAGGGCAGCACGGTTTGCAGCGTATCGAGCGTCATGCCGAACTGGGTGGGTTTACCGCTCATCACCAGCCGGGCGTGTTCGCTGCTGAAGTCTGGATTAATGCGCAGCGCTACCGTTTGTATCGTACCGGCTTGTGCGGCCAGCCGGTTAATTGTCTCCAGCTCGGCGACCGATTCCACGACAATTGCCCGGATGCCGCAATCAATAGCCCGCGCCAAGGCCGGTACGGATTTTCCCGGCCCGACATACAGAATATGTTGCGGTAGTACGCCCGCTGCCAGCGCCGTATCGAGTTCCGCCGGTGAGCAGACCTCACATCCCGCCCCTTGTTCCACCAGCGTTTTCACCACCGACAGGTTCGGATTCGCCTTCAGGGAATAATAAACCGCGGTATCGGCAGGCAGTTGCTGATAGAGCTGCTGAAGCTGGCGGCGCAACTGCCGGGTGCTGTAGACATAGAAGGGGGTACCGATACGGTCGGCAATATCGGTAATCGACACCTCTTCTATATAGCCGTTCGCAAAGAGTGCTTCAGGCTGGATCAAGGGGTGAACAGCGTCAGCCATGGGGAAGCCGCTCGCGCAGGTAACGCGTCAGACTGGTCAGGTTCTGGAAAGCCTCAAACACACGATCGTCCGTCAGATTGAACAGGTCGCCGGTCAGGTGGTAAGTCGTTTCACAGTGATCGCTGAGAACGGCAATCAGGCTGACGATATTGATGGAATCCAGCAGCCCCTCTTCACCAAACAGTGAAGCTCCCTGAAAGATCTCGGTGATACGGCCGTTATCGACGCCAATCGCGGTGAGTTTTTCACGCAGGAGGGTGTGCAACGTCTCATCGTCATGATGGGTAATTACCGGATATTCCATTCTACTCCCCTTATCTTTATCTCTGACGGGAGTATAACCAGCGTTTTATTCGGGCGTTTTGTTTGAAATTGCACGCGAATCGACGTCGTTGTGAGCGAGTCTTCAGACAGGCGGCAAAAGACGGATAACTTATTCCGAGAGTTGTATTATCGCGGCTTTTACCTGGCAAATTTGTTCATGGTATTAGCGAGACGCTGGCGTGAAATATCAGACAAGGAATAATCGTGGGGGAAGAGAAAATCACCTTTCTCTCTCCCGTGAACCAGAACAGGAGAGAGAAGGGCTAACAATACAGAATAACGTTATATGCCCTTCATACTTCAAGTTGCAGGTGTGTTGGCTGCGTTCGTTCACCCGAATCACTTACCTCAGTAAGCTCATCGGGATTCACTCACTTGCCGCCTTCCTGCAACTCGAATTATTTTGGGTATAGTTAATGAACTAACAGGTATTTCCCTGGTGTGCGCCAATTTGGCTTTCCGATCTTTAAAATCGACCGGAGGTTTTTATTTTTGTGTTTGATGTTATTTTTTGAAAATTCTAAGGATTTTGTATCGGGAAAGATAGTTAGACTTAGGTATAGGTTGATACTATACTTTCGTGCCGTTATGGTCAGGTTGGGCTGTCGTATGCGATTTTGGGAGAGTTAGATGTCTATATCATTCTCTAACGTTGACTTCATCAATAGCACAATACAAAACTTTATTGACAGGAAGTTAAAAAGTTACGGCGACCTTAAGTACGCCTATTTGATCATGAACAAGAAGAAACCGACGGATGTCGTGATCATTTCCAATTATCCGCCGGAGTGGGTTGATATTTACCGCAGCAATAACTATCAGCATATTGACCCGGTAATACTGACGGCGATTAATAAGATATCTCCCTTCTCCTGGGATGATGACCTGGTTATCAGTTCAAAACTGAAATTCTCCAGAATATTCAACCTTTCCAAAGAATATGACATTGTTAACGGTTATACGTTTGTCTTACATGATCCGGGTAACAATTTGGCGACGCTGTCTTTCATGGTTGAGGAACACCGCAGCAGCGAGCTGGAAGAGATTATTCAGAATAATAGAGACAAGCTGCAAATGCTGTTGATCTCGGCCCATGAAAAGCTCACCTCCCTTCATCGGGAGATGAGCAGAAACAGGCACAATAGTAAACCACAGGAAGCCGATATTTTTTCACAAAGAGAAAATGAAATTCTCTACTGGGCAAGTATGGGAAAAACGTATCAGGAGATTGCGCTTATTCTTGGTATTACCACCAGTACTGTAAAATTTCATATCGGTAATGTCGTGAAAAAACTGGGTGTGCTGAATGCCAAACATGCGATTCGACTTGGCGTTGAAATGAACCTGATCAAGCCAGTGGAACCAGTAAAGGCAAGGTCTTAAGCTGTTCGGACTCCGCGTTCGTCATTTGTGTTATGCGTTCAATCAGCGCATGTCGGCTTTCATCGTCAGCGGGCAAGTGCAGCAGATAAATACGCTCTTGTTTTTCCGATAACCCTTGCTGGATGATGGATATACGCCAGCCTGAACGTTTTAACAAGGTTAGCATCGGGTGGCTGACAATGGTGAGTATCCCATCGTAGCGACATTTTCTGGCGTAATTGATCATGGCAAGGAATAGCGTCAGACAGGCCGGGTTACGGGTACCAATCAAATTTCTTACCCGGTCACGATCAACGAAGAAGCGGCTGGATTCGATATAATTACCTTCAGGGATTTTGAGATTATCGAAATAAGAGAAGAATGTGCCGGTAATCATGTTGGGATACTGCATTTCGATAAATCTGACGCTACAAATAACTTTTCCTTCTTTGATACCTAAAAGATAGGTTGTCTTTTCATTATCATACTCGTCAAACTCCATCCCGTTAATACAGTTAACAGCCCAGTCCAGACGGTCCTTAAATGTATCTTTGCGTAATGTAAACACCTCATCCAGCTTGTTATTTGACATTAAACTAAAACTCACATCAAATATTTCTAACATTTGTCCTCCTGTTATCACTTTTATGTCTTTTGGCATGGAAGTTTGTCTGATGGTATATATGGTAACGTTTTTACCACTTACTTTTCCAGCGTGATTATTTTCATCCGTTTAGGAAACTTTGGGGTTTGTTCGTTGACATTCCATTTCCTTTTTTATCTTACGCCGCGACCAGGTAATCTGTTTTTATTACATAATGTATGCCCGACTCGTTGAACGGTAATTCACAAAAGTCATTATTATTCTGGTAATGGTGTGAATGCTTCCTGCGTGATGCGCACGTATTGTGTTATCGGAGATAGGGGAAGCAAGAGCGTGATGGCCGCCCCCCGATACGCACGGCAGGGATTAAGGTAATAAGTTCCATGAACATCTCTTACTACCCCGGTGGCGTTTCTCTGGCCTCTCTGCGTATATAAGGTGCGTTGGCCTATCAGGGAAGACGCACTCTTTCCTCAGCATGTTGCTCTCCTCAGCATGTTGCTCTCTTCAGTGACCGTTAGCTTTATTAACACTCCTTGTTCAGCATCGGCCTGATCGGATGCAAAAAAGTGATGTCGGTAACGTGATGAAAAAAAATAGTTTTCATCTTCCTGGCATAGGAATGTGATATGGATCGCACTTTTTGTGAAATGCGATATAGTTACTATAGTGATAATTGACTTGTCATTTACGAACCCATCAACAACGAAAACGTAAAAAAGGAAACCACCATGAATATGAAAGCTATCTTTACTGCCATCGCACTGAGCACTCTGTCTGTCGGCGCTTTTGCTGCAACTGAAATCCAATACCCGCAGGGCCAGGAAATGGGGAGTGTCTCCGCCAGTGCCAACACGCTCGACAGCCTGCAGGCTAAACTGGCTGCGAAAGCCGATGCCGCTGGTGCCAAGTCGTTCCAGATAACCGCTGTTCAGGGTAACGACACACTGCACGGCAACGCTGTTCTGTATAAATAATGTGACTGATGAGGTTGGGAAACATTTCTTTCCCCTTCCTCAATGATCATCATCAATCATCACCCTCCCTGTGTCTGTTTTTTATGCTGTTGTTAACCGGGCTTCGGCCCGGTTTTTTTATGGGTGCAAGCCGGTAACATTGTGTTGAGGGTGGTTTCAGACGTGGTGCAGAGAAAACGATTCGGGGGGCACACCCGGTGGAAAACCAGGCAAAAAGATGAGAATACCGGGCAAGGGGCTGAAACAGATAAAAAAACGGCTCCGAAACGGAGCCGTGGTATGCCGGGACGGGAGTGGAATCAGGCCTGGCCTTTGGCTTCAGCCGCTGCTTTGACGATGACCGCGAACGCATCGGCTTTCAGCGATGCGCCGCCCACCAGAGCGCCGTCGATATCCGGCTGGGTGAACAGCTCGGCTGCATTGGCGGCGTTGACCGAACCACCGTACTGAATGATCACTTGCTCAGCGACCGCCGCGTCCTGTTTAGCTATGTGGTCGCGGATGAATTTATGCACTGCCTGCGCCTGCGCCGGGGTGGCGGACTTGCCGGTGCCGATGGCCCATACCGGTTCATAGGCAATAACGGTATTTTCGAACGCTTGCGCACCCAGCGAGTTCAGCACGGCATCCAACTGACGTGCGCAGACGGCTTCGGTCTGGCCCGCTTCATTCTCGGCTTCGGTTTCACCGATGCACAGTACCGGAATCAGGCCGGTTTCTTTCAGCACGGCGAATTTTTTGGCGATGAATTCGTCGCTTTCGTGATGATAGGTGCGGCGTTCGGAGTGGCCGATAATGATGTACTTGGCGCCGATGTCTTTCAGCATGGCGGCGGAGGTTTCACCGGTGAAGGCGCCGGCAAGATTGACGTCGACGTTTTGGGCACCCAGTACAATACGGCTACCTGCCAGCAGGTGTTTTGCCTGATCCAGATAAATGGCTGGCGGCGCGATGGCTACGTCGCAACCGGTGACGGTGCTCAGTTCGTTGCGCAGGCCGGCGATCAGTTCGTGAACCATGCTGGTACTGCCGTTCAGCTTCCAGTTGCCCATGACTAAGGGGTGTCGCATCTTGTTTCCTCCAGGCGAATTGCCAGTTAATCAATGCATGGCTGCGTCAGGCAGCCAATCTGACGATGATACAAAACTGACGATAGTATAGAGTCGAAATGGCCCGGTGGCTCTGTTTTTCGTGCCTAATTCTCGATGCGATCACGAATCAGATAGTGTTAGCTTAATCGGTTCAACAGCGAAGGTTAGCCCTTTTTCTCCATGATCCGCTACAACATAGCGTAATGCTCCCTCAGTTTGCTGGTAAAAGCGCTGACCTTTGCCTTTTTCCAGCAAGGTCTCGATTTTTTTCAGACTTTGCTCGTTGGTTAACGACGGCATAAACGTGCGAACCAGTGCGGCCATGTAGCTGATGGCCTGCTTGCGTCGCCCGCTTTGGTCAGGGTCTTTCAGCTTGGGGATCCAGGTAATCTGCATGGTTTTGATCTTGCCGGTACCTTTTTCCAGAGCGGTAGAGGAGTACAGATGGTCGTTGATGCGGCTGGCTGCTCGCGTCAGGTTAGGTGAGTCGTCGCCGGTATCGACGACCCGGTATTCACTAATCGGCAATGAGGGATTGCTCAGATTATAGTGAGTGCGAAACTGGACGATGTTCATGTCGAACGTGGGGGAGCCAGCCAACAGGTAAGGCGCAGCGGTCGGGTTTTTGGGCTGGAACAGGCTGTCACTCCTGGCGAGCAGGGGACAGAGTAGGCCAGACAGGCAACAAACAATCAACAGGGCATTTTTCATCATCAATTCATTAGTATCGTCACTTACCGTTGGCATACTGTGTGATTAAAACGGGATTCGGGATCGATTGTCAAAACGTGCGGTAAAAAACACGGCCTGACTTAAGGTAAACTCGCGCCCGTAGAACCGTATTCGGGGATAAAAAGTGATGACGATACAACAATGGTGCTTTTCGTTTCGTGGCCGTGTTGGCCGCCGGGATTTCTGGTTAGGGATGGTGATCGTGCTGGCGCTGATAGTGGGATTGTTCGTGTTGGCCGGCACCGGCTGGCTGGAAACACAGAAAGCGGCGTTCATGCTGGTGGTGCTGTTATGGCCGCTGACGGCGATACTGGTTAAGCGATTACATGATCGCAATAAAAGCGGCTGGTGGGCGTTGGCGCTGGTGTTGGCCTGGATGCTGGGTAACGGTAATTGGGCAATGCTGCCGCCGCTCGGCCAGTGGGGCGTGGGGCGTTTTCTGCCGACGCTGATTGCCGTGATGATGTTGCTGGATTGCGGCGCGTTCGGCGGTACGACGGGCGCAAACCGTTTCGGACCAGCGGCGGAACCGTTGCGGCTCCGCGCTTCCTGAATCCAGCCCGTGGTTACCAGTAGTGCTCGCTGGTCATATGACCGGGGCGACGGCGCAGGTGTTTGCTCATCTGCCGTGTGTCTTTGAGCAACTGCTGGGTATCCCGCACCATCTGCGGGTTGCCGCACAACATCACGTGGCTGGTCGCCGCGTCTAGCGGCAGGCCGACCGCCGCTTCCAGCGTGCCGTTTTCAATTAACGCCGGCACGCGGCCGATGAGCGAACCAGGCGGTTCCTCGCGGCTGACCACCGTCTGGATGCGCAATTTGCCGTCATAGCGCTGTTCCAACTGTTGCATCAGCGGCAGATAACTCAGATCGCGGGCGAAGCGGGCGGCATGTACCAGCACAATATGTTTAAACCGCTCCAGGCCGCGCCCTTCCTGCAGAATCGACAGGTACGGGCCAATGGCGGTGCCGGTCGCCAGCATCCATAGGGTGTCGCAGTCCGGGATCTCGTCGAGCACGAAGAAACCGGCGGCTTCCTGTGTCACCAGCACCTCATCGCCCGGCTGGCAGCGATGCAGATGCGGGCTGAGCTTGCCGTTCGGCACATTGACCAGATAGAACTCCAGCAGGTTATCGCTGGGGGCGTTGACGTAAGAATAAGCGCGCTGAACCCGCTCGCCGTCCAGTTCCAGTGCCAGTTTGGCGAACTGCCCGGCGGTAAACGGTGCCACCGGCGCTTCCAGCCGCAGACTGAATAAGTTTTCCGTCCAGTGTTCAACCTGAATAACGTTGCCGGTCACCCACTCTGCCATGGTTCTCTGCTCCTGTTTTGATCTCTCGGGCCTCACAAGGCTACATGCAGCCAAACCTTACGATACGCGATCTGTTAACAACAGTGAAACAATTCGTGCCCTCCGAGGCTACAGCAGAAAGTCGTGCAGCGCTTGATCCTTGCGGTCCAGATAGTGGGTGGAGCTGATGCGGCGGATGGTACGCGACTTACCACGAATCAGCAGCGTTTCAGTGGTCGCGATATTACCGCGGCGTGAGATACCGTTGAGCAGGTCGCCCTTGGTGATGCCGGTGGCGGAAAATATCACGTTGTCGTTACGCGCCATATCGCCCAACGCCAGCACCTTACCTGCTTCGATACCCATCTCACGGCAGCGCGCCAGTTCCTGCTCGCCCAACCGGCGGTTTTCCGCATTGTCTTCCTTCACCTGATGACGAGCCAGCAGGCGTCCTTGCATATCGCCGTCCAGCGCGCGGATTACGGCGGCGGAGATAACGCCTTCCGGCGCGCCGCCGATGCCGTAGAGCACGTCGACTTCGCTTTCCGGCATACAGGTCAGAATAGACGCCGCCACGTCGCCGTCAGGAATAGCGAAGACTTTTACCCCCCACTGCTGCATATCCGTGATGACCTGGTCGTGACGCGGTTTAGCCAGCGTGATGACGGTCAATTCACTCAGCGGTTTGCCCAGTCGTTGTGCAATACGCTTCAGGTTATCTTCCAGCGGCTGATCGAGGTCGATGACCCCTTTGGCCTGTGGGCCGACAATCAGCTTTTCCATATACATGTCGGGGGCGTGCAGGAAGGCGCCCTGTTCACCCACCGCCAGCACCGCCAGCGCATTAGCCTGCCCCATGGCGGTCATGCGGGTGCCTTCGATAGGATCAACCGCGATGTCCACTGCGTCGCCGTGGCCGGTGCCCACTTGCTCGCCGATGTAGAGCATCGGGGCTTCGTCGATTTCACCTTCGCCGATGACAATCCGGCCGTTGATGTCGACCTGATTGAGCATGATGCGCATCGCCTGTACCGCGGCGTTGTCGGCGGCGTTCTTATCGCCGCGTCCCAGCCATTTGTAACCGGCCAGTGCAGCTGCTTCTGTCACGCGGGAGAATTCGATGGCTAATTCACGTTTCATGGATACCTGTCCTGAACGGGGAGTAAGGAATAGTCGGGGCATTATGGTAACACAGGCGTAATGGCGGACGAGGGAGCGAGGGGCGGGAAAAAGGGCGCGATAGCCGCGCCCGATCAAGGATAGCGATGATTTTATTCGTCGTGGTCTTCCCACGCCCGTGCGCGTGCTACCGCTTTCTGCCAGCCGCGATAGCGGAAGTTGCGTTCCACGGTTTCGATGCTGGGGCGGAATTCACGCTCAATGGTGGCTTTGCTCTTCACTTCGTCCAGATCATTCCAGAAGCCGGTGGCCAGGCCGGCCAGGAATGCGGCGCCCAACGCGGTGGACTCGCGTACTTGCGGACGCTCTACGCGCGTACCCAGAATGTCGGACTGGAACTGCATCAGGAAGTTGTTGGCGACGGCGCCGCCGTCCACGCGCAGCGACTGCAGGCGGGTATCGGCGTCGGCCTGCATCGCGTCCAGCACGTCGCGGGTTTGGTAGGCGATGGATTCCAGCGTGGCGCGGATGATGTGATTGGCGTTAGCGCCGCGGGTCAGGCCGAAAATCGCACCGCGGGCGTATGGGTCCCAGTAAGGCGCGCCCAGACCGGTAAACGCCGGCACCACGTAGACGCCATTGGTATCTTTCACTTTGGTGGCGAAGTATTCGGAGTCCATCGCATCGCCAATCAGTTTCAGTTCGTCGCGCAGCCATTGGATCGACGCGCCGCCGATGAATACCGCCCCTTCCAGCGCGTAGTTCACTTCGCCACGCGGGCCGCAGGCGATGGTAGTCAACAGGCCGTGTTTAGAACGTACCGCTTCGGTGCCGGTGTTCATCAGCAGGAAGCAGCCGGTGCCGTAGGTGTTTTTAGCCATGCCGGGCTGTACGCACAGCTGGCCGTACAAGGCGGCTTGCTGGTCGCCGGCGATACCGGCGATAGGAATGCGAGTACCGCCTTTTCCGCCGATGTTGGTCTGGCCGTAAATCTCGGAAGACGGGCGTACCTGCGGCAGCATGGCGCGCGGAATGTCCAGCACGTCGAGCATACGTTCGTCCCAGTCCAGTTTATGGATGTTGAACAGCATGGTACGCGAAGCGTTGGTGTAATCGGTGACGTGGACGCGCCCTTGCGTCATCTTCCAGATAAGCCAGGTATCGATAGTGCCGAACAGCAGTTCGCCGCGGCGAGCGCGTTCACGCGATCCTTCTACGTGATCGAGTATCCATTTCACTTTGGTGCCGGAAAAATACGGGTCGACCACCAGACCGGTATTCGCGCGGATGTACTCTTCCAGCCCGTCTTTTTTCAGTTTTTCGCAGATATCGGCGGAACGGCGGCATTGCCACACAATGGCGTTATAAATCGGTTTGCCGGTCTCTTTTTCCCATACCACGGCGGTTTCACGCTGGTTGGTAATACCGATGCCGGCGACTTCGTCGCTGCTGATGCCGGCTTTCGCCAGCACTTCTACCAGCGTGGAGCTTTGGGTGGCCCAGATTTCCATCGGGTCGTGCTCTACCCAGCCCGCTTTGGGGTAAATTTGGGTGAACTCCCGCTGAGATACGCTGACGATGTTGGCGTCATGATCCAGCACAACAGCCCGTGAACTGGTAGTGCCCTGGTCGAGCGCGACGATGTATTTTTTTTCCTGGTTCATAAACGTAATCCTGTTAGCGGAGTAGGGTTAGACCTTACGGGTTTGGGCTGAGGTTGTGGTATCGGTATCTGCATCAATGGCGCAGACATCGCAAGGCAAATTGCGGCCAATCAGGCTGCGATAACCAAATGCGCCCAGACAGGCACCGACGATCGGGCCGAAAATCGGTATCAGTATATAAGGGATGTCACGCCCGCCGGTCAGTGCGATCTTGCCCCAGCCGGCGAGGTAAGCAAACAGCTTCGGACCGGCATCACGCGCCGGATTCATGGCAAACCCGGTCAACGGCCCCATGGACGCGCCAATAACCGCGATCAGAATCCCTATCAACAGCGGTGCCAGCGGCCCGCGCGGAATGCCGTTACCGTCGTCGGTCAGCGCCAGAATCAGACACATCAGGATAGCGGTGATAACGGTTTCCACCAGAAACGCCTGCATCACCGAAATGTGCGGGTTAGGATAAGTGGAGAAGACGCCGGCCAGGTCGAGGCTTTCCACGCTGCCGCGCACCATATTGTGCGTCTGTTCGATATTGTCGAACAGGTTGTGGTAGAGGCCGTAAACCAGTGCCGCCGAGCAGAATGTGCCGGCGACCTGTGAAACGATATAAGGCAGCACTTTGCGGCCATCGAAACAGGCAAACAGCCACAGGGCAATGGTCACCGCCGGATTGAGATGGGCGCCGGAAATCGCGGCGGTCAGGTAGATCGCCATCGCGACGCCCAACCCCCAGATAATGCTTATTTCCCACAGCCCCAGACTGGCGCCGGCCAGTTTCAGAGCCGCGACACAGCCAACGCCAAAGAAAATCAACAGGCCGGTACCGAGAAACTCGGCGACGCACTGGCCTTTAAGGGTAGAAAGTTCAGATTGACTCATAATGCTTGTTCCTGCTTGTAGGCTACAGCATGGTGGTTAACGCAGACTTGTCGAATGGTCTGCGCGTTTTCTGGTCTGTCTCGCGACTCTTAGCGGGTTCACGGCCAGACTCTTTTTGTATTTCGGATGTGAATTTATCGTTAATGTTCGAAAACGAGAAATATCGAAATCAAAATGTGTGTGACGCGTCAAGAAAATGCGCGCATTCGCGTAATTAGACACAAAAGCGTCATATCGCCGCCGGTCAGGTGTTAATCAGGGTGTTAAATTTATTAACATTAGTGTTGTTTAACAATAATTCGGGCGATTTTCAGTCTGTACTGATGGCGTATGGGTAAAAAAGCGGGCAGAGTCACTGTTTTAGCGGCAGTGCGCTGGACACGCCTGATCCGGCTACATACAATTTGGCTGGCGTTTGCGTCCGGTGTTGCCATCGCGGGACGCAAGCCGAGGGCGTGAAACGCCACGAGAGATCTGTTTGTGAAACCGTGCTGGTGAAACATCTGTTCTCGAGATACCGTTGTTCGCGAGATACCGTTCGTGACACACCTGTTCGTGATACATCTGCGTTAACCGGCTGAGGCCGTGCGATCAAAAGGGGTTAGAAGTTATGTCATTTGAAGTGTTTGAGAAGCTGGAAGCGAAAGTTCAGCAGGCGATTGACACGATCACGCTGTTGCAGATGGAAATCGAAGAACTGAAAGAGAAGAACAATTCGTTGTCGCAGGAAGTAGAGAGTATGGCGGGCAACCGTGATGCACTAATGAGCGAGAACGAACAGCTCAAGCAGGAGCAACTGGTATGGCAGGAACGCCTGCGCGCACTGCTGGGTAAAATGGAAGACGTTCAGTAATCGCCGAAGTCAGACAGACGGATGCGCACAGGGCGTCTGTTGACGCCCTTGGGTATGCTGCTGGTTATTCCAGATCCAGCGGATCTTCGGACAGGATAATACCGGTGTTGTCGGCATAGAGATGATCGCCGGAGAAGAAGGTTACGCCGCCGAAATTCACCCGAATATCGGTTTCGCCGATGCCTTCGCTGGCGGCGCCCGCCGGTGTCGCCGCCATCGCCTGAATGCCGATATCCAGTTCCGACAAGTCGTCTACCTGGCGCACCGCGCCGTAGACCACGATGCCTTCCCATTCATTCTGTGTCGCCAGACGCGCCAGTTCGGCATCAACCAGCGCCCGGCGCACGGAACCGCCGCCATCCACCAACAATACGCGTCCGCTGCCGTTTTCTTCCAGCACGTCGAACAGCAGGCCGTTATCCTCAAAGCATTTTACCGTGATGATTTTGCCGCCGAATGAACTACGCCCGCCAAAATTGGAGAAAAGAGGTTCAACCACATTGACCTCTTCATGATAGATATCACACAGTTCGGAAGTATCGTATTTCATAGGAGTAACGTCTATTGCCGCGGAAAGTGTGAGACTGAGTATATCCCTTTCTGTTTGTTGTTGGCAAAATCATCAGCCGCGGCTTTGACCCGCATCAGTAATCGGTCGTGATTTTGCCAATCCATACAAACGCTTTGCCTGTCTAAGGCTAGCTTAGCAGCACACCCACGGCGAACAGCAGGTTGGTCAGCAGCGCGCCTTTCACGGTTTTTTCCAGCATCGGACGCATACTGAACGCGGTGGTTTCACGCATGACGTAGCGGCCTTGTTTCACCAGCAGCGGCAGCGCCAGAATAAACAGCCAGCCGGCCAGAGTATGCAGGTAGAGCATCGCGAAGAGCGCCAGGCACACCGGCGCCGTCATCAGTAGCACCATGTGGTAGCGGCGGGCCTTGTGCGCGCCGAGTCTCACCGCCAGCGTATTTTTGCCGTTTTCCCGATCGCTATCGATATCACGCAGGTTGTTGATATTCAGGACGGCGACGGCCAGCAGGCCGCAAGCCGTCGCGGGTAGGATCACACTGCTGTCGAAATAGCCGGTTTGCAGGTAGTACGAGCCTGCCACGCTGAGCCAGCCGAAGAAGATCAGCACCGAGATATCGCCCAATCCGATATAACCGTACGGCCTGTTGCCGACGGTGTAGGTAATCGCCGCCAGAATCGCCAGCAGACCGAGCGCCAGAAACACCACGATATCTACCGGCTTTTCGCAGGCCAGCGCCACCAATGCGCTGCCGGAAACCGCCGTCAGCAGCACGGTGATCAGCAGTGCCCTGCGCAGTTCCGACAGCGTGATGGCACCGGTCTGGATGCCGCGCAACGGGCCGATACGGTCTTCCTTGTCGCTGCCTTTCACAGCATCGCCGTAGTCGTTGGCCAGATTAGAGAGAATTTGCAACAGGCCGGCGGTAATCAGCGTTAATAGCGCGACGCCCGGCTTAAAGTTGCTGTGCCAGCAGGCGATGACGTTGCCGGTAACAATGGAGGCAAAAGCCAGCGGCAGCGTTTTGGGACGCAGGCTGTCCAGCCAGGCTTGGGTTTTGCTGCTATGTGTCAATTGGGTCATGGTGTTAATAGAATCATGGTATCAATGGGCCATGGAATCAGCCAGGTTGTGACGCGTTCAGTTCAGGAAATAATGCCTTGGTGACGGTAATAAAAATGCCAGTGGGAGGCGTTGGCCTCCCACTGGTTTAGTCATCAGTGCGATCCGTGAGCGGATTATAAGATAAATCGGCTCAGATCTTCATCTGCTACTAACTCATCAAGGTGACTGCGTACGTAATCTGCATCAATCGTCACGGTTTGGCCGCTCATTTCGCTGGCGCCATAGGACACCTCTTCGATCAATCGCTCCAGTACCGTATGCAGGCGACGGGCGCCGATATTCTCGGTACGCTCGTTGACCTGCCAGGCGGCTTCCGCAATACGGCGAATACCGTCGGGCTGGAAGGTGATGTTAACGCCTTCGGTTTCCATCAGCGCCTGATACTGACGGGTCAGCGAGGCGCTGGGTTCGGTCAGAATACGTTCGAAATCTTCAGTGGTCAGCGCTTGTAACTCGACACGAATCGGCAGACGGCCCTGCAATTCCGGGATCAGGTCCGACGGGCTGGCAACCTGGAACGCGCCGGAAGCGATAAACAGGATATGGTCGGTTTTCACCATGCCGTGTTTCGTGGACACCGTGCAACCTTCCACCAGCGGCAGCAGGTCGCGCTGGACGCCTTCACGCGACACGTCCGGGCCGGAGGTATCGCCTCGTTTGCAAATCTTGTCGATTTCATCGATGAACACGATGCCATGCTGTTCCACCGCTTCAATCGCTTGCTGCTTGAGCTCTTCCGGATTGACCAGCTTGGCGGCTTCTTCTTCCACCAGCAGCTTAAAGGCTTCGCGAATCTTGATTTTGCGGCTCTTTTGTTTCTGACCCGCCAGATTCTGGAACATCGATTGCAACTGATTGGTCATCTCTTCCATGCCGGGCGGGGCCATGATTTCAACGCCAACCGGCGCGGCGGCCAGATCGATTTCGATTTCTTTGTCATCTAACTGACCTTCACGCAGTTTCTTGCGAAACGCCTGACGGGCGGCAGACGGTTCGTGACTCTCTTCCGGCTGGCCCCAGTTGTTTTTGGCCGGGGGAATCAGTACGTCCAGAATCCGCTCTTCAGCCAGCTCTTCGGCGCGATAACGGTTTTTCTCTATCGACTGCTGACGCACCATTTTAATAGCGACATCGGCCAGATCACGGATGATGGAGTCCACCTCCTTGCCGACGTATCCCACTTCGGTAAATTTGGTCGCTTCCACCTTGATGAACGGGGCGTTGGCCAGCTTGGCAAGGCGACGGGCGATTTCGGTTTTCCCCACCCCGGTCGGGCCGATCATCAGGATGTTTTTCGGGGTGACTTCATGGCGCAGGTTCTCTTCCAATTGCATACGGCGCCAGCGGTTACGCAAGGCAATCGCCACGGCGCGTTTCGCTTTATGCTGTCCGATGATATAGCTATCAAGCTCGCTGACTATTTCGCGCGGGGTCATTTCAGACATAGTGGGATCCTTACGCCTTGGAGGCTAATTCTTCAATCGTGTGGAACTGGTTGGTGTAGATACAGATATCACCCGCAATGCCCAGTGATTTCTCGACAATTTCCCGGGCGCTTAATTCCGTGTTTTCCAGCAAGGCGCGTGCCGCTGCCTGTGCATAGGGGCCGCCGGAACCGATAGCGATCAGGTCGTTTTCCGGCTGAATCACATCGCCGTTGCCGGTAATGATCAGCGAGGCATTTTCGTCGGCAACGGCCAGCAGTGCTTCCAACCGGCGCAGCATACGGTCGGTACGCCAGTCTTTGGCAAGCTCCACCGCCGCTTTCACCAAATGGCCCTGATGCAATTCCAGCTTGCGCTCAAACAGCTCGAACAGAGTAAAGGCATCGGCGGTGCCGCCGGCGAACCCGGCGATAACCCGGTCGTTGTACAAACGACGTACTTTGCGTACGTTGCCTTTCATTACCGTGTTGCCCAGGGTGGCCTGCCCGTCTCCGCCAATCACCACCTGACCATTACGGCGTACGCTTACAATTGTTGTCACGAGTTTATCCCCGTTACTGAGAAAAAGGCCCCCGCGCGGACGCGGGGCATATTGACGATGAAGATGGGGGAGGGGGGCGGGGTTTTCAACCCCCGCTGGCTAACGGGATGCAGTTGGATTGACCCATGCCTTTGAGTTTTTGTGCCATTTTGTCGGCCACGGCGCGGCTATTGTACGGGCCAAGCATGATCCGGTGCCAACCGCCGCCGCTGGCAATACGAGTTTCGACACCGGCGAATGCCAACTGGGCTCGTATAGATTCGGCAGGTTCCGCCGTTTTGAACGAGCCGCATTGCACCATCCAGCGCTGCTCCTTCTCCGGTTTGCTCTCTGGTTTAGTGTTATCCGTTTTGGCCGTTTCTTTGGCTACCGGCGCAGGCTCGGTTTTGGCAACCTCTTTGCGCGATTCCGCCTGCGCCGGCTTCTGAGCCGTTTGCGTCGGCGTGTTGACGGCCGGCGCGGCATGGTGTTGATTCGCTGGCGGCGCTGCAGTGGTCGTGCGAGGCGTCGCGGGCAGCGTCATCGTATTGGTATTGGGAACGGTCGGCACAACGGTTTGCTGTCTGGATGTATTCAGCGAGCGCGCCGGCATCTGGCTCTGATCGTTGTAAGGCACTTCCGCCAATGTGGTTGGCTGGCGCTTCATGTCCGACTGCATCTGCTCGAGTAGTTGCCGTTGCTCGTCGGTAAGCTGGCCTGCCGACTGAATTTCGCCTCCTGCCGAAGGTTCGGTCGGTGAAACAACGCCAATCTGGCGATTTTCCAGTTCTTTGATATAGCGCCAGCGTTCTTCCGGCTTGGGCGGCAGCCCATTCCCTTTGGTGCCCTGATGCGGCAGAACCGGTGATTCGTCTGGCTTATTGTGGGCGATAAAATAGAGCCCACCGGCAAACGTGACCAGCACGGCAACGGCCAGCGCCACCATTGTTTTGGAGGCGCCCGAGGTCCCTCCTCGTTTACGGCTGGATGTTTTTTTCCGGCGCGTCCCAGAACGTCCCCGGCTGACATAGTCTCGTTGTGCCACAATCGTTTCGTTGCGAAGAAAATAAGTAACAGGTCGCCATGTTACTGAACCCTAAAATGTTTGACCAGCACCTGAATTCTTAAAGCCTGTAACACGCAGGGGTGGCGCGGCGGTACTATCGCGAACGACCAACTGGCTGGACATCAGTTGCGACCCTCGCGGCACCTTGTGCTGCTGCAGTTGAGCCAGCAGTAACAGCATGGCTTCGCGGCCAATATCATAGCGTGGCTGCGCGACGGTGGTTAGTGCCGGAAAGCAGTGGCCGGCTTGCTCGATATCATCGAATCCGACCAGCGACAGGTCACGCGGCACCTCCAGACCCATTCTGCGCGCCTGGGTTAATGCGCCCAGCGCCATGACGTCGCTATGACAGAATATTGCCGTGGGCGGCGTAGGGTGCGACATCAGCCGGTTTAAGCCGCGCGAACCGGTTTCGTAACTGAAATCCCCGTGCACGATGTACTGGTTGTCGACGACCAGCCCGCAACGCCGTAGCGCCTGAATATAACCTTGCAGCCGGTATTCGCTGAGCGGAATCTGTTCCGGCCCGGCGATACAGGCGATGCGCTGGTGCCCCAGTTGGTGGAGATAACTGACGGCCTCAAACGCGGCGGTTAGATTATCAATGTGTACGGTGGGCATATCCAGTTCGGGGGCGAATTCATTCGCCATCACCATCGGAGGAAGGTGGCGACGCTCGTCCTTGCCGGCATCAAACGGCAGTTGTGACCCTAATAGCAGGATGCCGTCGATCTGCCGGGTGGTGATCAGGTCCAGAAAGGTTTTTTCTGTTTTGCGCTGGTGAGCGCAATCGCCGATCAACACCAGATAACCACGTTCCGCGGCGGTTTCCTCAATGCCGCGCAGCATTTCGCTGAAAAAGGGATCACAGATATCGGGAACCAGCGCCAGAATCGTTCTTGATTCATGCCGCCGCAGATTGCGGGCGAGATTTTGTGCAGAGTATCCCACCGTCAGCGCTGCCTGCTCCACTTTCTTGCGGGTGGCGGCCGAGACCTTCTCCGGGGTGGTTAGGGCCCGCGACACCGTTGCAGTGGATACGCCGGCCTGATCGGCAACGTCTTTCATGGTTGCGGGTGAGATGATTTTTTTCTGCTCCAACGCATTTCCTCCTTGCGTCAGCGTTTACTGGCGCTGTAGTCAGGGGGGCCGTTGTTATTATCGGTCGGCCGCCGTTTTACAGAATGTCTGTTCCGCTGTATGGGCAAGTGCGGTTATGTCAGGTATTGGGTGGTGTGCCAACTGCCTGATCAGCATACTGCTTCCGGCATCACTCTTAACAGATTGCGTCCAGGATTTATCGAATAATTTACTTCTGTGCCGCCTGAATTATCGGTTTTTCGGCATTGTTCGCAAAAAACGCCGCCACTGCTGGCATCGGGTATTTCGGCGGCGCAGAATCGGCTCAACTGTCGGTCGGGTCAACGTCCATCACCCATTTCACCTTGCGCGTTTGCGGCAGCGTATCGATCAGCAGCATCGAGTTGCGAATGAGCCGTTGCAGCGTGGCGCGCGATGGGTGTTGCAACAGCAGTTGCCAGCGAAAACGTCCGGCACGTTTCGGCTGCAATGCGGGGACCGGTCCCATCAGCCACAACGCGTCGTCACGCAGCGGGCTGGCTTCCAGCAGATTGCGCAACTGCTGCAGGAACAGGCTGGCCTGCTGATTATCATGATCGTCCGCCCGGAACAACACATGGCTGGTAAACGGCGGCAGGAAGACGCTCTGGCGCTCTTTTAACGTCTGGCCGGCGAAGGCGTCGTAGCCTTGATGTAGCAATGTTTGCAGCAGCGGATGCTCCGGGTGATGCGTTTGCAGTACGACTTCACCCGCTTTGCCTGCGCGCCCGGCGCGCCCGGATACCTGAGTATAGAGCTGGGCGAAGCGTTCGGTAGCGCGAAAGTCGGCGGAGAACAACGCGCTGTCGACATCCAGCAGCGCGACCAGCGTGACGTCGGGGAAATGGTGCCCTTTCGCCAGCATCTGGGTGCCGATCAGGATGCGGGCGCCACCCTGGCGAACCTGCGCCAGTTGCTGTTCCAGCGCACCTTTGCGGCTGGTGGTATCGCGGTCGATTCGGGTGATGGGGGCGTCGGGAAACAGCGCCGGTAATACCTGTTCCAATTGTTCGGTCCCCAGACCTACCGGCACCAGATGGGTGGAGCCGCACTGCGGGCACTGCTGCGGTATCGGGCGTTGGCTGTCGCAATGGTGGCAGCGCATCATCCGCTGATGTTGGTGCAAGGTGTAGTAGCTGTCGCAACGCTGGCACTCGGCGATCCAGCCGCATTCATGGCACAGCACCACCGGCGCGAAACCGCGACGATTCAGGAACAGAATGACCTGATTGTCTTCGGCCAGATGATGGCGGATGCGGTTTATCAACGGCTGCGACAAGCCGCTGGTCAGCGGTAGCCCTTTCAAATCCAACAAGTGTTGCTGCGCCAGTCTGGCATTGCCGGCGCGTTTGCTCAGACGTAGCTGGCGGTATTTGCCAATCTGTACGTTATAGAGCGTTTCCAATGCGGGCGTGGCGGACCCCATCACGATAGGAATATTTTCCTGTCGGGCGCGGAACACCGCCAGATCGCGAGCATGGTAACGCCAGCCTTCCTGTTGCTTGTAAGAGCCGTCGTGCTCTTCGTCGATGACGATCAGCCCCAGCCGGGCAAAGGGGGTAAACAGTGCGGAACGCGTGCCGATCACGATGGCGGATTCACCTTGCCGCGCTCGCAGCCATACCGACAGCCGTTCGCCGTCGTTCAGACCGGAGTGCAGCGCTTCTACCGGGGCGTTGAACCGATCGCGAAAACGGGCGATGGTTTGCGGCGTCAGGCCGATTTCCGGTACTAACACCAAGGCTTGTTTGCCTTGTGCCAGGATATTTTCCAGCACGCTGAGGTAAACCTCGGTTTTGCCGGAACCGGTGATGCCCGCCAGCAGCCAGGCGGCAAAATGGTCATCTTCACTGCGTATGGCGCCGACCGCGGTGGCCTGTTCGGTATTGAGACGCAGGCGTTCGCCCGCGAGGCTGAAAGTATTACGCCAGTCCTGCACGTGCCTGGGCTGCGCGCGCAGCTCGCTCAGTCCTTTTTCGCGTAGCGCCTGCAACGCGGCTTCGGTCAGTTCGGCTTCCGCCACCTGATGACGATAAATTGGCCCCTGTAACAGCGAGGCCAGCGCCTGCTGTTGCTTCGGCGCGCGTTTCAGCGCATTCAGCGGTGTGGCGCGCCCTTGCTCGGTGGCAAACCATTGCCAGAGCGGCGCACTGTGCGCCGGTTTTCCCTGTCGGAGTAAAATCGGCAGGGCGTGAAACAACACTTCACCAAGCGGATAATGATAATACTCCGCCGCCCACAGCAGAATGCGCCACAGGCTGTCAGGAAATAGCGGAGCGTCGTCGAGTACGTCATGCAGCGGTTTGAGTTGTGCCAGCGGCAGTTCGCTGCCGGCGCTCAGCGACGTCACGATGCCGATCATCTTGCGGTTGCCGAAGGGAACGCTTACCCGCACGCCGGCTACCGGTGGCGTCACGCCCGGCGCCAACCGGTAATCAAATGTTCGCGTCAGCGGTACCGGCAAGGCAACCTGAACAACGGGCATGGTCTCTGCGTTCAAATAGGTCATGAAGGTTTTCGGTCGTGCATGAGGGTTTGTCTGCCGTCACGGTACTGTGCGCGAGTACATTGTGCAATCTTGCCGGTGTTGTGTTGACGCGTCGCCGCGATCCCGGCACGGATCCAATTGCATCAGGTGGTTAATTTCTGTATGATCCGCCGCCTTTGTACCTTGTGGTATGAAGAACATTTCACTCAACTTCGTGTGGTGTCTGGCGGAACAGGGCCGGATAGCGACACGGCCTTAAACAGAGGTTTCCCATGAAAGAAGGTATTCACCCGAATTACGTTGAAATTACCGCTACTTGCTCTTGCGGTAACGTCATCAAAACCCGTTCTACCGTTGCTCACGACCTGAACCTGGACGTGTGCGGCGCTTGCCACCCGTTCTTCACCGGCAAGCAGCGTGTGGTTGACACCGGTGGTCGTGTTGAGCGTTTCAACAAACGCTTCAGCGTCCCGGGCACCAAAAAATAACTGGCCTCTGCGCCGGGACGGAAAATCGGCTAACCGGTTTTCTCGTCAAAACAAAGGCACCTGCGGGTGCCTTTGTTGTTTCTGTCGTCCTTTCCCATTAACCGGGCGGTCTGCTCAGTATTCCCATGTATCCGGGTCAATCCCCATTTCACGCATAATCGCTTTGGCGGCCTCAGGAATTTCATCGCCGCGTTCTTTACGCAGGTCATCGTCATTGGGTAAGGGTTGGCCGGTAAAAGCGTGCAGAAACGCTTCGCACAGCAACTCGCTATTGGTTGCGTGACGCAGGTTGTTGACCTGACGACGGGTACGCTCGTCTGTCAGTATCTTCAATACCTTCAAAGGGATAGATACGGTGATCTTCTTAACCTGCTCGCTCTTCTTGCCGTGTTCAGCGTATGGGCTTACATATTCGCCATTCCACTCAGCCATGGGATACCTTAAATATTGATCGTGATAAAAACAGTCACTGCCACAAAACACCATAATTCTAACGATTATTATAGGGATGCTCAATCTATACGCAAAGAAGTTTAGAAGTCCAGATGTATTGACGTCTATATTGTCCGGGTTTACTCTTTAACTTCTCTACTTCAGTCTTCCAGTCAGGAAAAGCACCGATGACGCGTAAACAGGCTACTATCGCAGTCCGCAGTGGGTTAAACAATGACGAGCAGTTCGGTTGCGTTGTTCCCCCGATCCATCTCTCCAGTACCTACAATTTCACCGGTTTTAATGAACCCAGAGCGCATGACTATTCCCGGCGCGGCAACCCGACGCGTGATGTCGTCCAGCGGGCGCTGGCAGAGCTGGAAGGTGGAGCGGGCGCGGTGATGACCAGCAGCGGTATGTCGGCGATTTTGCTGGTTTGTACGGTATTCCTGCGCCCTGGCGATTTATTGGTGGCCCCGCATGATTGCTATGGCGGCAGTTATCGTCTGTTTGACAGCCTGAGCAAACGCGGCGCTTTTCGGGTGAAATTCGTCGATCAGGGCAATGAGGCCGACCTGAAGGCGGCGTTGGCGGAAAAACCGAAACTGGTGCTGGTGGAAAGCCCCAGCAACCCATTGCTGCGCGTCGTGGATATCGCCGCTATCTGTCAGGCCGCGCGTGAAGTGGGGGCGGTGAGCGTGGTGGATAACACCTTCCTGAGCCCGGCGTTGCAAAATCCGCTGACGCTGGGGGCGGACCTGGTGGTGCATTCCTGTACTAAATATCTTAACGGTCATTCCGACGTGGTGGCGGGAGCGGTGATTGCCCGTGACCCGGCGGTGGTGACGGATCTGGCCTGGTGGGCCAACAATATTGGCGTGACCGGGGCGGCTTTTGACAGCTACCTGTTGCTGCGCGGTCTGCGTACCCTGTCCCCGCGTATGGCGATGGCGCAGAAGAATGCACTGCAAATTGTGGAGTATTTACGGCATCAGCCACTGGTCAAGGCGTTGTATCATCCTTCTTTGCCCGGGAATGCCGGTCATGAGATCGCCTGTCGGCAGCAGTCTGGTTTTGGCGCGATGTTGAGTTTTGAGCTGGATGGCGATGAAGATACCCTGCGTCGCTTTCTGTCCGCGCTGGATCTGTTCACGCTGGCGGAATCGTTGGGCGGCGTGGAGAGCCTGATTTCTCACGCAGCTACCATGACTCACGCCGGCATGGCGCCGCAAGCACGCGCCGCCGCCGGTATCTCGGAGACGTTATTGCGTATTTCTGTCGGGATTGAAGACGGCGACGATTTGGTCGCTTCTCTGGACAGAGCATTTCAGGCAGCAGCCAAGAGGTAACAATGAGTGCGTTAGGGATAGCAGCGGCCGTGAAGGGACGGCAACTGCACAAATTCGGCGGTAGCAGCCTGGCTGATGTGAAATGTTATCAGCGTGTCGCCGGCATCATGGCCAATTACAGCCAGGCTGGCGATTTAATGGTGGTATCGGCGGCAGGCAGCACCACCAATCAGCTCATTAGCTGGTTGAACCTCAGCCAGTCGGATCGGATTTCCGCTCATCAGGTACAGCAATCGCTACGTCGTTATCAAAGCGAGCTGATTTCCGGTTTGCTGCCGGCTGAAACGGCAGCACCGCTTATTAATGAATTCATTCGCGATCTGGAACGTCTGGCGGCGTTGCTGGATGGCAAGATGACTGAGGCAACGTATGCCGAAGTGGTCGGGCATGGTGAAATCTGGTCAGCCCGCCTGATGGCGGCGGTCCTGAATCAGAAAAACCTGCCGGCGGCCTGGCTGGATGCTCGCACCTTCCTGCGCGCTGAGCGTGCGGCGCAACCGCAAGTCGATGAAGGCCGCTCCTGGCCGCTATTGCAGCAACTGCTGACCCAACATGCCGGGCAGCGTTTGGTCATCACCGGTTTTATCAGTAGCAACGAGGTGGGCGAAACCGTTCTGCTGGGGCGTAACGGCAGTGACTATTCCGCCACGCAGATTGGTGCGCTGGCCGGTGCCGAGCGCGTGACTATCTGGAGTGATGTGGCGGGTGTTTACAGCGCCGACCCACGTAAGGTTAAAGACGCCTGCCTGTTGCCGTTGCTGCGGTTGGATGAAGCCAGCGAGCTGGCTCGTCTGGCGGCGCCGGTACTCCATGCCCGTACCCTGCAGCCGGTTTCCGGCAGTGATATCGACCTGCAACTACGTTGCAGCTACCAGCCTGAGCAAGGGTCGACCCGTATTGAGCGCGTACTGGCCTCCGGCACCGGCGCCAAGATCGTCACCAGTCACGATGATGTTTGCCTGATTGAGATCGGTGTATCGGTGGATCACGATTTCGCCCGTATGCACAAAGACGTCGAACAACTGCTGCAAAAATCTCAAATCCGGCCGCTGGCGCTCGGCGTACATCAGGACCGCAACCTGCTGCAACTGTGTTACACCTCGGAAGTGGTGCACAGCGCCTGGCAAGTGCTGGAACAGGCGGCGCTGCCGGTATCGCTGCATCTGCGCGAAGGGCTGGCGCTGGTGGCGCTGGTGGGAGCCGGTGTTTGCCGTAACCCGTTGCATAGCCATCGTTTTTACCAGCAACTGCGTGACCAGCCGATCGAGTTTGTCTGGCAGGCGGAAGACGAGATCAGCCTGGTGGCGGTGCTGCGCGTCGGCCCGACCGAGCATTTGGTGCGTGGTCTGCATCATTCTCTGTTCCGGGCGGAAAAACGCATCGGCCTGGTGCTGTTTGGTAAAGGCAATATCGGTTCACGCTGGCTGGAACTGTTCGCCCGTGAGCAGAGCCTGATTTCGGCGCGCACCGGTTTTGAGTTCACGCTGGCGGGCGTGGTGGACAGTTCCCGCAGCCTGCTGGATTACGAAGGGCTGGATGCCGGCCGCGTGCTGGCCTTCTTTGGCGACGAAGCGCAAGAGCGTGACGACGATGAGCTGTTCCTGTGGATGCGAGCCCATCCGTATGACGATTTGGTGGTGCTGGATGTTACCGCCAGCCAGTCGGTTGCCGATCTCTATCTGGATTTCGCCAGCTATGGTTTCCATGTGATCAGCGCCAACAAACTGGCGGGCGCGTCCGGCGGCGATAATTACCGCCAGATCCGCGACGCGTTCGCCAAAACCGGGCGTCACTGGTTGTACAACGCCACCGTTGGCGCCGGGTTGCCGGTGAATTATGCGGTGCGGGACTTGCGTGAAAGCGGCGACAGCATTCTGGCTATCAGCGGCATCTTCTCCGGTACGCTGTCATGGCTGTTCTTGCAGTTTGACGGCACGGTGCCTTTTACCGAACTGGTGGACCAAGCCTGGCAGCAAGGATTGACCGAGCCGGACCCGCGCGTTGATCTTTCCGGCCAGGATGTGATGCGCAAGCTGGTTATCCTGGCGCGCGAAGCCGGTTACGAGATCGAACCTAATCAGGTACGGGTGGAGTCGCTGGTGCCTGCCGGATGCGAGAACGGCTCGGTGGATCAGTTCTTTGAAGACGGTGAGCCGCTGAATCAGCAGATGTTGCAACGGCTGGAGGCTGCCAACGAGATGGGGCTGGTGCTGCGCTATGTCGCCCGCTTCGATGTCAACGGCAAGGCGCGCGTAGGCGTAGAGGCCGTGCGGGCGGATCATCCGCTGGCGGCGTTGTTGCCGTGCGATAATGTGTTCGCCATCGAAAGCCGCTGGTATCGCGATAACCCGCTGGTGATTCGTGGGCCGGGTGCCGGCCGTGATGTGACGGCAGGGGCGATTCAGTCGGATCTCAACCGTCTGGCGCAACTGCTGTGATCATTTCTGGCGGCGCTGCCTGCTCTGCCATCATCTGAGGATTACCACTGAAGCCCGCAACAGCGGGCTTCAGTGTCTGGAGTCGGAGATAACGGTTTCGTGTTCCTGACGATTAGCGGCAACGTTTCCTTGTCGCCGCGTCTACATCTTGTTGTGGCGGAACAGGGCTAATCAGAACAACGAGACGATGACCTTGCCGCGCGCCTGTCTGGACATCAGCCGAGCCCAGGCCTCATCGAACGCCTCAAGCGGCACATTGCGGTCAATGACGACCTTCATGCCTTGTTCGGCTATCGTTTCAGTGAGTTCACCCAGTTGGTCAGCATAAGGCTTGGCGTAAAAAATAGTGGCGGTGACGCCGTGCGCTTCGGCGGTCGTTTCGTCCGGCGGCATCGCGGTGGAGACCAGTCGGCCGCCAGTGCGCAGGACTTTATAAGAACGGGTTTGTGTCTCGCCGCCGACCAGGTCGAGCACGACATCCACACCGGAGATTTCAGTGGTGAAATCTTGCGCCTTGTAATCGATCACTTTATCTGCGCCCAGACTGTGCGCCAGTGCCAGACCATCGCCAGAGGCGGTGGCGATGACGTGTGCCCCCGCTTTGTGCGCGAACTGGATGGCGAAAGTACCTACGCCTCCGGCACCGGCATGGATCAATACGGTTTCCCCGGCTTTCAGGCCAGCGGTGGAAAACAACGCGTGCCACGCCGTGATGCCGGCAGTCGGAATAGCGGCTCCCTCGGCGGCCGACAGGCTCGACGGCAATGGTGCGCAGGCGCTGGCGGGTACGGCTGCGAATTCAGCCAGCCCGCCGCTGATGCCGGCATCAGACCAGGCGATCACCCGGTCGCCGCTTTTCCATTGGCTGACGGCGGAACCGACGCGCTCGATCGTACCGGCGAAGTCGGTACCCAACGTGATCGGTAGCTCAATATCGAAAAAGTGCTGGGCAAAACCTGATACCACCAGCGTATCGAGCGGGTTGAGCGCGGCGGCCTGAACGCGTATCAGCACCTGGTCGGCGGCGATATCGGGCACGGGGGATTCTTTGATGGCAGGCATGTCGTTGAAATGGTGAATGCGTATGGCTTTCATCGTTTATGCTCCAAAGGTGAGTGATACGAAGACGCGAAGGTCTTCTGCGAAGTTGTTGTGACAGGTACGGCGATCCCCAGATATTTCGTATGTAACCGGAGCCTGACCATTTAAGCCGGGAAAAGTCCGCGGCACGGGCACCGTCTCCTGACAAGTGCGAAGCAGATTTGCAGGAAGAGACGTTCCCGTGTATGGATTATCCGTTCTGGCTGTCGTGTTCTCGTGGTGGTTGTACCGCTACGCCGTAGAGAAAGGTATGGACGGCGCTACTCACGATGTCGTCGATCTCGGTGTCCGAAAGTGGGGGATGTACCAGGCCGACAATTGCGCGTAGCTTCACGTCACTGGACGTCATGCTAATGAACTTTTCGGCCAGCACGCGGGCCGGGAGCCGAGTGCTGATTTTACTCGCCGGTTTTGCCTGGTGGGCTGCGATCCAGGTTGCCAGTTTGTCGAGGATTTTAAGATAACTGGCCGCCAGCATCGCCTGGGCGATTTCCGGGAAGCGATTGCCTTCGTTGGTCAAAATCCGGTGTACGGCCAGCGTACGAGGCGACAGCGCGGTGCGTACCAGTTCACGCCCGAAAGTGGGCAACACCTCGTCAGGCTCACGTCCTTCTATCGTGAATTGATCCAGCGGTTTCGCCATCTCTTCACACACATGGAGCATGGCCGCGTGAAATAACCCTTCTTTACCGCCGAAGTGGCTATAAATGTTGCGGCGCGAACCACCGACGCGGGCTATCAGATCATCAACGGCAACCGTGTCGAACCCATGTTCCAGAAACTGTTCAGCCGCGACAACAATCAGGTCATGAATCCGTTGCGCACCTTTGGCTGTGCGGTGTGTGGGGGCAGTCTGTGGTGCCATGTGTATTGCTCACTTTTTGCGTCATTTATGTATGGTAATGTACCATACCATTTGAGGGTGGCAAGTATGCTATTTGTGCTGGATGACGATGCCGGCGTCCGTTATGTCGATAGCCGTTTCTTACAAATTGAGCGCACCGGTGGCAAGGGATACGCTTTTTGCCGATACTGAATCTGTATTCCTTACAGTTTATGGGTATTTCTTGGTGATAAGCATGATGATGCGTGATTCACGATCATGAATTTCCTTCATCTTGCATGAACAAACATCAGCATTTATCACGCTGAAAAGCGTTGACTCTTTAAGCGGATTCGGTCATTTTCTATATAGACGTCTAAACGTATAGACGTTTGTAGAAAATAACGATGATAATGGCGAATCGAGGTAAGGATATGAGCTTTTTCCACGCGAACCATCAGGAAGCGCTTAACCAGAATCTGGCGGAATTGCAGGGCCGGATTAACGTTTCCTTTGAGTTTTTCCCACCGCGTACCAGCGAGATGGAAGAAACGCTGTGGAACTCGATTGACCGCCTCAGCAGCCTGAAACCCAAATTCGTGTCGGTGACCTATGGCGCCAATTCCGGCGAACGTGACCGCACCCACAGCATTATTAAAGGCATCAAGGAACGTACCGGTTTGGAAGCTGCGCCGCACCTGACCTGTATCGATGCGTCCCGCGATGAATTGAAAGCCATTGCCCAGGACTACTGGCAGAGCGGCATCCGCCACATCGTCGCCCTGCGCGGTGACTTGCCGCCGGGCGCGGGTAAACCGGAGATGTACGCTTCTGATCTGGTCACCTTGCTCAAGGAAGTGGGGGATTTTGATATTTCGGTCGCGGCTTATCCTGAAGTTCATCCGGAAGCGAAAAGCGCGCAAGCGGATCTGATCAATCTCAAACGTAAGATTGATGCCGGTGCCAGCCGTGCCATCACGCAGTTCTTTTTCGACGTGGAAAGCTATCTGCGTTTTCGCGACCGCTGCGTCACGACCGGTATTGATGTGGAAATCGTACCCGGTATTCTGCCGGTATCGAATTTCAAGCAGTTGCAACGTTTCGCCACCATGACCAACGTACGTGTGCCAAACTGGATGACCGCCATGTTTGAAGGGCTGGATAACGACCCGGAAACCCGCAAGATGGTCGGTGCGTCGATTGCGATGGATATGGTGAAGATCCTCAGCCGTGAGGGTGTGAAAGATTTCCATTTCTATACCCTGAACCGTTCAGAACTGAGTTATGCCATCTGCCATACCTTGGGCGTGCGCCCGGCGACGTTGGCCTGATTTCCTGACCCATTATCATGTCAAACGCCCGCCCGGATATCTCCGGGCGGGCGTTTATGTTTAAGGTGGAAGAAAAAAAGGGCGGGCCGAAGCCCGCCAAAGTTTCGTTGGCTTTATAGAAATTTATGTGGTCAGGAATGTTTCGAGTTCTTCGCTGCCGCCGATATGGCGGCCGCCTATGAATACTTGGGGAACGGTGCTACGTCCGGTCACTGCCCGCAGGCTCACCGTGGTGGCATCTTTACCCAGCATGATTTCTTCGTACTGAATACCGCGATCCTGTAGCAACTGTTTGGCTTTGGCGCAAAACGAGCAGCCGGGTTTGGTAAACAGTGAAACAGATTCCTGAACCTTATAGTGGGGAGCAAGGTACTTCAGCATGGTGTCGGCGTCGGAAACTTCAAACGGGTCGCCCGGCTTGTTGGGTTCAACAAACATTTTCTCCACCATGCCGTGACGAACCAGCATGGAGTAGCGCCAGGAGCGAGGGCCGAAGCCCAGATCCGCTTTTTCGACCAGCATATTCATGGCGCGGGTGAATTCGCCGTTGCCATCGGGAATAAACGTAATATTTTCTGCATCCTGGTCGGCTTTCCAGGCGTTCATCACAAAAGTGTCGTTTACGGATACGCATAACACCGCATCAACGCCAAATTGCTTGAATACCGCAGCCAACTCGTTATAGCGTGGCAAATGACTGGAAGAACAGGTTGGTGTAAAAGCCCCCGGCAGGGAAAAGACGACGACGGTTTTGTTGCTGAAGAGTTCCTCTGTCGTCACGTCAACCCATTGATCCCCTTGGCGGGTATGGAAAGTTACTGACGGAATTTTTTTGCCTTCTTGGCTTACAAACATTTTTCAGTCTCTATTAGTCGAAAAGTTCTGTCTGGCTGAATCCGTCAGTAATCAGGACTCGGTTGTTAGAGACATTATTCATCATCAAAGCTTGATAGGACTAATCGTTCGTTGCTATCCTATCTATCGCTAGGGACTATCATGTTTAGAGGACTCAGGGCATGAATATTCGGGATTTAGAGTATTTGGTGGCGCTGGCGGAGCACCGCCATTTTCGACGCGCAGCAGATTCCTGCCATGTCAGTCAGCCCACTCTGAGTGGTCAGATTCGTAAGCTGGAAGACGAACTGGGCGTGATGCTGCTGGAGAGAACCAGCCGCAAGGTGCTGTTCACTCAGGCGGGGCTGCTGCTGGTGGAGCAAGCCAGAACCGTATTGCGCGAAGTGAAGGTGTTGAAGGAGATGGCCAGCCAGCAGGGCGAAACCATGTCCGGCCCGCTGCATATCGGCCTGATTCCGACCGTCGGCCCTTATCTGCTACCTCAGATTATCCCGATGTTGCATCGTACTTTCCCGAAGCTGGAAATGTACCTGCACGAAGCCCAGACTCATCAGTTGTTGGCCCAGCTCGATAGCGGCAAGCTGGATTGCGCCATTCTGGCGATGGTGAAAGAGTCGGAAGCCTTTATCGAAGTGCCGTTGTTTGATGAGCCGATGAAGCTGGCGATTTATCAGGATCACCCCTGGGCGAATCGCGAGCGGGTCGCGATGTCCGATTTGTCGGGCGAAAAACTGCTGATGCTGGAAGACGGTCACTGCCTGCGCGATCAGGCGATGGGCTTCTGTTTTCAGGCCGGCGCGGATGAAGATACCCATTTTCGCGCCACCAGCCTGGAGACGCTGCGTAACATGGTCGCGGCGGGCAGCGGTATTACGTTACTGCCGTCGCTGGCGGTACCGCAGGAGCGGATACGCGATGGGGTGTGCTATCTGCCTTGCTATAAACCGGAGCCCAAACGCACCATCGCGCTGGTGTATCGTCCGGGCTCGCCGTTACGCGGCCGTTATGAACAACTGGCCGATTCGGTGCGCGAACACATGCAACTTCACATGGAAAAGCTGTCGGCGCAGTCTGCTTAATTAAACAGTCCGCTTAATCAAACAGTTTGTCCGATTAAGCGTCTGTTTTGAGGAAATACGCCGGTTATCAAAATAACCGGTTTAAGCCGTTCAGCGCCGCTACCCGATAGGCTTCCGCCATGGTCGGGTAGTTGAAGGTGGTGTTCACGAAGTACTCAATCGTGTTGCCCTCGCCTTTCTGCTCCATGATGGCCTGGCCGATATGAATAATCTCGGCTGCACGCTCGCCGAAGCAGTGAATACCCAGAATCTGCTTGGTTTCACGATGGAACAGGATTTTCAGGCTACCGACGTTCATTCCCACAATCTGCGCCCGCGCCAGGTGTTTGAACTGGGCGCGGCCCACTTCATACGGCACCTTCATGGCCGTGAGCTCCTGCTCGGTTTTGCCGACGGAACTGATCTCCGGGATAGTGTAAATGCCGGTGGGAATGTCCTCGATCAGATGTGCGCTGGCATCGCCTTTGGTAATGGCTTGCGCGGCGATGCGGCCCTGATCGTAGGCAGCTGATGCCAGACTGGGGTAACCAATCACATCACCCACGGCATAGATATGTGCCTGGGCTGTCTGGTACATGCTGTTCACTTTCAACTGACCGCGACTGTCGGTTTCCAGCCCGACATTTTCCAGCCCCAGCGTTTCAGTGTTGCCGGTACGCCCGTTGGCGTAGAGCAGGCAATCCGCCTTCATCTTTTTACCGGATTTCAGGTGAATGATGACACCGTCGTCCAGCCCTTCGATGCGCTCGAATTCCTCATTGTGGCGAATCACCACGCCATTATTCCAGAAGTGATAGGACAGCGCGTCGGACATCTCCTGATCAAGAAACGCCAGCAGGCGATCACGGGTGTTGATCAAATCGACTTTTACATTGAGTCCCCGGAAGATCGATGCGTATTCGCAGCCGATCACCCCAGCGCCGTAGATGATCACGTGCTGAGGTTCATAATCCAGATCGAGAATAGAATCGCTGTCGTAGATGCGGGGATGGTCGAAGTCTACTCCGCCTGGATGATAAGGCCGTGAACCGGTGGCGATAATAATATTCGCGGCGGTTAGCGTGTCGTGGGTGTCATCCGGGTAATACACCGCGATGGTGTGCGCATCGATAAACCGTGCTTCGCCGGAAAATATTTCGCAGTGATTACGTTCGTAGAAGCCCTGACGCATACGGGTTTGCTGGCCGATCACGCTGTCGGCGTGGCGTAGAATATCGGAGAATGAGGTGCTGATGACACGGGCGTTATCGCTGTAAAGCGGGTTTTGATTGAATTCGATGATACGGCTGACGGCGTGTCGCAACGCTTTGGAAGGAATGGTTCCCCAATGGGTACAACCACCGCCGACGTTGTAATGCCGTTCTATCACGGCAATTTTCGCCCCTTGCTTGGCGAGCCCCATGGCCGCCCCTTCACCACCCGGACCTGAACCAATCACGATGGCATCGTAATCGTATTGCTGTTGTATGGACATGGTAGGAACCACCTGTTTTTATACAAGTTACTAACGCGATTGTAACATCGTCCAGATGATAACCCAATCATCCCTGATATTTGTATGGGAACCCAGGATCACATTTTTACTATGACAAACTTTGGCGCAGTATGTAGCAAGTAAAGTTTGTTATAGTGCTTCCCTTGATTTAAGGAGAGCCGATGACTGCGGGCAGGATAATGGGTGTCAGAGCACAACAAAAAGAACGAACTCGCCGTTCCCTGGTTGAGGCCGCTTTCAGCCAGTTAAGTGCTGAACGTAGTTTTGCCAGCCTGAGTTTGCGTGAGGTAGCCCGTGAAGCAGGGATTGCGCCAACTTCGTTTTATCGCCATTTTCGCGATGTCGATGAACTGGGGCTGACCATGGTGGATGAAAGCGGGCTGATGCTGCGTCAACTGATGCGACAGGCGCGCCAGCGCATCGTCAAAAGCGGCGGCAGTGTGATTAGAACGTCGGTATCGACGTTTATGGAATTCATCGGTAACAATCCCAACGCCTTTCGGCTGCTATTGCGCGAGCGCTCCGGTACGTCAGCTGCGTTCCGTGCTGCGGTAGCGCGTGAAATTCAGCATTTTATCGCTGAACTGGCCGACTATCTTGAAGTCGAAAATCATATTCCGCGCAGTTTCGCGGAAGCACAGTCGGAAGCGATGGTGACGATCGTCTTCAGCGCGGGCGCAGAGGCGCTGGATGTCGATCTCGAGCAACGGCGCCAATTGGAAGAGCGGTTAGTATTGCAACTGCGTATGATTGCCAAGGGCGCTTATTACTGGTATCGCAAAGAGCAGGGTAAAGGGTTTTCTTACCCTGAAGGATAATCAGAGGTAAAGTCATGACAGAGCAGATAAATTCAGAGAAAAGCACGTTGGTGCTGGCAATGGTAGCCGGTTTGTCCGCAAATGGTTCCTTTGTTGCTGTGTTTAGTTCTATCGTGCCGTTTTCCATTTTCCCGCTGATTGCGCTAGTGCTGTCGGTTTACTGCTTGCATCAGCGTTATATGCATCATGCCATGCCTGAAGGAACGCCACTGCTGGCGGCGGGGTGTTTTCTGTTCGGCCTGTTGCTTTACAGTGCGATTGTCCGTGCCGAGTACCCGCAGATAGGTTCCAATTTTGTGCCGTCAATCCTTTGCGTGGTGCTGGCGCTGTGGCTGGTCGTCAAACTGCGGGCCCGCAAGCCCGACAGCAATGACATCAATACGCCTTAATCGATGATGGCGTTACTGGCGTTTTTCCAGTAACACGCCGCATTCCATGTGGTGGGTATAGGGGAACTGGTCAAACAGCGCCAACTGGCTTATCCGGTGCGTTTGACTCAAGGTTTCCAGGTTGGCGCACAGTGTTTCCGGGTTGCAGGAGATGTACAGAATGCGTGGATACGCCTGCACCAGTTTGACTGTGCCGTCATCCAGGCCGCTGCGTGGCGGGTCGACGAAGATAGTTTCGCAGCGATAACCAGCCAGATCGATGCCTTGCAGACGGTTGAACTGGCGTACCCCGTTCATCGCCTGAGTAAACTCTTCCGCCGCCATGCGAATAATCTGCACATTATCAATCTGGTTAGCGGCAATATTGTACTGCGCCGCTGCGACCGACGGCTTGGCGATTTCGGTAGCCAGCACCCGCTCGAAATTGCGTGCCAGCGCCAGTGAGAAATTGCCGTTGCCGCAATACAACTCCAGCAAATCACCCGTCGAGCCTTGTGTTACTGATAACGCCCACTCCAACATCTGAATGTTCATCATGGCATTGGGCTGAGTAAAGCTATTTTCCACCTGACGATAAATCATCTGGCGGCCGGCAACCGGCAGACATTCGTCGACGTAATCCCGATCCAGACAAATTTTGGTTTTCGTCGCACGACCAATCAACTGTAGGGCAAAGCCCTGCGCGCGCAGCTTATCGCACAACTCGCGGGCACGCTGCCGCCACTCGTCATCCAGCGCTTTGTGGTAAAGCAGCGACACGGCAATTTCACCGCTCAGGGTGGAAAGATAATCTAGCTGGAACAGTTTGCGTCGTAGCACCGGCTCGGCGCGCAGTGCATTAAGCAGCACCGGCATCAGACGATTAATCAGCTCGCTGGCAGCCGGAAACTGATCGACCCGGATCCGCTGTTTGGTCTGCTGATCAAACATAATGTGGTACAGATCATCGCCATCATGCCAGATCCGAAACTCCGCCCTCATCCGGTAGTGACTCACCGGCGAGCGGAACACGGCCGGTGCCGGCGCATCGAATGGCGCCATCATGGCACCAAGGCGCCCGGTTTTTTCTTCAAGCTGGGCGTCATATTGGTCGATGGGCAGAATCTCTGGCGTCATGATGGTCTCATCTGAAAAAGCGGCTGGGATAATGTTGCTACAGTGACAGATAGTTGTCAGGGCGCGATTGTAGGGCATCCAGAAGGGATGTCCAGTCTTGCCGTACGGATTCGCTTATCTAAAAATGGAAGTCTAGACATCCACCTGACTCGATCGTAGCATGGGCGTCCGGTCTTGCCTCGCAAGTGAAAAGGGAATCCAGTGTAAATCTGGAGCTGACGCGCAGCGGTAAGGGGAATGGGCAACGATAGTATGATACAGACACTGTCCTGACGGATGGGAAGTCATCGTTGCCATGCCAGTTGATGGCAGCACCCGAGCCCGAAGACCTGCCGGAATACGTCGCAATGTTTCATGGTCATCGCGTGCTATCGATCATGAGGGTGCGGCATCCTGCCAATTCAGTTTGGATGCTTCTTAACATGTTTAATAAAAAAATAACGATGCTGGCGGCGATGATAGCCACGGCTTTTTCAGGATGGGCGCAAGGTAGCGACAACACACAGCAAAATAATAATGACGCGATGGTGGTGACCGCCAACCGTTTTCCCCAACCCATTTCCTCTGTACTGGCTCCCACAACCGTGGTGACGCGTGATGATATTGATCGCTGGCAGTCGAAAAGTTTGACTGATGTGATGCGGCGGTTGCCAGGTGTTGATTTCTACCAGAGTGGTGGGCTGGGGCAATTAAATTCTCTGTTTATTCGCGGTTCTTCTTCAAGTCATGTGTTGGTGCTGATTGATGGTATTAGACTTAATCAGGCTGGCGTCAGCGGTGCTTCCGATATTAGTCAAATCCCGATTTCTTTGGTTCAGAAAGTGGAATATATCCGTGGGCCGCGTTCAGCCGTCTATGGTTCGGATGCGATTGGCGGTGTGGTGAATATCATCACGGCCCGCGAAAAAAAAGGGACAACGTTTTCCTCAGGTATCGGTTCCAATGGGTATCAATCTCATGATGCCTCCACCCAGCAGCAATTGGGCGCGAATACGCTGGCAACCTTTGCTGGGAATTACACCTATACCAGAGGGTTTGATGTTGTTGCCAACCTGCCCGATTCGTTTGGAGACCCTGCCCAGCCTGATCGTGATGGTTTCATGAGCAAAACGGTATACGGTAATGTCGAACATAAGTTCAGTGAGAATGTCAGCGGGTTTGTTCGCGGATACGGCTTTGATAACAGGACTGCGTACGATGGTACTGCCAGCTTCAATCGGCCGGAGGCATTTCCTGATACCAGGAAGCTCTATAGCCAATCCTGGGATAGCGGACTCCGTTACCATCAGGATATTTGGTCATCTCAACTGATTACCAGTTACAGCCATAGCAAAGACTATAACTATGATCCGCGTTTTGGTCGTTCTGATATTTCCGCAACGCTGGATGATATCCAACAGTACAACGTTCAGTGGGGCAACAGTGTTCAGGTAGGAAAGGGCAATGTCGGCGCGGGTGTTGACTGGCAGAAACAAACCACTGAACCTGGCACAAACTTTATCGCTAATGGCTATGAACTACGTAATACCGGTATTTATACCACCGCGTTACAGGCATTCGGCCCGGTAACTCTTGAAGGGGCACTGCGCAGCGATGACAGTTCCCAGTTTGGTCAACATACCACCTGGCAGAGCAGTGCTGCGTGGGAATTCGTTGATGGTTATCGTTTGCTGGCATCTTATGGAACAGGCTATAAGTCACCAACAATCAGCCAGCTTTACGGGTCGTTTTCTGGAAATGCTAACCTTAAACCTGAAGAAAGTAAGCAGTGGGAAGGTGGTGTTGAAGGTTTGACGGGGCCGGTGAACTGGCATGTGTCAGCATATCGTAACGATGTGGATAATTTAATCCAGAGCGGCAGTGCGCCAACTTTCGCGAATGTGAATGTAGGCCGTGCCCGCTTACAAGGCGTTGAGGCGACGGCATCATTTGATACCGGGTTTGTGTCACATAAATTGTCTTACGATTATTTGGATCCACGCGATCTCGATACCAACCAAATATTGACCCGACGAGCCAGACAACAATTTAAATATGATTTGGACTGGCAATTCAACGATCTGGACTGGACGGTAACTTATCACTATCTGGGCGAACGTTATGACCAGAACTTCAATACCACGCCGGTAGAGAGAGTGAAGCTGGCTGGGGTGAGTTTGTGGGATATCGCTGCATCATATCCCGTCACCTCACATCTGACAGTTCGTGCTAGAATAGCCAACCTGTTTGATAAGAATTATGAGACGGTATATGGCTACCGAACTGCAGGGCGAGAATATTATCTCACCGGAAGCTATAGTTTCTGATTTACCCGCCCGCCCCACGGTCCTGGTGTTTGATTCCGGGGTGGGTGGTTTGTCCGTTTATGATGAAGTTCGCAAATTGCTGCCGGACTTACATTATATCTACGCTTTTGATAATGAGGCTTTTCCCTACGGGGAAAAGCCTGAGCAATTCATTATCGAGCGCGTGCTTTCTATTGTTGATGCGGTAGAAAAGCAGCATCCCTTATCTTTAGTGATTATTGCCTGCAATACTGCCAGTACTATTTCACTGCCCGCATTGCGTGAGCGTTTTGATTTCCCGGTTGTCGGGGTCGTTCCTGCGGTAAAACCCGCGGCGAAGCTTACCCGAAACGGTATAGTTGGATTGTTGGCAACCCGGGCGACAGTACAGCGTTCTTATACTCATGAACTGATTTCTCGTTTTGCGCATGACTGCCAGATTTTGCTATTAGGTTCTGCCGAATTGGTTGAGTTTGCCGAGGCAAAATTACAAGGAGAATCCGTCTCTGAGGAGGTATTGCGCAAAATTCTGCGTCCGTGGCTGAAGTTAGCAGAGCCGCCGGATACCGTTGTGTTAGGGTGTACGCATTTCCCGTTATTAGCGGAAGAGTTGCAGCGCGTGTTACCGGATGGCACACGACTGGTGGATTCGGGCTCGGCAATTGCACGCAGAACTGCATGGTTAATCGAGCATTTGGATAATCCTAAATGCTCAACAGAGAAAAACCTGGCTTATTGCCTGTCGATCACTCCTAAAGTTGCGGCGCTTTGGCCGGTTTTACGCCGTTATGGTTTTAATTCACTTGAAAAATTGCCGTTGGCACCGGTGGGTGAGTGAATATTGAGCGGTCGAAATTATTTTTGAAATTAGTGCTTGTCAGCGACGAAGAAGTCCCTATAATGCGCCTCCACTGACACGGCAACGGCGAAACGCCTGCGCGGTTTCAGTAAGAAATCAGGCGCATATCGCTTGACTTCTTTTCGGGAAAGCATAATATATGCGACCCGCGGCCACATTAAGTGGCCCTGCTCTTTAACAATCAATCAGACAATCTGTGTGGGCACTCGCAGGACGCTTCACTAAAAAATTAGTGAAAGTCTTGAAGAGTGACAACAGTTAATTCATTACGAATAAACAGTAAATTCTTTGAGCACCGTTTTCTTCGGAAAA
>NZ_SZVX01000070.1:0-293 GCF_007210685.1 Dickeya sp. ws52
CGACGTCCTGTCGCTCACCCGGCGAAGTCGCTCACCTCAGCGCAGTTTTTGACGCCGGAAAGATGCTTCATCCTGTAGTTAATGCGTTTGTCAGCAGTCTGAAACTGCCTCGTTAGAGGCGTTTTTTATTCTTCGCTTTTTATTCTTCGCTTTTTATTCTTCGCTTTTTATTCTTAGCTTTTTATGTATATACACAAAATAATTCGAGTTGCAGTAAGGCGGCAATCGAGCGACAAATTCGTCGGGAACGAATTTGACCAGCCAAAGGCTGGCCTCTGGTGAGAGACAGGATG
>NZ_SZVX01000071.1:0-262 GCF_007210685.1 Dickeya sp. ws52
ACGGCGGGCTGTGGCAGGCGGGCGAGCTGCGCGTCAGCGGCGCCTCGCTGACCAACCGGGGGCGGATAACCGGGCTGAACGGGCTGACGCTGGACGCGGCCGGCCTGGGCAATACCGGCCAGCTGGCCACCCAGGGGAGGGCGACGCTGCGCGGGCGGCAGTTTGACAACGGCGGCACGCTGACGGCGCTGGGCGACCTGACGGCGGACTTCGGCGACGGCCTCGTCAATCAGGCGGGCGGGCAGCTGCTGAGCGGCGGGGC
>NZ_SZVX01000072.1:0-251 GCF_007210685.1 Dickeya sp. ws52
ACGGCCGACGTCGGGCGCGTGCGCAACGCCGGGCAGGTGCTGGGTCTCTCGGCGCTGACGCTGACGGCCGATAACGCCCTCACCAATACCGGCACCGGCAAGCTGCTGACGCAGGGGGCGGCGGTGCTGAGTGCGGCGACGGCAGAGAACGACGGCGACTGGCAGGCCGGCCAGCTGCAGCTGACGGCGGACCGCCTGCGCAACGGCGGGCGGATACACAGCGACGGCGACCTGGTGGTCACGCTGCCGAC
>NZ_SZVX01000073.1:0-235 GCF_007210685.1 Dickeya sp. ws52
GCCGCCTGGATACCCTGACGTACCGGCCCGCCCGTCCGATACACCGAGTCGTTCAGCGACGCGTTGTAGTACTCCTGGTACAGCGCCTGCGTCACCGCCTCCGCCGTTACCCCCTTGTCCGGCGTGGCCTTCGCCAGCTCCGCGCCGCCTTCGCCTGTCGCGCTTCCGCCGGGGCCGCCGCCAGCCGCGCGCTCGCCGCCTTCGTCGCGTTTATCGCCCCTTCCGTCGACGCGAT
>NZ_SZVX01000074.1:0-222 GCF_007210685.1 Dickeya sp. ws52
TTTTTAGCGGCATCCCGTCGGTAAAGCCGGCTTCGGTAAGCCAGGCACCTTGCAGATGAATCGCCTGAAAGCAGGACGGTAACCGTTATGACCCGGCACAGACCTGTGTGTCGGCGAGCGGTAGCTTTACCTTCGGCAGCATGACCGGCGGCGGGGCGAGCTTCAGCTTCAGCCGTGACAAGGTGCACAGCAACTTCGACAGCGTGCAGGAGCAGAGCGGTC
>NZ_SZVX01000075.1:0-219 GCF_007210685.1 Dickeya sp. ws52
CGTTTCTTCAAAGAAGTCATGCCGGCTTTCCGTCGCCGACAGCAGGCTCAGGTCGCGCCCCGCCTGCGCCGTCAGCGCGCCACGCGTTTCCGCCTGCGCCCCCTGCAGCGTCAGGTCCTGCCCCGCCCGCAGGCTCAGCCCTTCCCCCGCGTTCAGCACCGTCCCCTGCTGCGTCACCGTCTGCTGCCAGTCCAGATGCCGGCTCCACGCGTTCGAGCC
>NZ_SZVX01000076.1:0-203 GCF_007210685.1 Dickeya sp. ws52
CGGGCGGTAGCCGGCTGGACAACCAGCGCGGCGGGCAGCTGCTGTCGGGCGGCCGGCTGGCCCTGGGCGCGCCGCAGTTGACCAACGCGGGCTGGGTGCAGGGTCAGGACCTGACGCTGACCACCACGCAGCTGGACAACGACGGCACGCTGCAGGCGCAGCGCGGGCTGACGCTGCACCTGCCGCAGTGGACCAACCGCGGG
>NZ_SZVX01000008.1:0-212726 GCF_007210685.1 Dickeya sp. ws52
GAGCCAAATTAAAGCACTTCTTGTGATGAAATCATGTCCCTGATTGTACAAAAAACAGTTACGGGACACACCCTAGTGACTCCCCACCAAATCCCCCAACGTTACCATCAACATCATCGGGTCAATCGGTGAAGGCTCAAACCCCACACGTAGGTAAAATTCCCGCGCTTCGTCAGACAGCGCGTGAACCAACATCCCGCGAATGCCGATAGTATCAGCAACCTGAATCACCCGCAGCCCAGCATCTCGTACCAGCGCCCGGCCAATGCCATGACCATGCAATGATGCATCCACCGCCAGACGACCCAGCACCACCACCGGGATCGGATCGGGCATATTGCGGCGAAAGCGTCCGGGCGCAGCGTTTGTCATCATGGCACTGGAGGCCAATGAGTAATACGCCAGCACTTTTGAACCATCGCAACTGACGAAAGTCCTTGATGCGCCAGTGACCTGATTTTTCATCGCCCGCTGTTTCAGCCAGTTATCCATAGACTCCACACCGCAACAGAATGCAGATAGTACATGTTCGGCGTAGAGTGGCTCAGGAGCGGAGATCATTTTTTCTGTTCCCACGGTGCAGGTGTTTGCATGGTTTTACGCAGCGCGGCATTCGGTGAAGGAGCCTGATCCAAGCGAGCAAGGAATTCCTGATAAGCGTCGGGATCTGCCATGATGATGCGCTGATCGATCAACGCTTCCTGTGCAGCGGCACGCGCAGCTTCAAGCACAAAATCAGTGCGATTTTTCCCTCTGGCCTTCGCCGCACGGTCGATAAGGTCACGATCGGCGGGCTTGATGCGTAAATTCAATGTTTCGCGTTTCTTAGAAACGCTGTTCGTCGCTGGCATGGTGTTCCTCCGGCCTACACTCTGGATATTAATCATACAGGCACTGTAACGCTAATGTCATTACGATTTATCGACATCACAGGGTGACAAAAACCGTTTCCTGGTATGTAGTCAACACTAGCTTGTATATCGAAGGTTGGCTCTGGCTGGACTTTTTGCGGTACTTAATCCGATCTTGTGCTGGTTTTTCACTCAATGACATGGTGTATTATTGGTATTAGAGCTATATTGTATATATTCGATATGTAATTAAGTTGTTAAAAGGAGTCAATTCATGATTACACGAGAAAAAGGCTCTAATTTTGAAGTTATTGCAGTCCCTGCAGACAATATCTCATACTTTAAAACGGAAGATGGACATGCTGATATCACCATTTCAGTACCAGACGTCCATGATGACAAGGAAAATCAGGTAGAACTGTACTATGTACTGAAACGCCCTGCCTCCATTGATGACACTGCTTTTAAAGTAGCACTCGAAGCAGCTTTTCGGGCAGTAACTGGTCTGATTCACTCCCCCTCAACCGAACTGGTATGGCGTTATACAGTAGAATCTCAAGTTAGAGACGAGCGAAAGAACACCGGTATAACAAACACAGAACGGCTGGAGAAACTGAAAAACACTATCCTAGATGACAGTGAGTGGTTGCCTGCCCAAGAGGTTTCACGCCGTGCTGGAGCCGGCGGCGGAGTGAAAAATCCCAGCGGATTACCAAATCGCTGGAAACGGACAGGAAAGATTTTTGCTATAACATCAGAAGGCAGAGACCTGTATCCAGCCTATGCTCTGGATATTGGTGGGCAACCGCTGCCACTGTTAAAGAAAATCATCCAAGTGTTCGGTGAAACAAAAACGCCGTGGTCGCTCGCCCTTTGGTTTGGCTCCCCCAATAGCTGGCTGGGTAATAAAAAACCCAAAGACCTCCTGATATCAGCACCGGAACAGGTGCTGGAAGCCGCATTAAGGGCGAAGGAAGGGCCTGTACATGGCTAAGAAAATTAAAACTCCTAGTAAAAACGATAACCTTTTAGCCAATCGGATAACATGGGCAAAGGGAAAAATTATCGAGCGCATCCACTCAACGCAATTTGGTGCGACAGAATTTAACCCAGGAAAAGGGAAAAGCAGGTTCAGTCCCATCAATAACAGTGAGGGAAAAAACATTTCGACATTGTATGGTGGGGAAAGTCTGTTGGTCGCACTGATGGAGACAGTGTTGCATGACCTACCTACGCCCTGCGAAGGCGCACCGGTTGAACTTTCTGCTCTGGACCAACTTACCCGCAGCCAGATATCTCCCAAAGAGGATATTCAGCTTGTTGACCTCAACCCCCGTTTCATGAAGAAACATGGCATCACACAAGCCGATTTACTGGGGTCTTCTGCAGATAACTATCCCGAGACACGCAAATGGGCTGAAAAAATTCATGCGGATAATCCCGAGGCACAGGGGATCCAGTGGTCTTCCAAACAGCATGGCGATAAGGCTGTTATGTTGTTTGGGGATCGCATCAATACTAACGATCTTGACGTTACGATTAATTCCGAACTGGCATCAACGTCAATAGCGGTAAATAACGACCTGAAAATTCTGGCCGATGAAATGGCATTGGTTCTGATCCCCAAGGATTTGGCGTAGATAAAACAAGACTATCGCTTAGTCATTTCATTAAAAACCTAATGCTGTAGACGTAATAGAACCGAAAAAATTGACTGAGTTTATTTTCGAAGAGCAATCCCCGCAGTTTAATTTGCAAGCAAATACGGGTCAACCCATGGGTCTTGACAACAGCCACGGTTAAATTTTATGCTGCATTTCAACTTAATAGAAAGCTGAATGATCCCGAGTCCGGCACCACTATTCTAAAGAACCCGCCCGCAAGGCGGGTTTTTGCTTTTCAGATTACCGCCTCTGCGCCGAACTGCGTTCGATGGCTCGTTTCTCCCCACTGGCCGGCGCGAGGGGCGCGTTGTTCAATGACTGCAACGTTAATTAGCACCAGCACTTATTCAAAAACAGACGCTCAAGGCGTCTGTTTGGTATTTTACTGTCAGTGTATTTTCGAAGCGTTTTTTCTTTAAATACAACTGCCGTTTGAGTTGCTCGTATGGCAATGAACGTACAGACTCAATTTAATTCCCGGAATCCATTCCCCACGACGATTTTATTCGCCGCCAGACTCTTGGTGACTACCGTTCCGGCTCCCACTTTTACGTTATCACCCACGGTAATACCGCCAAGCAGAATGGCATTCGCCCCCAGTTCTACCTGATTACCCAGCACCGGACTTTGGGTAACCTGACCATCACGATTTATCACGCTGCCAATAGTCACACCCTGCCGTAAGGTACAGTTTTCCCCGATAACAACATCGGCATTCAGCACAATGCAGTGCGGGTGATATATTTTCAGCCCAAAACCGATTTGGGCCCGGTGCGGGATCTCCACACAAAACAGCCACTCATTAACCACTTTATTCAGGATAACAAAAGGGATGCCGAACATTCTCAGCAGCGCATTTGATGACTGATAAATGGTAGAAAGACGGAATAGCAGAATGACCAGCTTGGCCTTCAGACTGCCTGCCGTATTAACTTCACGCCACACATGGCCGATATTTTTCAACATATACCTATCTATTTTCCATTCCCTGTTCAACGCACCATGACGGTGGAAACTCGATACCACCCATCAGCCTGTTTGCCTTCGTTGGCAAGATTAATACGCGATACCCCTTTTTTATCCAGCATCGCCACATCAATATTATATTGCCCAGCAGGCAATGATTCCGGTATGGACAATTGGCAGTTGACGGTATATTGCCCTGGTAGCCAGGTGCGAATATCCGCAGCCGTTTTCTCCATGACCATCACGCTATTAGTCTCATTCACCAGACGATAAGCCACATCATATTTCAGATAGATAGGCGCAACACCGTCGTTAAACCATTGGCTGCTCAACGTCAGGCTCTGCCCCATCACTAATTCGGATTCATGCGTCAAAGAAGCCAGGCGGAAACGGTAGCCCAGTTTAGTCAATGCATTATCCACAATATCCCGATATTCCGCCGGTACGATGCGCGATTTCAGATTAATAGTGCTGGCGTGTTGCGCCAGCGCCCAGTCAAACGTCGCCTGTACTTGCTCGCGGGTATAATGCTGGATACTCTGCCACTCGGACATATAACCGCATATCTCCAGACTCACCGGCGATCGCTGCCATGCAGCATTAAAATCCGGATAAATCGCTGCTGCATTTTTCAGCCACTGTGGATAATCATCGTTCATGTGGCTCCAGGTTGCCGAAAAATTATGCCAGTCACCCCAACAATCTGCACGCCATCCCGCACCGTGTTTCACCGCATAGGCCAACGAGTCGCCACCATTAATCAACATCACTTTGGGGCTATTGGGGAACGCAGAAAAATACATATTTACGTACGTATTTAATTGGGGTGACGTATAGCGTTTCAATAACGGCGTAATAGTGGGAAAATTACTGTTATGCCACTCGCCCCATGAACCGACCAGCCCAATATCGATATAAGCCAGATTCGGATTACCGTCATAGCGACGGCCAAATGCGTTAAGTAAACGCTGGCTATATTCAATAAACACCGGATCATCCCAGTCCGGCACAAACGTTTTTTTATCCGGCGTCCATTCGCCCTTGATGCCTTTTTGGATTAACCAATCGGGGATTTTCGAGCCGCTGGCTGGCTCATCAAGCGCCATAAAACGCAACCCGACATTCATTGCCGGCTGATGCTGACGTGCCTGGTCGAAAACGGCATCGACAAGCTGAAAATTATATTGCCCCTCCACCGGCTCCAGTTCGCTCCAGTAAAAGCGATCATACTCGATACCCGTGTCAGGATAATCCGCCGACGACAAAACAGTGCCATTGCCCCTGTTAAAGCTGGCAACGCCAGTGCCCGGATTCGTTAACGGACCACTGAGTCCGCGAGGAGTGACGGTCGTCATTGATGCTTCGGCCACACTCAATACAGCAAATAGCAAACCTCCCAACGCAATCACGTTAAAACGCATTTATGACTCCTTATTTCCACATCAGCAGAAACCGGAGGTCAGTGATCCTTCAGGCTGAGCCACCAATCCCAAATTCCTAAGTGGAAATGTGGGAAAATATCAATACCCAAGGCAGACTTAATCATGTATAGCGTCAATAATGCTGCGAGCGTGCAGAACAACGTGATGAACAGAATCAACGCCGTCAGCAACAGGCGGAATAGCGTCGATTCTTTGCGCGGACGTTTACGGTGGTCCAGACCGAATAGAAAAACGAAGTAATAACGCCGGGTTAAAAAAGGGAAGCTTTTACGCACATCAATCCAATGCATGGAGGCTGCCGTAATCGATAGCACCGCCTGCTCAACGGCCAGCCGTTGTTCCGAAGTCAGCTCCGTGTCGGTTTTTCCATCAAGCGCCTCGTAGAAGCGTTCGATGACTAACGGACGTTTATTAGATTCGTTCACTATTAACCTATTGATTTATTAACTCATTGGCTTATTTACTGCGGTGTAAACGGCCATCGTTTGTTTCGCGATATTTTGCCAATTATACCGTTGTAAATATTCAGAGTAATCAATAGATAACGATTTAGAACGCTGCACGATTTTTTCAGATAAATCTGCCACGTCTCCTACATTGAAATACGTATCCGGCGTTAATTTCACCTCCAGATTGGCTGGAATATTGCTCACCACGGCGGGCAATGAAAATGACATCGCCTCCAGTAGCGCAATCGGTAATCCTTCATGGTATGAAGGCATCACAAACAGTTTAGCCTGTGAAAAGACAGTTTGTAGTTGATGGCCGGTTAAAAATCCCGTTAGCACCACATTCGGGGTTTCACGCGCTAACTGTTTCAAGCGCTCACTATAGGCCGTTGGGTGATCAGCATCGCCAACTAATACTAACGGTATGGTAAGCCCGGATTGTCGATACGCACAGATAAGGTCATGCAAACCTTTTTCTTCCACGAAACGACCGACAGCAACCAAATAATTCTTGGGCTGAAGAGAAAATCGCGACAATGTTTGATGTATGGCTTCAGGTGTTAATTGCTCAGAGATATTCACACCATTATAAATAAGATGTGCATCAGTCCGACCATATTTTCTTTTGATCATCTCGTTAATAACTTCTGAGATCACAATCACTTCATTGGCGTATTTCACCGCCACTTTTTCACCCAGCAACAACACCTTTTTCGCCAGAAAGCCCCATTTTTGGCGTTCGTAATCCGGCCCATGATGCGTAAACACTACTTTTTTACCCAATAAACGCAGCAGCGGCACCACCAGCCCAGGCCCAATGGCATGGACGTGCACTACCGTAGACTTATCGAAACAAGTCGTAAATGCAGCGAGTACCGAATGGACGATGGCCTCTAATGAGCGTTTTTTCGGTGCTAATAACGCGCGTGTTGTTACCCCCCGATAGTGTGATTCTTTATAAGAGACATAAGGTGAACGTGCGAGAACGCAAATATCCACATCAAATTGCTGTTTTATAGTCGGGTATAAATTTTGGCAATGCGTTTCCACACCACCTAACACGTTTGGAATACCACGTGTACCCAGAACGGTAATTTTAGTCGTCATATTATTTTTCGTTGATGATTTCCTGATAAAGCGCTAATAAAGATGCTGTGTGTTTATCGAGTGAATATTTTTCGCTAAGGCGCTGGCGCGCACTCAATCCCATTTTTTGGGCTTTTTGTGGATGCAACGCCAGGTCATCCAGCACATCGGCCAGTGCCTGAACGTTACCCGGTTCAAATAAAACGCCGTCGATATTATCGCGGATTTGCTCGGGAATACCGCCAATACGTCCGCCCACTACCGGCTTGGCGAATGCCATCGACTCCAGTACCGACATTGAGCAATTTTCATAATATTCGGAAGGCACAATCACCGCGCGAGCCTGTTTAATCAGCGTATTAAGCTCTGCACCCTGCTGTTTATATCCCAGGAATTCCGCATTCGGAAACCGGGCGACCAGGTCGTTATACAGCGGCCCATTTCCGGCTATCTTCAGCGGGATCTTATTGCGCATCTGCTGATGAGCCTGAGCCAGCGTAGCAACGCCCTTTTCCCGGCTCAAACGGCCAATAAACAGAAAATAACCTTCATCTTCTACCGTCTCTTTGGTCAGGTCATCATCAATACCGTTAACAATGACCTCAATACGCGCATTCGGCAACTTGCGAATTAACTGGCCTCGTAAAAACTCGCTGGGCGAAATAATGACATCCAGCGCCTGATAATTCCGGGCAATGTTCTGCCAGGCGGCTTCTAACGAGAGCAGCAGGCTTTTCGAGGCAATCCCCTGCTGGCAACGGTATTTAAACGCATTGAATACCGAACCGGTTAAACAGGCATCACAGACTTTCCCATCACGCAGCATCGTGTATGAAGGGCAGATAATTTTATAGTCATGTGCGGTTAATACGGTTTTGCAGCCAAACTTCTTGGCGACATGAATTAACGACGGCGTCAGCTGATGGTAGATATTATGAAAATGAACGATATCCGGCTTTTCTTTACGTAATAACGCCAGCAATTTTTTACATGCCTGCGAATTATGAATAAAGTTAACCGCCGTTTTTATTGCCCCCGCAACACCGCTATGCTGATGGTAATCCACATTATCGACAAAGTAAGCGGCATAATCCGACGGGAAATTATTTTCATGCTGCATAGAGAAATCGACGACCTCAACCCCGGCCGCTTTCAGCCTCTCGCTTTCCTGAAAATAAACCGTTTCCGCCCCACCTTTGATGTAGAAAAATTTATTGACCAATAATACTTTCATTATGCCTGCCTATTCCTGAATAACCTTGCTGTCTGGCGGCGTCATCGGATTACGCATTGGCCGGGTTAACCCTTTGACCAATCCCGCAGAAAAGACAGCCAGGTTCATCACGCTGTGTAACCCATTCAGTAATGACCGATTCTTGATGGTTTTTAACGCCACAAAAGCCAATAACGGCAACAGCGCCGCGCTAATAACACCGGCGTTAAACGTCAATATCGCCAGTAACAACGCCACCAGATAAACCGCGAAGATTGCTTCATTTTTAACAATCTTTAATGCTTCACGAAAATGAGGCGTCCCCCAGGCACTACGTAAAAGTTCACCCGGCGCCCACAGGAAACCGTTTTTCCAGCGGTATCGCAGCATGGTAAACGTCGGCATGGTGTACGATGTGTGGCGGAAATAAGGCACATTCAGGCGATGCAATTTATAGCCGGCAGAGAGTAAACGCATACCTAATTCCGCTTCTTCATAACCATGCAAGCTGCGGTTGGTGAGATAACCGATTTTCTCAATTGCCGCACGACGGTATAAACCGCCGCCGCCTAAATGACCACAATCACCTAACGGATATATTTTATGAATGCGTTGCTTACGGGACTTAAATTCATAATTTGCCGCGCCATCCATCTCTACTGTGCCTGCTACGCCGGCGTAATCGGGATGGTTTTCCAGAAATGCGATACCGTGCTCAATAAACCCTTCCTCCAGCTCCATATCGCCATCCATCAACAGCAGATAATCTCCTTCGCTGTAGAGATAACCCAGTTGATGCCCCACGCCGCAACAGCGTTCAGAGGGTTCCGTCAGCGATACCACGGTAACGCCTTTAGCGCTGGCCAGTTGCTGGGTGTTATCGGTGGATAGGCTATCGGCGACAATAATTTTATGAGGGTAATCCGCAATATGGCGGCGAATACTGTCGATGGTTTGCTCAACGCATTCCGCCTCATTAAATGTTTTAATGCTCACTGAAATAAAAGGTTTATCACTCATACGATTTCCCGATATAACGGCGGACAGAATGACGAATCACCAGGCTGGAACCTAATGACAAATAAAAAAGGAATTGCAACATGGGAATAATCATTAAGATCTGACTATACGGCAGACTCAACAGGCAACCCACGGCAAAAACATTAAACGCCGGGGAGAAGCTCAGCAGTCGTAAATCATTTCTGTCTAGCGTATTACGATCCAGTACCGGTTTTGGCTGCGCTATAATCAGAATATAAATAATTAATCCGATAAAAAAGAGCGTTCCCACCACGCCCACTTCCCATAGCAACACGCTTAATGATGTCGAATCAATAATCAGGTTATAGATTATGTTTAAAAACCCGGGAGACACGGCACTGCCGCTATTTGTCGCATTGAGCCCATAGCCGAATAAGGTGCCGGAAGGCCCCCACATATCATGATTTTTTAGCCAAAAGAATATTGTAGTCAGGCGCCCAAGCTCTCCTGACTCCATAATATAATTGGTATCAAAAATATAACCTAAAGAATCCAAAAATACGCTGGCGGCGCTTTTTGTCGGATCACTACCAAATGCCGAGGAGTACCCCGATGCTAAAATCGTAATCGCCACGGTAATCAGCAATGCCATACCGATAAAAATCAGCAAAATCGCTTTCAGATTAACGTTATTCATGCCTTTAATGTAACCGGGCATCAGCCACACCCAGGCCAGTAATAACGGTGAAATCAGGATCACGAATTTCACTTCCCCCAGAATGCACAGGCAAAAGCCCAGAATGATATGCAACGCGGTAGATTTAAATGACGACAGCCCATGCTTAAATTCCGACACTTTCAGCAGCATAATCAGCAGGCAAAATAACCCCATCGCCGCCGTATTGCCGCCCCCCATAGGATCGCCGCCAAACGTACCGACCACCGAGTCCCACTTTTCATCTTCACCACGCAAGGCTACCCGTTTAGGCAAAACGAACAGCACCTGATAAATGACAACCGGAAACTGTGCGTAAAACACCCAATACAACCGACAAGTCACGCGATATATTTGCGACTCCCGGCAGAAACCCAGCAACAGGCAAAACATGAGAAGCGATAGCGCAATCTCATTTTTAAAACCAACGATCGTGACCGTTATTCCACCTTGCAACAGCGTAGAAACACCGGCCATAGCCAGAAAAGAGAGATAAAGCGTGATAACCATCAGCTCCTGCGTATCCAGCCGCAGCGCATCATAACGGGTTTGCATAATCAGCAACCCGGTCATAACCAGAACCAATACAAAGGGCAGCCACAACACCGCCAATACACCGGTGAAATACTGCGTCAGCCCGCAGAACATCAATGTAATAAAAACATAGCCCTGCAAATATAACCCGGTATTCAAGATCATGATGCCATCATCATATTCTTCAACGAATTGGCACGTTTATTCACGGTTAAATAAATGAATGAATAACGAACCAACGTCAGTACTGAAAAAATAATCAGGGATGTAGCATAGTGATTATAAAAATAAGGGACAATCACAAAAGCAATCAATACAATCGCTAATTGTTCCAGCTGAATACGTAAAAAATAACGATGAGAGCCGAAGATTAACTCGATCACCGTCAATGGGCAGATAGCCAGCGATGGGAATAAATAAGGTAACATATAGCGCGAAGTAGGAATAGAATTGATCCACTCTTCGCTAAAAAAAAGATTCATTACCAACGGATAGAAGATAAACACCCCTAATGTACAGACAATGCCTGACACCAGCAGAACCAAACGAACCTTTTTAAACTCGCTATAGTTAAATCGCTTATTTCTGAAATCAGCGGACCATGACGAAAAAATAGAGTTACGCACCGCATTACCGATGATCACCACCGGAGACAGGCAAAAACGGCTCACCACCGAGAAATAACCGGCGGTCAACGATGAGAACCAAAAATTGATCAGCATGATCGGTAAATTATTATTTACCATCGCCAATACTTCTGCACTGCCGACCTGGGTAAGGTGGTGGTAATGCTGAGTAAAGAAAGCCGCATTACGTTGAAGGCTAAAGTGCCCGAACGTAAGCGTGTGAATATTAAACGAGCGTAAAATACACCCGCTGATAAGCACCATCATGCCGCCGGCCCAGCTCCAATAAAATGCATCGGTGTGCGAAGTCAGCATGATCGACAACACGACCACCACCGAAACAGAGAGTCGCTGAAAGGCCAGAAAACGGTAATTCCCCACACGCAGCGACAAATTCTCGGCAATCAACACTAACGCATAAGCAAGCGTAAGCAGATAGAGAAAGAAGACGTTTTGCTGGAAGATCCAGCCGGTCAGCGCCGCGTAAGGCGCGGCAATCACCAGACTTTGCAGCGTACTGAATACCACACTCTGCGCCAGCTCGCTGTCCTGCTGTTTTGGGATCAGCAATTGTGATGCAAACGTACACACCTGCGCCCCGACCAGCACGATGCTGTAGTTCAGCGCATAAATACCCACCTCAGCCATATCGTATTTATGTGAAATCAGCCAGATGGACAACGCGCCAATCAGTTGCGACAGCACCGATGAACCCGCAATGGTCGATACGCTTTTCAGTAAACTCATAGATGCCCCGTGCTGTTGATAAGCGCAGTCATGTGATGATTCAGGGAACGAATTCCCTCTTTGGTTTCCAGATTTTTATCCGTCACCCGGTTCAATACCGCACCGATCAGCACCGTCTGATGGTGCTGTACTTTCTCAAGTGCGCTCAGCACCTCGCCCGTGCGCCACGTACCGGCTTTTAACACAAACATCAGCCCGTCGATGACCCGGTTAACCAGTTGAATATCCTGCGCCTGATTTGCGGCGGCCACGTCAATAACGATGCGCTGATAACGCGCACGCAACGCCGTCATCAATGTCACAATCTGCTCCGAAGAGAGCATCAGTAAAGAGGACATCTGCGCATGGCCCCGCGGCAGAAAACTTAAATTCTCGCTGATCGGCACCAGGGCGGACTCCAGCAGCGAGAGATCGCTCAACAACTCAGCCACGCCAATCGCCGCTGGCGGCGCCAAATCTTGCGTTAACCCGTTGCCGTTAAAGAAATCCAGATCGACAAGCAACGTTTTTTGGTCGGCGCTGAACGATGTCGCCAGCACATGCGCCAGCAGCGAGCGGCCTTCGCCCTGCTCGGTAGAACCAATGCCGATCACCTGGCAAGACGGATGCGATAGCAAAATGTGGGTTCGCATACTGTGGACGATATCCGCATCCAGCGGCGACTCCGTGATCAGGCGCGCAACCTGCTTTCTGGCTAATCCATTGGCAAAATTTCGAATTTCTCCCACCGGTGTGACGTGCAGGCGCTTTTTCATCTGGCTGATGTTGTTGATTGAATTATCCAGCGCCGCCTTCACGATGAAATACACTACCGAGAAGATCAGCGTCAGCATGACGACCATCACCAGCAGCATCGCTTTATTCGGTTTCGACGGCCGATCCGCCGGTACGGCGGGGTCGTACAGCACCGCATCCGGCTCTAAATAGTTGCCGGCGAGCGCTTGCTCTTTTGCTCGCTGGTAGAGCGCTTTATAGAGTTCTTTCGTTTTCTCAAGCGTAGTGGTCAGGTTGTTGTACTCATCACGTTTAGACGCCAGCGTCTGGAACGCCGCCTTCTGTTGTTCCAACAACTGCTGGTAGTATTTTTCATCCCTCAGCGCCGCCTGATATTGTTTATTCAACCCCGACTCCAGTTCGAGGAGCACGGTGCGGGTCTGCTCTTCAATCGCCTGAACCTGGGCTTCAGCCTCGAGGATCTTGGTATGCTTCATGCCATAGCGCTTGCGCAAATCGTATAAAGACCGGCGCGCCTGAATCATCGCGATACGCAAATCCTGAATTTGGGCGTGATTTGAAATATCGGGCAGCGAGATCACATTTTCCAGCGACTTGCCCGCATTCAACCGCACGCTGTTGTAGTTGGTTTCCGCAGCGATGCGACGCTGGGTTGCATCGGCAAGCTTGGTCGTGACGATACCCAATTGTTCGGTTTCGAACCCGTCAACGCCACGAAACGTCAACAACCCTTCCCGTTTCAGAAACTGGTCGATGGCGGCCTGTTGATCGACGACCTGCTGCCAGACCTCTTCCATCTGTTTCTGGTTCAACGCACTGGCTTTGAGCGTCTTTAGATGCTTCTGCTTCGCCGTATAGTTAATGAACGCCTGCGCCACGCCATTCGCCACTTCAGCCGACAGCTCAGGCGATGCCGACTCGTAAGTGATGGTGGCGAGATGAGTGGTACGTACGCCGTTAATCGTCAGGTTTGGCAACATCGTTTTTAGCGTGCGCTCGACCTGTTGCTGTTCATCGCCGGTGTCTTCGCCGTCTTTTGCCGCCTCACCGCCCAACGCTTTGTTTTGATAAAGATGGATATCCCGTACCGCTTGTTCCAGCACAATGCGCGACTGCATCAGCGCATACTGGGTTTCGTAATAGCCGCTGCGGGTGGAATCGTAACTATCGACCTGCGGTAAAGGCGACACGTTGTCCTGTTGCGCTTTCAGCAGGACCGTTGCCGTCGACACATACTTGGGCGTGATCATGCTAATCAGCGGATACGCCGCCACCGCCGCAATCACCCCGGACAGAATGACCTTCCAGCCGTTCTTTTTGAGCGCCTGGGCAAATCTGGAGAAATCGATAGTACTTTCCAGTTTTTTGCCGCTTTCTACGATAGATAAGCTCATGGTCAGAAAAAGCTCATACCGACAATCACGGTATCGCCAGGATGAACGCTGTATCTTACATCAACGTTTTCAATTAGTTGATTACTCTTCGACAAGCGAATGGCGATGTCTTTGCGGTCTGCGCGGTCGGTAAAGCCGCCGGCCAGCGCCAGTGCTTTTTCAACGTTCAACCCCGGCTCATAGCTATAACCATTCGGTTTTTCCACTTCGCCGGTGATATAGAACTTACGAAATTCAGCGACACTGACCGTCACCATCGGGTTTTGCAGATAATCGCCGCGCAGGCGACGAGTCAGCTCATCACTCACCTGCCCAGGCGTTTTTCCTTTCAACACCAACTGACCAATATAGGGAAAAGTAATGGCGCCGCTTTTATCCAGTATGAATTTCATCGTCATTTCAGGCTCGCCATACACCAGAATATTGACGGCATCGCCTTCATCTAACTGATAGCCGATGGTTTCATTATCCGGTTTATCCATCTGTTGCGAACCGGACAGCGTGCATCCGGCCAGCAGAGCGCTCAGGCACAGAAAAATGCACAGTTTTATTATTCTCACGTTAGATCTGTACCTTAGTTGTTAACATTATCAGAGCGTTATCATGGCCCAGCGTTCTGATGACCTGGCGATTCACATCAGGGCCGATAAAGAAAGAATCGGTATTTTTATTGGAATGCAGCGTGTTCAGTTGATACTTGACTTCAATGTTAATAGAGGGCCTGAAGCGATAGTTCATCGCGAAGGTGAATACCCGGTTCCAGTCTTTACGATCATCCAGATAATTCTTGTAATCTTCCCGCTGGAGTGCGTAATCCAATGTGGTGGAAAAGCGTTCTGCCAGCCAAAAATGCTGATAAGAAAGGCCGTACTCCGACACCATAATATAACCGCCGACTTCCGTCGGGTCTTTGATACGCTGCGCCGTATGTGCGGTAAAAATAGACTGTTTAAGCGGCTTCCATTCAGCCTGCACGTCCCAGTTGATTCCACTAAAATCTTTGGCGTTTGGATTATTATTAAACGTTTTGTATAACCAGGACAAATTTGCATCAATGCGGGTTTTGTCTGTCAGGCGCGACTTAACGCCGTATTCCAGATAATACTCATCATTGTCTTTTTTCGAATCGATTTCATAACGGCGCTGGCTGTTAATAATACGGTAGCTAAAGCGCGTCGTCGGTGAATATTGGTCGGAAAGCTCGGTAAGTAAACGGTTCTCGTGCCATTCCTGACCGAGAACATAATTATAAAAATCGAGGTCGGTATTTTTAATCTCACTGGTATTTCCCAACCGTAGTTTTCTAAACAGTAACGCAACATCCGCTTTACCTCGCCCGCCGGGCGTACCATAGCTGTAACGTAATTCACTGTTAAAAAGCCGGGTACTCAATGGCGAGTGAATACCAAAATCGCGCAACTGTTGTGGCTGAAAACCTTCCGTAATACCCCGCCCGCGAGCTTCATGCCCGAAGGAATCATCAAGGCTGAGTGCTAACCCATGCTTCTGCCCATAACGCCATTCGCTATTAATACGAAGGAGATGGTCAGCATAATTATCTGCCGGGTCGCTCTCGTACCGACGATAATCGCCGGAATACATCAATAAATATTGGTCCTGATAACGTTTACCGATAGCTTTAAACGTTGGCTTCATACCCTGAAAATCAGAATTTATCCTGTCTCGATCATCAGCCTGAGACGTTATGTTATTCTCATGCCCATAATCCAGACCAAGCTGACTCTGAAAATCAATACCGGCAATGCCAATATGCGATTTGGGCGTCAGCTCCGCCCAGGAAGAAGAAGGTATTATCATTCCTGCGGCGATGATTAATTCAGTACGCATTCTCACCGACAAAGCCTTTGAAAATGGTCTTAAAAATAATCTTGATATCCAGCCAAAGAGACCAGCTTTGAATATAAGCGATATCGTAGTACACCCGCTTTTCCATTTTATCGAGCGTATCAACCTCTCCACGATAACCATTCACCTGTGCCAGCCCTGATATCCCCGGCTTCACCTTATGGCGAATCATGTAATTTTCGACCAACTGCCGGTACTGCTCGTTATGCACGACCGCATGGGGACGAGGCCCAATAATTGACATCGTTCCTTGTAACACATTGAAAAACTGTGGTAATTCATCCAGCGACGTGCGACGCAGAAAGGCGCCGAACCGGGTGACGCGCGGGTCGTTTTTAGTCGCCTGTTTTACCACGTCGCTATTCTCCATCACGTGCATTGAGCGAAACTTCCACACTTTAATTTTATTACCGCTCAAACCGTAACGATCCTGTTTGAAGAACACCGGCCCGGGAGATGTCAGCTTAATACCGATGGCAATCATCAGCAGCAAGGGTGAAATCAGTAAGGTAATAATGCCGCCGATAAGCAAATCTTCCACGCGTTTGATCACAGACCCGATGCCGTCAAAAGGCGACCTGAAAATACTGATGGTCTGAATATTATTGATGGAGCGAAGTTGCGATACATACGAACTGTAAGAATAAAGATCGGGAATGATGTAAGTATCCACGGTGGTATCAGACATCATTGACAGAAAATAGCGAATACGTTTTAAGGCGACCATCGGCAGCGCGATATAAATCTCATCAATGCGACCGGACTTGGCTTCCTCTACCAATGCGCTGACCTTGCCTTTAAATTCGCTTTTTGTCAGATAGCCGAACCGGGAAGGGTGGCGGTCATCATAAAAAGCCAAATCCAATTGCATATTGGCATATTCTTTTAGCAACGCTTTTTCCGCCGCCAAACCGCCTGGCGTTAACCCTACAATCGCGACACGAATTCGCTTTTTGGCCATGCATTTGAACGTAATTAAACGCATCAGATAGAGAATGCATAACGAAAGGGTATACCAGTACAGCGTCGCGGAAAAATAGATATTATCGAGACGATGCAATAACCCCAGCGAGTACAATGTACCGGCATATCCCCTGACCATTTCGACAAAAGAAATAGACAATAATGCGGTACCCCAGAGTCTTCGCTGAGCACGAAACTGTATGTTCTTAAGTCGATGGTGATATAAGCCGCTGTACTCCCCGATAAGCAAAAAGGAAGTAGAAAATAGCAGACTAATCATAATGACATCATCGAAAGCGCCCATTAAAAATAGCCTGGCGCTCACTATCAATGTCAAATTGATTGATAAGAAATCCATCAACTTAATAACGAAAAAGTCATTTCCATAGGAAATTTTTATCTGATTGCTAGACACTTTTTAATCATAGTCCATTAGATTTTATCACTGACACTTCCCCGTCCGGCATGATATATCACGTAAAAAAATTTTAAAATGCCAATCGGAAAAATCGCAAAAAAAATATATTGGAACAAGCAAAATTTCCAGAGTTTCATACAATGTTTATTAAATTAAATACATAAATGATCGTGTTAGTTATTCATTTTAAAATCATTAAATTAATCATTATTTGCATTAATAATGATATTTTCTGAAATTATTTCACGAGACCTGATTGACGATAACGGAGTCGGGCGAGAAGGTAGGAGAGTAAAAAGGTAGGAGAGTCATAAGCCCTGATCTGAATAGGCGTCATTAGCGCAGTATTGTGAGGGCTTCGGGTACTGCGGCGCCAACACGGCAAGCAGAATAGCCTGATGGGATAAGGCTCTCAATCGGTGGGCCGCCGCCCGATAACAGCGGCCCACCGCGGTACATCAAACGTGACTCAACGCTGTAATACCCGGCCTATTTGCCATATTCACAGCTGAGCTGCGTCCATCGGCGAGCCTGTTCGCTCAGGGTAAAGCCCAGACCGTGGCGATCCGACACCCACATACGCCCGTCGCGCAACTCGAGCTGTTCGTTAAACAGCGGGTTGAGCCATTCAAAGTGCTCCAGCCAGGGTTCCAGCGGGTAAGCGGCGGCCAGGTGCAAATGCACTTCCATGGCAAAATGCGGCGCCAGCGTGCGGCCATGTTTAGCCGCCAAATCCATAATTTTCAGGAACGGGGAAATCCCGCCGACGCGCGGTGCATCCGGCTGTACAACGTCACTGGCGTTGCCCAGAATCAACTGTTCATGTTCGCGGAAACTGGTGAGCATTTCGCCGGTGGCGATCGGCGTGTCGAGTGCCGCGGCAAGCTGCGCGTGGCCTTCCACATCGTAGGCGTCCAGCGGCTCTTCAATCCAGACCAGATTGAATGACTCCATCTTACGCCCCATGCGGATGGCCGTTTCCCGATCCCATTGCTGGTTGGCATCCACCATCAGCGGGAAATCATCGCCCAGCGCTTCACGCACCGCGGTCAGACGGCGAATATCCTCTGCGGTGTTGGGTTGCCCGACTTTCAGCTTGATGCCGCCGATACCGCTTTCCCGCGAGAGCGCCACGTTTTTCAGCACCTGTTCCAGCGGAGTATGCAAAAAACCGCCGGAGGTGTTGTAGCATCGGACCGAATCCCGGTGCGCGCCCAGTAATTTCGCCAGCGGCAATCCGGCGCGTTTGGCTTTCATATCCCAAAGCGCGATGTCGATAGGAGAAATAGCCTGCACGGCCATGCCGCTACGCCCCACCGAGGCACCGGCCCACAGCAGCTTGCTGTAGATTTTATCGATATCGTTTGGGTCTTCCCCCAGCAAATTATCGGCAATCTCTTTCGCGTGCGCATAAATCCCCTGGCCGCCCGCGCGCTTGGAGTAGCTGAACCCCACGCCTTCAAACCCGTCACGGGAACGAATCTCTGCGATAATAATCGCCACTTCGGTCAGCGGTTTCTGACGCCCGGTCAATACCTTGGCATCACTCACCGGCGTTGCCAGCGGCAAAAACGCCAGCGAAAGCTTAACCCACTCAATACGGTCGCCGGTTTCCGCCGCCGTTTTAACGCCGGTAACGCTGGCATAGGAAACGGCATCTGAATTCGCACTTAACGACATGTCATGGCCCTCATCGATAAAATGTTTGCGCTAACATTAATAGCGAAGATATCGATGAAGCACCACCATAGCGAATCTATTTTGTACAAACGATCACAATCCAGAGATTTCTGTAGAAATGCATAAAAAATGATAGCGCAAACATAAAAACGTTGCCGCATCAAATCGGATACAAACCTCCCCCTTGCATATGCCGCGCGCCAGGCTGGAAAAAAAAGACGACTTCACGAATAATCCACGCCATGAACGCCACCAGATAACCCAAAGGTCAGGCCGATGGTGAGTACCAAAAAAACCACGCGATATGCCGCCGCGACACGCTCCCCGACGTTGGATGACGTCGCCAGGGCGGCGGGGCTCTCTTCCATGACGGTCAGCCGCGCCCTCAACACCCCGGCGCTGGTCCGTGCCAAAACCATTGAAAAGGTGCAGGAAGCGGTGCGTGCTACCGGATATATTCCGAACGCGCTGGCAGGTGGGTTGGCCTCGCGGCGCAGCAAACTGATCGCCGTGGTGGTGCCGCAAATCAATAACAACATGTTTGTCGATACTATTCAGGCCCTCAGCGATGAACTGGCGCAGCGCGGTTATCACATGCTGCTTTGTGTGGCGGGATACACGCCGCAGACCGAGGAAGAACTGGTGGCGACGTTGCTGTCGCGCCGCCCCGACGGCGTGGTGTTGACCGGTATTCATCATTCGCCCGCGCTCAAAAAAATCCTGCTGAACGCCGCGGTTCCGGTGGTGGAAATCTGGGATCTCACGCCAACGCCGCTGGATATGCTGGTGGGGTTTTCTCATGAAAAAGTCGGGCAGACGATCGGCGAGTACATCCACCGCAAAGGATATCGGCGACCGGGCCTGATCTGGACGACAGACCCGCGTGCAACCAGGCGCAAAGCCGGTTTGGGCGAAACGCTGGCCCGCTATGGCGTTCCTCAGCCGGTTTGCATCGACGCGCCGCTGCCCGCCACGTTGGCATTCGGCCGCCACGGAGTCAGCCGGTTGCTTGAGGGCACACCCGACGTGATCCTGTGCAGCTCGGACACGCTGGCGCAAGGCGCCATTATGGAAGCGGAAAGCCGCGGCCTGCGCGTTCCCCAGGATCTGGCGGTGATAGGGTTCGGCGATCTGGATTTTGCCGCCAGCAACCGCCCCTCTCTCACCACGGTCGGTATCGACAGACGGGAGATGGGCCGCCGAGCCGCGACCTTGCTGGCAGACAGCCTGGCCGGAAATACGCACGGCGAGGCGATTGTCGACATCGGCTTTCAGCTTATCGAGCGGGAATCGGCGTAACCGAGTGGGTGAGCGCTCACCCCAAATGCGTATGGCCGGCGCCGCGCTCTTCAAGCTCCAGCGCCGACAAACCGTGCAGGATGCCGCAACCGTCCACCGTCTGCGTCACCTGACAACGCTGGCTGATGTGCATCAACTGCGCTTTCAGCTGTTGTAGCTCGGCGATACGCGCTTCCACATGCCCCAGATGTTCGTTCAGCAACGCATTCACCCCTTCACAACTGGCGGCCGGTTGCTCGCTAAGCGCAATCAACGCGCGGATTTCATCATGGTTCATATCCAACGAACGGCAGTTACGGATAAACCGTAGCCGGTCGACATGAAACTGATGGTAATGACGGTAATTTCCTTCGGTGCGTTCCGGTTCGGGCAATAGCCCTTTCTTCTCATAAAAACGAATGGTTTCCGGTGTGGTGTTGGTCGCTTTCGCCAGATCGCCGATTTTCATGTGATTCCCCTTGACCCTATAGTTACTACAGGGTTTTTACTACAACAAAACCCCGCACAGGAATCAACCATGTCAGCAAAACATTCCTCCACGTCTGCGCGTCAGTTCCACCCCGTGGCGCAGGGAAAACCGGGCAAGGCTCTGTTCCGGCCACAGCCGCAGGCACATGCCATGCCGGAGCGGGTGCCGCATCGCCACGAGCAAGCCCCGAAAGATCAGTCATGCGCCCACCACTGCTGCGACAAGGCGACGCCGACTGTTCCCGTCTCAGCGCTGGCAGCGGCAGAGCGCACCGGCGACCAGCAGCGTACGCCTATTCGCATCATGCAGATGGATTGCCCGACCGAAGAAACGCTGCTGCGTAAAAAACTCGACACCCTGCCGGAAGTGAGCGCGCTGGAATTCAACCTGATGCAACGGGTGATGACCGTCACCCACCATTACGACGCGCTGGACAAGGTACTGGCCGCGATCCGCTCGCTAGGGTTCGAACCCGAAGTCCGCACCGGGAATGCGCGCGAGCCTCTGCCGCCGGAGCCGAAAAAATCCTGGTGGCCGCTGGGGCTGGCGGTGGTCGCTGCCGGGGCGGCGGAAGCGGTGGAGTGGAGCGCGCTGCCGGAATGGTGGGCCGCGGTACTGGCGATTCTCGCCGTCGCTTCCAGCGGGTTGACCACCTATCGCAAAGGCTGGATCGCCCTTCGTACCGGCAACCTGAATATTAATGCGCTGATGAGCATCGCGGTAACCGGCGCGCTTTTCCTGCAACAGTGGCCGGAAGCGGCGATGGTGATGGTGCTGTTTACGCTTGCCGAGCACATTGAGGCGCGCTCGCTGGACAGAGCCCGCAACGCCATCGCCGGGTTGATGAATCTGGCGCCGGACACCGCCACGGTACAGCAGCCGGACGGCAGTTGGCGCGACCAAGAGGCCAACACCGTCACCCCCGGCTGCATCGTGCGGGTACGGCCCGGCGAGCGTATCGCGCTGGACGGCGACATCACCCGCGGCCATTCCGCGGTCAATCAGGCACCGATTACCGGTGAAAGCCTGCCGGTGGATAAACGCGTCGGCGACAGCGTATTTGCCGGCACCATCAATGAAAGCGGTTCGTTTGAATATCGGGTGACGGCGGCCGCGGCCAACACCACACTGGCGCGGATTATCCACGCGGTGGAACAGGCGCAAGGCACCAAAGCGCCGACCCAGCGGTTTGTCGATCAGTTCGCCCGCGTTTACACCCCGTTGGTCTTTCTCGGCGCACTGCTGGTGGCCGTACTGCCGCCGCTGTTTACCGGCGGTAGTTGGCTGGAGTGGACCTACAAGGCACTGGTGCTGCTGGTGATCGCCTGTCCGTGCGCGCTGGTAATCTCCACCCCGGTGACCATCGTCAGCGGGCTGGCGGCGGCGGCACGGCGCGGTATTCTGATAAAAGGCGGCGTCTTTCTGGAAAAAGGCCATGCGCTCTCCTGGCTGGCGCTGGACAAAACCGGCACGCTGACTCACGGCAAACCGGTGCAGACCGGCTTTGAAGCGGTCGCCGACCTTGACGAGGCCCACTGCCGGCAACTGGCCGCCAGCCTGGCCGGCCGTTCAGACCACCCGGTATCGCAGGCGGTGGCGAGAGCCGCGCAAGACGCCGGCACGCCGTTGATCGACGTCGATAACTTCAGTGCCGTCGCCGGGCAGGGTGTCATCGGTACGCTGCAAGGCCAACGTTATTTTCTCGGCAATCTGCGGCTGGCCCGCGAGCGGCTGGGCGAGACGGCCGAAGGTATTGTCGGGCGCTTAACCACGCTGGAACAGGCAGGCAATACCACGATCATTCTGGGCGACGAACAACGCGTTCTGGCACTGATGGCGGTGGCCGACACCGTGAAACCATCCAGTCAGGAGGCTATCAACGCACTGCATCAGGCCGGTATCAAAACCCTGATGCTCACCGGCGACAACCAGCACGTGGCGCAGGCCATCGCCCGAGAAGTGGGCATTGACGAAGCGCGCGGCAATCTGTTGCCGGAAGATAAGCTGTCGCAAATCGAACGGCTCTCAGCGCAGGGCGTAACCGGTATGGTGGGTGACGGTATCAACGACACCCCGGCGCTGGCTCGCGCAGACATCGGTTTCGCCATGGGCGCGATGGGTGCCGACAGCGCGATTGAAACCGCCGATGTGGCGTTAATGAATGACGATCTGCGCAAGATCCCGGAATTCGTGCGTATTTCCAAATCGACCCGCATCATATTAATCCAGAACATTGCATTGGCGCTTGGCATCAAAGCCCTGTTTCTGGCGCTCACCTTGCTGGGGCTGGGCACGATGTGGATGGCGGTGTTCGCCGACGTGGGCGCCAGCCTGCTGGTAGTGGGCAACGGGTTGCGCTTGCTGCGCCTGTCGCCGGTTGCCGCGCATCAGCCGCACTCTGCGTAACACGATCCGCGCCGCAAGACGTGGATCCCCGGCAGGATGCCGATGGCGAGCCGGCACCGGCGTGCTGCAGCCCCAAAAGCGCCGTCGTTCCCCCTACGCCAGCGGGCCGCCCAGTACGGTATCGCGCAATCCGGCGATGATGCGCTCGCCGGTTTCCTGCCGCAGTTCCCGATACCACGCCTGCGTCTGCTCCCATACCTTGCCGTGGGTCAGATCGCAGCGTTTACGCGCTTTCAGCACCAGATCGCGTACCCGCTCTACACGCTGCGCCTGATAATGCTGCAACGCCGTTTCGACCGAGCGATGCGCCGCCAACGCCTGCCCCAATACCACCGCATCCTCCATCGCCGCGCAGCCGCCCTGGCCGATATCCGGCGTCGTGCTGTGACCGGCGTCGCCCAGCAGCGCCACCCGCCCCCGCACCAGTTGATCAACCGGATCCATATCGTGAATCTCAATCCGGTTGATGTTGTGCGGGTCAAGGTGTGCGATCAACCGCTGTACCGCCGGGCACCAGCCGTCAAAATAACGTTGCAGATCCCTTCGAGCGCTAAAGCGATCTTCCGCCAGCCCGGCCGGCAGCGGCACATCGAAAAAGAAATAGAAACGCCCCTCCGACACCGGCATCAACGACACCCGCTTACCTTCACCGACGAAAGTCGTCCATTGGTTGGCGGGCGCGATGGCGTCATCTATCGTCACCAGCCCGTTCCAGTTGACGTAACCGGCGTAGCGCCGCGCGGGCGTATAACCGAGCACATACGGCCGCACCGCCGAATGTGTGCCATCGGCGGCGATCAGCAACGCGCCCTGTGCGATGCTGCCATCGGTGAAATGAGCCACAATTCCGTCGGCCTGCGCCTCCACCTTGCTGACGCGCTTGCCGAACCGCACCCGATCGCGCCCCCAGTGATCCAACATCTGCCCCTGCAATTCGGCTCGCGCCACCGGACAGGGCCGCTCCCCCACCTGCTCCACCAGCGGTTGCAGGCTAAACCGGGTCAACGTGTCGCCCAGCCGTCCATCCTGATAGGCCATAAACTGCATCGGGCCGCCGCCGCTGTCCAGAATGTCGCCCATGCCCAGCGCGCGCATACACTTCACGCCGTTCGGCCACACCGAAATCGCCGCGCCCACCGGTTTAACTTCGGCGACCGCTTCAAACAGCTCGCAATCCATTCCGGCCTGTTTCAACGCCGCCGCCGCGCATAACCCGCCGATACCGGCGCCAATCACCAGCGCTTTCATCTGTGCCGCTCCTTGTGTAGGTAACCCTGTGTAGGTAACCAGCCCTGTGTAGGTAACCCTGTGTGGTGACATCCGCTACAACCCAATCACCAGATGCGCCGAACGGCTGCGTGAGCAGCAGAGCGCAATCTGCTGGTGCGGCGCGTTTTTCTCCGCTTCCGACTGCACGCTGTCACGGTGATCCGGCGTTCCTGCGCATACCGGCGTCAGGCAGGCGCCGCACATGCCCATCTCGCAAGACAGCGGCACCGCCACCTCATGTTCCTGCAACACGCCGGCGATGGTTTTCTCCGGCGGCACGGTAAACACACGGCCGCTGGACGCCAGTTCGACGGTGAACGCCTGCTGGTCGGTATCGCCGCGAGAGGCGGGCACCGGCGCGCCGAATGCCTCGGTATGGATCGCAGACGCCGGCCAGTGATGTGCCAACGCGCTGCGCGTCACATGCGCCATAAACCCGGCCGGCCCGCACAGGTACAAACGGCGGCCCTCCGCGCCGTCGCGCAGGCTGTCCGGCAATTGATTCCGCGGGCTGCCGCCTTCGTCGGCGCACCCGATCCGGCAACGGCCATGGCGAAAACCCCGGCTCAGTTGCTCGCGGAACGCCAGCTCGCGCCTGTGGCGGACGAAATAATGCAGTTCGAACGGTAACCCGGCCTGATCCAGCGCGTGCGCCATCGCCAGCAACGGTGTGATGCCGATACCGCCCGCCAGCAGCAGGTATCCGCAAGCCGGTTGCAGCGCAAAAGCATTGCGCGGCGCAGAAATCATCAGCCGCTGACCGACCCGCAACGCGGTATGCACATAACGAGAGCCGCCGCGGGATGCCGCGTCATGCCGCACGCACAGCAGATAGTGGCTGCGATCCGACGGATCGCCCGCCAGCGAATAGGGCCGCGTTAACCCATTCGGCAAGTGTAAATCGACGTGTGCGCCGGCCTCAAAGGCAGGTAATGGCTGTTCATCCGCCGCCGTCAGCCGTAATGCCAGGTTACCCTCGCCCTGACGGGACAAGGCATCGACAACCACATTCAGGGTGTTCATGATTCACGCTCCCGTCACGCCAGAAAGAATTCGCCGTACCCTAACTTTTTCAGGCCGCGGCGGTAGGCAATCGAACTGCGATCCGCCGGAATATGCGCCTCTAACGTCAGGTCCAACGGCAGACGTTCAGGCCGCTGGCTTTCCACCATGACCCGGTCCTCCTCGAACACCCGCAGGTTGAACGCATGGACCTCCTCCACCGGAATATGCCGATCAAAATTACGGGCGATCGGCACAAACAGCCGTGTTTTACGCGCCGATACCGGCGAAGCGGCGTTCATGATCACCAGCCGTCCCTCCTCGGGAAAATGGATGGTGAGCGTCGCGGTAAACGGCAGGAACATCTCGAAATGACGCTGCCAGACAAATCCCTCCGGTGCCTGACGCCCGGAGCCTCGGGCGAAATTCGACACCGAACTGAGGTAATCAACGTAAAAGCCGTACGGCGTTTCCACCGGTTGATAGTCCGGCACCTGCTGATTGTCCGGATCGGCGAAGGTATCGGTATGTACCCAGGCGAAATGCGCCACATCCAGAAAACCTTCAATCTGGCGACCGGCGAACCCGGCGATATCAAACGACGGGCAGACAATCTGCTGAAATCCGGCCTCGTCCCAGTGCGGCATAAACGGCAGCGCCGGTGCAATGCCGTCCGGCGGATCAAGGCAGACCCACACCAGCCCGTACTGCTGGCACGCAGCAAACGTATTCAGGTGCAATTTGGCCGGAACCGGCTGATGGGGGCTGGCCGGCACCCGGTTGCAACGGCCGCCGGCACCGAAACGCAGGCCGTGATAGGGGCAGACGACGCCCTCGCCGTCGTGCGACCCCATGCTCAGCGGCACGCCGCGGTGCGGACAGATATCGCGCGCCACCACGATCTCGTCATCGATGCGGTACACCACCAGTTGTTCATCCAACAATGTGACCGATATCGGCGCCGGGCCGACCTCGCTCGCCAGAGCGACCGGGTGCCAGCAGCGCGCCAGACGGCTCCAGTCATCGACGTCAAAAGAGCAGTGTGCAGGGGGAGTCAGTGTGGATTTCATCGCATCACCTTTCAGGCCGGCGGCGGCCGGCTATCGGAAAAATCATCAGGTGAGGTTATTGTGGATAACAGTAAGTGTTGCAGTCCATAATAGATTTTTAACATCTTCGCTGCAAAAATTCGTACAGGCGGCAACATTCATTCGGTGACAGGCATGGACCCTTTTTCCCGTTTTTCCCACTACTTCATGGCGGTTGCCCGTAGCGGCAGCCTGCGCAAGGCCGCCGAGACGCTGCATGTCTCCAGTTCCGCCATCAACCGGCAGATCCTGATGGCGGAAGCGGAGATGGAAACGCTGCTGTTCGAGCGGTTACCCGCCGGACTGCGGCTGACCACCGCCGGCGAACTGCTGTATAGCGATTTACGCCGCTGGAAAAAGGAGTACGCGCTCACTCGCCAGCGGTTTGATGACCTGCAAGGACTACGGCGCGGCCACGTATCGGTGGCGATGATCGCCGCGCTGAGCGACGGGCCGATGATTCAGGCGCTGGCGTCGATCGGCCGTCAATACCCTTACCTGACCTTTGATATTCGCACCCACGAAAGCCACACCATCAACGATCTGGTGGCGCAGGCTGAGGTGGATATCGGCCTGCTGCTCGAGCCGCTGGAAGGACGGGGTATCGAAGTGCGTGCGTTTACTGAAATCCCCATCGGCGCGGTGATGCCTCCGCAACATAAGCTGGCAAGCGAGCAAGCGCTCACTATTAGCCAGTTGACGGCGGATCGTCAGCTATTGCCTGCCGCACCGCTCATGGTGCACGAGCGAGCCGAAGCGTTGTACCACCGCCACAACCTGAACCCAGCGCAAACCATGGTATGCAACGACCTGCGGGTGATGAAATCGCTGGTGCATCAGGGCGCGGGGGTCGGCGTACTGAGCTTGCTGGATGTCTATACTGAGGTTAACGAGGGGTCGCTGGCGTTCGTGCCGTTCGCCCATCAGGCGGTGCGGCCGTTGACGCTGGCACTGTGCGTCGCGCCCAGTCGCCAGTTGTCGCGGGCCGCTCAATTAGTGATTACTCACTTCACCCAGGTGATTGAACAACTGGAAGCGGATACCGCAAGTCGTCGTCCGGCATCATTGGGGTAAGCGTGCGCCAGCCGCACCCAAAAAATCGCACCAAAAAAGTGCAACCCGCTGCGCCAGCATGTATCAGCTGTACGCCTCACACCACAGCGTTTTCTGACCCACCGGTCAGATTATGACTGGCACGATAGTTGCAAAATTCAGAGCGCAGACAACATCCTATCCTGTAAAACCGGCGTGACAACAGGGACTTCACGCCGTCTTGCGTCAATACAACCGAACAAGGAGAGACAATGATCACGCTGGAACAGTTTAACCTACTTAACGTCAGCGAAGCGGTGACGTTGCTGACGCCGTGCGTAACGCTGCCCGGCTGGGCAAAACAGGTCACTGCCGGTCGGCCGTATGGCAACCGCGCCGCGCTGCTGGCGGCCGGGTTACAAGCCACGCAAGGCTGGCAGGAAGAAGAGCTGGCTCAGGCGCTGCGTACCCATCCGCGCATTGGCGAACACGCGCCGGGAACCACGCCGGAGGCCGGCTTTTCCCGTCAGGAACAGGCGGTGGTGCAGACCGGCAACAGCTCGCTGGCCGCCGCGTTGCGCACGGGCAACGCCCGTTATGAATCCCGCTTTGGCCGGGTGTTTTTAATTCGCGCCAAAGGGCGCAGCGGCGAGGAAATCCTGCAAATTTTGCACCGCCGTCTGCAAAACAATGACCAGCAGGAAACAGCGGAGGCGCTGGAACAGTTGCGCCAAATCACCCTGCTCAGGCTGGAAGGAACGGTTGGCGAATGAGTACGCTCAGCACCCATATTCTGGATACCGCGCTGGGCCGGCCGGCCGTCGGCGTCGATGTTGTACTGGAACGATGCGTCCAGGACGCCTGGCAGCAGGTGGTGCAACGGCAAACCGACGATGACGGCCGCATTACCGCCTTCACGCCCGACCCGCTGCCCGCCGGTCACTACCGGCTGACTGCGGACATCGGCCGCTGGTTTGCCGCCGGCCAGCGCGACGCGTTATACGTCAGCGCACAAATCGACGTGCGACTGGGCGACGCCGGGCACTACCACCTGCCGTTTCTGATTTCGCCCTGGTCGTGGTCAACCTATCGCGGCAGTTAATTGTCGCGTTAGTTAATTGTCGCGGTATAAATTGTCGCGGTAGAAATAATCGACAAATTCGGTCACCTCCTGCTGGAACAGGTGCAAATGCTGGCGGATTTTTTCGTCTGGCCAATCCCACCAGCACAACTGCTCCAGCCTTTCCGCTACCGCCGGATCGTCAAAGCGCGGGCGCAGCACCCGCGCCGGATTGCCGACCACCACCGTCCAGGCCGGCACCGATTTGGTCACGATACTCCCCGCCCCGACGATAGCACCGTTGCCGATGGTCACGCCCGGCAGCACAATCGCCCCATGACCGATCCAGACGTCATGGCCGATTACCACTTCATCCTGCTGCCGCCAGTTGAAAATGTCTTCGTCCACCGCCGCCGGGTTGTCGCTCAGCCGGTATTTGCCGGGACGGTAGGTAAAATGGTGCAGCGTCGGTCGCCACCACGGGTGATTGCTGGGATTGATGCGCACATGCGAAGCGATCGAGGTAAATTTACCAATGCGGGTGAACATCAGGTCGCAGTCATTCATGATGTAGCTGTAGTCACCCAGCAAAACGTGGTTGAGCACAGTACGTTCGGCCACTTCCGTCCAGCGTCCCAGTTCGATATGGTGAGCTTTTACATCGCTGGCAAGACGGGGTTCCGGGCTGAGTACCGGCGATGGCGGTTGAGGAGACATAATCGGTTTTTCCTGCTGTGGTGAAATCGATGAAGACGTTGGCGTCAACACGCATGACGAAGCCCAAAATCCACTCTGTCACCGACCGATGACAGCCATATGTCAGGCCCGTGCGATTAAGATCCGCTTACAACTCCACGGGGGAATGAAATTTACCCGTCATCAAAGTGCGCCTACCCTAGGCCAATGCATACGTTTTTCGTCCATCTACGTTCTGGGAGGAATGATGAACCCGTTACGCCGCCGCCTCGTCCTACAACTGCCGCTACTGGCTTACGGCATGTCGTTATTTGCCCGCGCCGACGACACGTTCAACACCATGCGTCCATCCGGTTCTCTGGTGCCGACGCCGCGCGATATCGGCGGCAAATTCAATCCCGACGGCAGCGTGCGTCGTTTCCCCGGCAACACCATTATTTCCCACATCCCGCTGGGGTCCGCCGCATCGAATGCGTTGATGACCGTTCGTGATACGCTCAAACAGCAGGACTTCAGTCATTGCCTGACGTTCACCCCACCCTCCAGCTACCACATGACGGTATTTGAAGGCGTGACCGAATCCAAACGCCGATTGCCGTTCTGGCCTGCCGGCCTGCCCACCGATGCGCCGTTACAGATCTGTACCGACTATCTGGCACGTAAGCTGACGGAATTCTCTCTGCAAGCCTCGCTACCGTTTAAAATGCGCATCACCGAGTTCAATGCGCAGCGGGATTCCGGCGCCACAATTCGCCTGACGCCGGTAGATGACAACGAGGAACGTAAATTGCGCACACTGCGTGATCGGTTATCCGAGCGGCTGGCTATTCGCGCGCCGGACCACGACACCTATGGCTTTCACGTTACGCTGGGGTATCTGACGCGCTGGATGACGGAAGAAGAATCGCAAGCGTATCTGAAAACCCAGCAGGCGTGCCTGCGTTACCTGCAACAACAGGTGCCGGTATTGGAACTGGGTGTGCCGGAGTTCTGCGTGTTCAACGACATGTTCGCCTTCGACACGCAATTCAACATCGGCCAACCGGTCGCCACCGTGCCGTTAACCGCCTGACGGGCATAAGCGCCGTAGTGCAACAATTTATCGCCTTATCGTCATATCGCCTTATCGCGTCATCGTCGTATCGCGCATAAAAAAAACCCCTTCAGAGATACTGAAGGGGCGGGTCAGGTTGGTATATGAGGGTAACTGCCCCAAAATGGCCGGTCAGGCCACAGGATGGAATAGGGTTCAGGCCGGAGGCTTGTTACGCCTGCGTTCTGATTAAATAGTCAAACGCGCTCAGGGAGGCTTTCGCGCCCTCGCCCGTGGCGATGATAATCTGTTTGTAAGGCACGGTGGTGCAGTCGCCGGCGGCAAACACGCCTTTCACGCTGGTTTCGCAACGGGCATCGATCTCGATTTCGCCGATGCGGTTACGCTCAACCGCGCCTTCCAACCAACCGGTATTCGGCAGCAGGCCGATCTGCACGAAAATCCCTTCCAGCGCCAGCTTGTGAATGCTGTCGGTAGTGCGATCTTTATATTGCAAGCCAGTGACTTTCTGGCCGTCGCCCAGCACTTCGGTGGTTTGCGCATTGACGATCACGTCCACATTCGGCAGGCTGCGCAGCTTGTCTTGCAACACGGAATCCGCTTTCAGCTCCGATGCGAACTCCAGCAGGGTGACGTGTTTGACCACGCCCGCCAGGTCGATGGCCGCTTCCACGCCGGAGTTGCCGCCGCCGATCACCGCCACGTGTTTGCCTTTAAACAGCGGGCCGTCGCAATGCGGGCAATAGGTGACGCCGCGGGTGCGGTACTGATCTTCGCCCGGCACGTTCATGTTGCGCCAGCGCGCACCGGTGGCAATGATAATGCTACGGGACTTCAGCACGGCGCCGGAGGCGGTTTCGATCTGGTGCGGCTGGCCCGGTTCAGAGGCCGGGATCAGTTTTTGCGCGCTCTGCAAATCGATAACATCGACATCGTAGTCGTCCACATGGGTTTTCAGCGCGGTCGCCAGTTTGGCGCCTTCGGTCTTCGGCACAGAAATATAGTTTTCGATATCGACGGTATCCAGGATCTGGCCGCCGAAGCGCTCGCCCATCAGGCCGGTGCGGATGCCTTTACGGGCCGAATACACGGCAGCCGCCGCCCCTGCCGGGCCGCTGCCGACGATCAGCACGTCATACACCGGGCGGCTGTTGAGTTTGTCGACCACGCGGGCAGTCGCGCCGGTGTCTACCTTGCCGACGATTTCCGCCAGGCTCATACGGCCCTGACTGAAATGCTCGCCGTTCAGGAATACCGTGGGAACGCCCATGATATTGCGGTCTTTGATCTCATCCTGAAACACGCCGCCGTCAATCGCGGTGTGAGTCACATTCGGGTTCAGGATGGACATTAAATTCAGCGCCTGCACCACATCCGGGCAGTTGTGGCAGGTCAGCGAATAATAGGTTTCGAAGTGGAATTTACCGTCCAGATCGCGGATTTGATCGAGTAATTCTTTCGCTTCTTTCGACGGATGACCACCTGTTTGCAGCAATGCCAGCACCAGCGAGGTAAATTCATGCCCCATCGGCGCACCGGCAAAACGCGGCCCATTGGCGGCACCGGGATTGGTCACCAGAAACGACGGCTTACGTACCGGCAGCTCGTTATTTTCAAAGAAACTGACTTTGTCGGACAGACCGGCTATCTCGGTCAATAATGCACGAACTTCCGCGGACTTAGCTGAGTCGTCCAGCGTCGCCACTAACTCAACAGGTTTGGTTAATTTTTCCAGATAGGCTTTCAACTGGAGCTGCATATTATTGTCGAGCATAGATTATCCTTGGCGTTGGCGTAAAAAATCGGGTGCAACGCACCCGATAAAAACATCAGAGGGAGAGTCGGGATTAGATTTTGCCGACCAGGTCCAGAGACGGCGCCAGCGTGGCATCACCTTCTTTCCATTTGGCCGGGCACACTTCACCTGGGTGAGAAGCGACGTACTGAGCGGCTTTCACCTTGCGCAGCAGGTCGGATGCGTCACGACCGATGCCTTCAGCCGTAATTTCCACCGCCTGAATGATGCCCTGCGGGTCAACGATGAAAGTACCGCGGTCAGCCAGGCCCTGATCTTCACGCATGTTTTCGAAGTTACGGGTCAGCGCGCCGGTCGGGTCGCCGATCATCGCGTATTTGATCTTGGCGATGGTGTCGGAGCTGCTGTGCCAGGCTTTGTGAGTAAAGTGGGTATCGGTGGATACAGAGTAAATGTCGACGCCGATTTTCTGGAATTCGTCGTAATAATCCGCTACATCACCCAATTCAGTCGGGCAGACAAACGTAAAGTCAGCCGGATAGAAGAAGAACACGCTCCATTTGCCTTCGATGTTCTGCTCGGTGACTTCGATGAACTGACCATCTTTAAAAGCCTGATTTTTAAACGGTTTAACTTTAGTGTTGATAACGGACATCTCTGTTTCCTCAAGTGTCTCAATGTGTTTGGCTTGAAATGTAAGGTACAGAAATGTGACGCTTGTCGCTAATGCGTTGTCTTTATCAAATCAATAAGCAATACCTAACGTTTTGCCATCAGCACCATGACAAAAACGCCGCCTAACCCGGCGGTGACCACCCCCACCGGCAGTTCCTGCGACGGCAACAACACGCGGCTGAAGGTATCGCCGATACCCAGCAACACCGCCCCCAGCAAGCCGCACAGCAGGATCAACCGCCGATGGCGCGCCCCGGTTAATGGACGGCATAAATGCGGCACCATTAGCCCGACAAACCCGATCACGCCGGTCAGCGACACCAGCAGCGCCGTCGCCAGCGCGCAGCACAGAAACACCTCAAGGCGTAGCCGGTTGACATCCACCCCCAGCGACGCCGCCGTCTGTTCGCCGGCCAACAGGCCGTCCAGCGACCGCCAGCGCGCCTGCACAACCCCGATTAATAGCAGCAGGCTGCACAACGCCACCGGCAAATTATCCCAACGCGCCAGCCCCAGCCCGCCCAGTGACCAAAACAGCACCGCACTGGCGGCGCGTTGATCACCGGAAAACACCAGATAGCTGGTCAACGCCCCGAACAGGAAGGAAATCGCCAGCCCGCAAATCACCAGATGTTCCGCCTGCCGCCCCTGGCGCAGGAAGAACAACAGCATCACCGCCAACGCCGAACAGATGCCGCCGCCAAACGCCGCAACCGGCAGCGTGAAAGCGCCGAACCCTTCGCCAAAGCGGGTCATCACCAACACGGCCCCGGCCGAAGCGCCGGAAGATAAACCGAACAGGAAGGGGTCCGCCAGATCGTTGCGGGTGGTGGTTTGCAGCAAGGCACCGACTATCGCCAGCCCGGCACCGGTGATAGCCGCCAACAGGGTGCGTGGCAAACGCAGTTCCAGCACGATGCGACGCACATTATCCGGTACACCGCCGTGCTCCGGCATCAGCGACGCCAGCACCTGCAAGAATGGAATCCGAATGGCGCCCACCGCCGTGCTGAACAGCATCGTCGCCAGTAGCGCCAGCACAGCCAGCAGGCAAACTGCCGCGTAATGACGGCCTTCGCGCATTATTGGCCGCCAGCCGGGTAAAGCGTACGCGCGAGTTTTTCAATCGCCGCGATATTGGCCGGCCCCGGCGTCAGTTCCGCGTATTGCAGCTTCAGGTAGCGTTGACGCTCCACCGCCGGGGTGTGTTTCATCAGCGGATGTGACTCCAGAACATGCTGTAACGCTGCGGCACCGCCGCCGTTCTGATAATCCAGCAAAATGATCAGATCCGGCTCCGCCGCCGCAACCGTTTCCCAGGATGTAGCGGCCCAACTCGCCGTCATACCATCCATCACATTACGCCCGCCCGCCGCGTCGATAATCGCGGTCGGCATCGCATACAGACCGCTGGTAAAAGGCTTGTCTTCACCGGAGTCATACACAAACACCTTAAGCGGAGCCTGGCCTGACGGCGGTTTCGGCAACGCCGCCAGCCGAGCCTGCCACTGTTCGACCAGCGCCTGAGCCTGTTCGGCACGGCCGAAAATTTTCCCCAGCGTCAGCACATCGTCATACAGCAGCACCATGCCGGCGCGCGGGCGATGCGGGTCTTCGAAAATACAACTTTCGCTCAGCACCAGCGTCTTGATGCCGTATTTTGCCAGCGTATCCGGCGTCACCTCGCCGCCCACCTTCATGCCGTAATTCCAGCCGGCGAAGAAAAAATCCGGGTTGGCGCCCAGCAGGGTTTCCAGCGACGGGTATTTCGGCGACAGCTCCGGGATCGCGCCCATTTGCCGGCGAAATTCCGGCGTCATCTTGTACCAACCGCTGATGCCGGTCAGACCGACGACCTGCGGTTGCAGATGCAGCGCAAACGCCATTTCCGACATATTGAGATCGTTGATGATGGCGCGCTGCGGCGCCTGGGTGAAGGTCAGCGGCTTGCCGCAACTCTGTACCGTCACCGGAAACCCCGACGCCTGCGCCACACTGACGCCGAATCCCAACAAAAACCCCATCAGGCAGACAACTCGCCCGAACGGCAATGGGCTAATACTCGCTCTTTTCATAGCGTTCCTCTGGTTATGAATCCACTCGTACCGGCAGGTACGTCAAACAGGCGCAACGGCCGCCCGCTCTGGGGATGCGGCACGGTGAAGCTGTGCACACCAAATACCGGGTAGATGCACTCACTGGCCAGCGCCCGTGCGGGAACGTCCCAGCTCACCTGACGGCCGCGGCACAACACCAGTACCCGGTCGGCAAACGGCTCCACCAGCGATAAATCGTGCAGTACCGCCACCACGGCAATACCGCGTTGCTTCACCAGCGCCAGCAATGCCGCTCGCCCGAGCGGGTCCAGATGATTGGTCGGTTCGTCCAGCAGCAGGACTTCCGGGCGCTGTGCCAGCGCACGCGCCAGAAACGCCCGCTGACGCTCTCCCCCCGACAACGCCGCCAGCTTGCGCAGCCGCAACGGCCACAAGCCGGTCTCCTCCAGTACTTGCGCCACCGTGTCCTGCGCCGCCGCCGCCGACAGAACATCCACATGCGGCAGGCAGCCGAGCGACACATACTCTTCTACCGTGAGCGTCAGGTTGGGAGCATCATGCTGGCTCATCAGCGCCATACGCCGCGCACGTTGCCGGCGAGACAGCTGCGCCAGCGGTTTATCCCCCAACCAGACACCGCCGCTTGCAGGCGGCGGGTCATGCAGCAGCGCACGCAACAGCGTGGATTTACCGCTGCCGTTAGGGCCGACAATCGCCAGACACTCACGCTCGCCGACCGAAAAGTGAATATCGCTCAGTACCGATTGGCCGGCGGCGTGCGTCACGTTCAGATGCTCTACCCGCAATAACGGCGGCATGGTCTGCCACATAGAATAACGCCTCCCGAATCAAATATGTTATGTTATAACATAACAATCAGGGGAGGGAAAAATAAAGAAACCCGTAAGTGTTGTCAAACCTGTCGCAAATGCCCGCGGTATCATAGCCGTCATGAACGCTTACAAACTGTACGATGTTCCAACAACAACCGGGGATGTAGGGCTGAAAAGGTTATGTTATAACAGGCGGCAATATTTCCTTTTCAACACGCGTTGCGTGACAAGGCGGTCGGTCATGAAACTCAGGATGTCGCTGGTTTTTCTCTCGTTTGCGGCGGCCAACGCCTCGGCGTTTCAGGCCAAACTGGCGCCTGTCAACCCGAATGACGCCATGAAACTGGCGCAGGTGGAAACGGCCTTCAGCAACGGCCATATCGCTACCGGTCAGCAAGCGGGGCTGTTGGGGAGCTGTGATGCCGCCTCGGTCAGTGGTTGCAACTGCCCGTTTTGCACCCAGTTGAGAAGTCTCGGGCGTTAAAACGCCGTGGGCACAGGCTCACACCCATTCCTGCGTTCGCTCCAGCACCGTGCTCAGCGGCAGGTGAGCGTCATACTGCTGCCATAGCTGCTGATACCAGCTGTCGTCGCCCATCTCACGGTGGATGCACAAGATGGTGTGGTCGCACTGACGGGTCGCAGCGGCGTACAGCCGCGGGTCTCCTTGCGTCAGCACCGCCAGCAAACGACGCATTTCCACCATATACGGCCGGGCAAACGCCGGGTCTTGTTCCAGGACATTGCGACTGTTATCAATCAGATCGCACAGCTTGATGCTCTGCGCCTCCGGGCAGGCAACCGCACTGTGCAGCAAATTGGCATTCTTACGATGAATACGCTCGCCGCCATGTTGCCGGGTATGGACATCAGTCAGCATTTCCACATAGCGAGCCACCTGCGCGCCAAACATTGCTGACACCTGTTCCAGCGTTACGGGGGTATCTTCCACCGTATCGTGCAACCAGGCGGCAGCAATCATCTCCTGCGACGGCTCTATTTGCATCAGCAAAGTGACCACCGCCGCCGGGTGGACAATATAGGGCTCGCCGGTATATTTCCGCTTCTGCTCGCAGGCGGTATGCGCCTCGGTAGCAAATACCCGGGCTCGTTCAGTCAACGTCATTTTTCCGCTCCTTAAAAGGAGTCAATGTCTGGCGCGATATCGTTGCAACATCATTATCAAACCGGCCCCATCATAAAACCCAGCCCGCCCTCACCCTATTTGGGGATAGCTATAAACCGGGCGCAGTTATAAACGCGACACAGTTATAAATACGACATAGTCATAACAAGACATAGCCATAAAAAGACACGGCTATAAACGATGTTGAAAAGCGTCGCCAGACTACTTGCTGCCTTTTATTGAAGAATAACCGATCCTTCAGATAATTCGAGTTTCAGAACAGTTGCCGTTAAAAACCGCGCCGATATAGCGTTGTTACCCTCGTCGCTATTATTCGCCCGGAGCGAATTCGTTCGTATTAAGGAACATTTCGCCCTGTTTTATTCCGGCTTCATTTCAGTCGGGTATAACCTGTTTATCGACGGCTTTTCACTGAAAAAAACGTTCACGCAAAAAAAAAACGGGTAGCCGCCGGCTACCCGTTACTATTTTTTCACCTCAGTCACTCAGAACGTTTCCCAGTCCTCGTTGCTGGTTTTCGCCTTTTTTGCGCCGGAGAGCGTTTTGGGCAGCGCAGTGTGAGCCGCCGCAGAACGGGATGCCGGACTCATCGCAGGCTGACGCTCCATACCGTCGATACGGAACGCCGACACCGCCTCGTTCAAGCCGGCGGCCTGTTCAGCCAGTGACGTCGCCGCCGCGGTCGCCTGCTCTACCAACGCCGCATTCTGCTGGGTAACGTTATCGATAGAGTTAATCGCCTGACCTACCTGATCGATACCTTTGCTCTGCTCCTGCGATGCCACCGAAATCTCCGCCATAATGTCCGTCACACTGGTCACGGCGTCGACGATATCCTGCATCGTTTCCCCGGCGCGGCTGACCTGATCGGAGCCTGTTTCCACCAATGCCACCGATTCGGTGATCAACCCCTCGATCTCTTTGGCCGCCTGGGCGCTGCGCTGCGCCAGAGAACGCACCTCGCCCGCCACCACCGCAAAACCACGCCCTTGCTCGCCGGCACGCGCTGCTTCTACCGCCGCGTTAAGCGCCAGAATATTCGTCTGGAAGGCAATCCCGTTAATAATGTTGGTAATTTCAGAAATCTTTTTTGAGCTCTGGTGGATGTTGCCCATGGTTTTCACCACGCCGCCCACCAGTTCGCCGCCTTGTCGGGCCTTGCCGGAAGCATTACCCGCCAGTTGGCTGGCATGGTTAGCGTTGTCGGCGTTATGGCGCACCGTGGACGTCAGTTGTTCCATACTGGCGGCAGTCTGCTCCAGCGCAGAGGCTTGTTCTTCGGTACGGGAGGAGAGATCGCTGTTACCGGCGGAAATTTCAGTAATCCCCTGATAAATGGCCTCAACCCCGTGACGTACATTGCTGACGGTGCGCGCCAGCGACTGCTGCATGTTTTGCAAATAGTGGCCCAACTGGCCGATTTCACCGCGTCCCCATTGCGCCAGCGGCATGGTGAGATCGCCGGAAGCAATATGCTCGATGCGTTCAACCAACGCCCGCATCGGGTTGATAATCACCCGGCGCAGGCATAGGTAGGTAAACAACGACACCAGCACCGCCACCACAAAGCTGGCGGCCATCACGCTGTAACCAAATACCGACTCCTGCTGCGCCTCGCTGTTGAGCGCTTCCGCCCGCTGAGTGCGGATCGCCACCACTTTCAGCAACACCTCATTGTAGGCAAGATCAAGTTTGCGGGTCTGTTTCCATTCGATAGCCACCACATCGTCGTAACGGCCGGCTTTCACCGCCTCCAGCATCGGCCTGACGCCATTGCTGACGTAGTCGTTGTAGCGCTGTTGCAGCGCATCATCCAGCGCCAGGTCCGCCGGCGTTTTAACTTCACGGCTCTGATAAGCCGCGAAGCTATCCGCCGATTGCTTCAGGCGTCCTTCCGCCTGCTGGATACTGCTGTTGGCGGTGTCTTTATCTCCCTCTTTGGCTGCCGCCGCGGCCTGAATCAACATCAGCCGGGCAGTACGCAAGTGGTTGGAACTGTTGGATACCCCCAGACGAACCTGAATTTCCGCCGTCACGTCATTGAGGGAGCTGTTACTGCGCATCAGGAAATGAACCGAAAACCCTATCGCCAGCGCGAACAGGATCAGGATGACGCCGATGATCGAACTGAACATCGGCATCAGCCGCCAATGGTGCCAGGAACTCACACCAGACGACGAGGAAGGCAGGGCTGTGGTATGCATTATTTTTTTCCTTTCAGAGAGCACGTGATCGCTAAAGTTATACAAAACATTACATTGGTTATCGGCGTGTTAACCTCAGAGATTAGTCAATGTAAAGTAAAAGAGATCAGCGAAAATCGCATACGCGGGCAAGATAGCGAGAATTTCACGAATATTAATTCGTTAATTTTAAATAGGAAAAATAAAATCACCGTAGCATTGCAGGAAAATTACCACGGCCGGGGGGCTAAATTTCTGGCAAGCGCACAGCCCCAAATACATCAAAAAACATTAAATATTACATTTTGATACCACATCACGGCAGGACGACAGGCGGAGATATTCATCGCCCCAAAGGCTATGACGTGACGACGGCTGTTTTAGCCGTCAGCTCCCCGGCTCGACATTGAATGCCCAAAAGCGCTCGGCATACACCCCGTCACGCTCGGCAAACCGCAATGCACGCGCACGATCAACGACTATCTCATCCAACTGCGGCTGTTGTGACAGCAAGGCCAACGTTTCATCAATAAAATCCGGCAGCGGCATCGCCCGGGGGTCATAACCGTGGGCGCCCTGCAAACCGGTTTGTACCCAAGGCGGAATAATCTCGACCACCCGGACCGAGGTTTGCCGCAATTGGCAGCGCAGGGCCTCGGTGTAAGAATGCAGCGCGGCCTTACTGGCACAATACGTCGGGGTGAGGGCCTGCGGCAAAAACGCCAGTTCCGACGTCACATTCAGCACCGCCGCCTGTGATTGTTCCAGCAGATGCGGCGTTAATGCGCTGGTTAACCATAGCGGCCCCAGCAGATTGGTCGATATCGTGTCGTTGATCAGTTGCGGATCCGGCTGGGTGAGGTCTTCATGTCGCTGGATACCCGCGTTGTTGATCAGCACATTGAGTGCCGGGTAATCCTGCGTCAGTTGGGCGACAAATGCGCTGACGGCCAGCGGATCACGCTGATCCAGCACACGCCAGACCATGCCGGGGAAAAGCGCCGCCGCCTGCCGCAACGTCGTTTCATGCCGCCCGGCGATGATCACCTGATTACCTCGCCGGTAAAATGCCGCCGCCAGCCCCAGCCCAATGCCGGACCCACCTCCGGTAATCAGTATCGTGTTGCCCGTCATGTTCATATTCATCGCTCCCTGCTTTGCGGGTTATGGCATTCAGTTAAAGAGAAACGTGGTGATATCGCTTTCCCGCAGTTGGTAAGCCCCTGAAAAGCGGCACCCCATCAGGTAATCGGGCGACAGATCGATCAACAGTTGCAGCGTGAACGTTTGCTGCACGGTATCCAGCTCGACCATACGCACATCCAGAAAATCGAAGTAACGTTTCACCTGTGGATACAGCGCCTTAAACAAGCTCTCTTTGGCCGAAAAGCTCAGCGTCAGCATACTGGCGAAACTGATCGGATCGTGGGTGTGCAGCCAGTCGTACTCAATCTCGTCGGCGATGCCGGGCCACAGATTGTCGGCACGCTCGGCGCTCATCCGGGTTTCGATATCCAGCCCCACGCACGTCATCGCCTGATTGCACGGATGCGCGGCGCACAGCACGCTGTCGGCATTATGGCTCAGGGAACCGGCGATCCCCTGCGGCCACTGCGGCGAGCGATCGCGCGCACTGGTCAGCACATACCCCGCCACGCCGAGTCGGGAGAGCACCGTTTGCGCCAGATAACGCCCCGCCAGATACTCGGCGCGACGTTTCGGCACCGAGCGCGCAATCTCCGCCGGCACGGGAAGGCCCGCCACAGCGAACAACTCATCACGGTATGCCGACAAATCAAAATGGCAGCGAGCGCAATGTCCAGGGTAAACGGCCGTATTCCCGGCCTGATAAATCGTTAACCACTCAATATCTTTAATAAATGAAGAAAACATGTCACTGCACTCTGCGGCCGGGTGCGAATCGTTTACCTCTCCGTCCACCCGGTAAAATAAGACGATGTTTCACCAACGGCCTGTCAATCCAATGCAACCGGTAAAACACCGACGAGGGTTATGCCAGCGCCGGAAAGAAACCGGCGATACCGACGCTCAACGGGGCAATTTATCCGCCAAACTATCCGTTTACCTGCCCGCCGACGCCGCTTCCAACCCGAAACGGGCGATATCCTGACGCAACAGCGCCAATAGCCTAACCGTGTCAGCCAGAATAGCAACCATCGCGCGTCAGGCGATATCACGCCACGCCGATACGATGAGCCAGCCGGGCAACGCCGTCGGGAATAGCGTTAAGTAAAGCAATTAATGCGATAAGCGCCAGCCGTGACAAACCAGAAAATAAGACCGGAATAAAAACGATGCCGTCTGACGGCAGGCTGATTAGGGCGATGCGGGTGATTGCAACCCGGGAAACAACCGCAGTGTGTTGGCAAGCAGAGTTCCTGCAATGACCTGCGGCCATTCCGGGCGCAACTCACACAAGGTGTCGAACACGGCGGTAATCCGCTCCGGGCGATTGGGCTGCCCCTGAAATCCGCACACCGGCATATCCGGTGCATCGGTTTCCAGCAACAACCGGTCGAGCGGCAGGCGCGCAATCGCCTGACGGGTCTTGTTGGCGCGGGGGTAGGTGATCGTGCCGCCGACACCGATATAGTAACCCAGACGAATAAACGTCATGGCTTGATCGTAACTGCCGGCAAAGCCATGCACCACGCCGGTACAAGCAAGTGGATAACGACGCAGCATCTGCGCCAGCTGGTCATGGCTACGGCGAGAATGCAGGATAACCGGCAGATCATGTCTGTCCGCCAGCTTAAGTTGTGCGCCCAAAAACGCTTTCTGGCGTTCGAATTGTGGTTCCGGCATGTATAAATCCAGACCAATCTCCCCCACCGCCACCAACCGGGGATGTGCCTGGGCCAGTAACGATGCCAGTTCAGCCAGGTGCGCCTCCTGATGTCCGGCGATATACAGCGGATGCAGCCCCAACGCGGCGTACAAGGCAGGCCAACGCCGACTCAGCGTCATGACCCGGTCAAAATGCTCGGCGGCCACGGCCGGTACAATCAGGCGGCCGACGCCTGCCTGCGCCGCCAGCGCCAGACTGCCGGCCGCATCGTCGGCAAACAGGGGAAAATCAAAGTGGCAATGGGTATCAATAAAACCAACGGCCGCCGCCTGCCGGCGATCAGGCTCGCTGGCCGTCGTTACGTTAGCGGATACCGCGTCGGAGAAAGAATCAGTGGGCAAGGGCTATCCTCAATGCACGCCATCATGTTCCGAGGATACCTTGTCCTGCTCTTTTCCGTAATATTCCTGCATCACACCCGCCAGAAAATCGTGGTTTCCCGATACCCAGGCGCCATCGCTGTCAACGCACTCGGCCCACAGCTCCCACAGGCATCCCTTCCATTGCTTCCATCTGCCAATAGCGACATCCAGATTCATCATGATGACCCCCTGCCAGTCAAACGTCGGAGAACAACCACGCCGATAATGTGACGACGCAAATAGTGTGACGGCGCAATATGACAAACGTATGGACCCGGCCTCAATGACCAGAAGAACTCACTGGCGGGGACGACGCTTAAGATTTCACCGTCAGCTCGTTCTTCACGCTTTTGACGCCGCTTACGGCCTTGGCAATGGCCTCCGCCCGATCGGCCTGCGCCCGATTCGCCACCTGACCGGTCAACAGCACCACACCATCCTGGGTGACCACCTTAACGTGACGGGAGGGCACGATGTCATCCGCCAGAAGTTTGGCTTTGATGGTGCTGGTGGTCAGCGCGTCGTCTGCATACCCGGTAACCGACTGCACGCCACTGCCGTCTTTGATCTGCAACTTATCGCTAACCGATTTTACACCCTCGGTCTGGGCGGCGATTTTCACCGCGTTGGTTGCCATCTGCTGGCTGGCGATAAAACCGCTGAGCGTCACCACACCATCGTGGGTAGCGACGGAAATATCGTTGCTGTCGAGCGTTTCATCTTTCATCAGCGCACTTTTCACCCTGGCCGTGAGAGTGCTGTCATCCACATAGTTCGTGGCCTGTTGTATGGAGCTATCGATTTTTTTACCGGCCGTATCCGCGATGCGCTGCGCCTGCTGAACCAGCGTTTCCTGCTCCGCCTGAGCCTGGCCGCTCATCAGCACCGTACCCAGTAATACCGCCGCCAGTGAAAGTGCATGTTGAGCCGAAAAGACATATTTCGTCGAAAGTGCAATCTTGGTCTTTTTCATCGATACCTTCCTTATCGTTGTAGCCGGCTTCACCCTGGCGACGACGCTCAACCCGGAACGTTTCGCCACACCGACATCAGATTATTCAGTCATTCAATCCAATAAAATAAAAACAACAAGCTGCTATTGAACAAGGTAAAAGTTAAATAAACCAAAAAAGTAACACAGCGTTAACTATAGACAACGGCAGTCAAAAGCCCAGCGCCGGGAGCGCGGCAAGCGGTGATTTCGGATTTGTCTGTGGCGGGAAAACAACGGGAAAAAGCCGGCAATGCACTGACTACTCAGCGCCTATCTGATGATTGGCTAATACGAAAAGCGCGCCCACGCCAGACGGCGTGGGCGGCAAACCGGCGATCAATGCTCGCGGGTTTTGTGGAATTTCACGTCAGGATAACGTTCCTGCGCAAGATTGAGGTTAACCATCGTCGGTGCTACATACGTCAGGTTGTCGCCGCCATCCAGCGCCAGATTCAGCTCGCTCTTACGTTTGAACTCTTCGAATTTCTTCACGTCGCCGCACTCAACCCAACGGGCGGTAGAGACGTTAACCGATTCGTACACCGCTTCCACGTTGTATTCGGTTTTCAGGCGCGCGACCACCACGTCGAACTGCAACACCCCGACCGCACCGACGATCAGGTCGTTGTTGATAAGCGGCCTGAACACCTGCACCGCGCCCTCTTCGGAAAGCTGCACCAACCCCTTGAGCAACTGTTTCTGCTTGAGCGGGTCACGCAGGCGGATACGACGGAACAGCTCCGGCGCAAAGTTGGGAATACCGGTGAATTTCAGATCTTCGCCCTGAGTAAAGGTATCGCCAATCTGAATGGTGCCGTGGTTGTGCAGGCCGATAATATCGCCGGGATAGGCTTCTTCCACATGGGAGCGATCGCCGGCCATGAACGTCAGCGCATCCGAAATCACCACGTCTTTACCGGTACGCACCTGACGCAGCTTCATCCCTTTTTCATAGCGGCCGGACACCACGCGCATGAACGCCACGCGGTCACGGTGTTTCGGGTCCATGTTGGCCTGAATCTTGAACACAAAGCCGGTGAATTTTTCTTCGTCGGCGCTGACCACGCGTGCGTCGGTCTTACGCGGCATCGGCGCCGGCGCCCAGGATACCAGCCCGTCCAGCATGTGATCGACGCCGAAGTTACCCAACGCCGTACCGAAAAACACCGGCGTCAGCTCGCCATTCAGGAACGCATCGCCGTCGAATTCGTGCGATGCGCCTTTCACCAGTTCCAGTTCTTCGCGCAACTGCGCCGCCAGATCTTCACCGACCGCCTGATCCAGCTCCGGGTTATCCAGCCCTTTGACAATGCGCACCGTCTGAATGGTATGCCCCACACCGCTCTGATAAAGATAGGTTTCGTCTTTGTAGAGGTGGTACACGCCTTTAAACAGCTTGCCGCAGCCAATCGGCCAGGTAATCGGCGCACAGGCGATATTCAGCTCGTTTTCTACCTCGTCCAGCAATTCCATCGGGTCGCGGATATCACGGTCGAGTTTATTCATGAACGTCAGGATCGGCGTATCGCGCAGACGGGTCACTTCCATCAGCTTGCGGGTCCTGTCCTCAACGCCTTTGGCGGCGTCGATCACCATCAAACAGCAGTCGACGGCGGTCAGCGTACGGTAGGTATCTTCCGAGAAGTCTTCGTGCCCTGGGGTATCCAGCAGGTTGACCAGACATTCACGGTAAGGGAACTGCATCACCGAGGTGGTTATCGAGATACCACGTTGTTTTTCCATCTCCATCCAGTCGGATTTGGCGTGCTGGTTGGAGCCGCGCCCTTTGACCGTACCGGCGACCTGAATCGCCTGTCCGAACAGCAGCACTTTTTCCGTAATGGTGGTTTTACCGGCGTCAGGGTGAGAGATAATGGCGAATGTCCGACGTTTCGAGACTTCGCGGGCGTATTCACTTGGAGACATGTTATTCAGGCTTCTTTAGCTAGTGAGGCGCCAGCACCCACCACGTGATAACTCATCACATAAGGAATGCCGCACCAGACAAAATAGAAAACAGAGACAGATAAACCTGTCTGATGCCAATCAGTTAAGCCATCAGGGCACGCGGTAAGCGCGGCCGAACGGCTGAAAGATTCCTCTAAGCACTTTTACACGCGTTTTCCCCCACACAGGCTTAAGTGACAGGCATCGAAGCGACAGATGGATAAGCGCAGCATTTTCTCCGATTTAGCGGCCCGGCACAATCAATCATCACGGAAACACGGCGGAGGTAACGCAAACGACCTACCCGCGCCTGTTTATGGTGGCGACGCGACGTCGGTGACCGGCAAGCCTTACCTCAGGGTTGATGGGTTTTATTGTCGTCCGGCACGGCCGGGTGATCGTCATTGGCGGGCTCATCATCCTGAACCGACGCATTGGCTGTCAGCAGATAAGGCGATTGTTGCCAGCGGGAACGGCGATGCTGCAACAGGGTTCGGGCCAAAATAATCCCTATCGCCAGCGCCATCAGGATCATCAACCGCAGAATGTTGGTAGTGTTGTCCACCTGACGGGCTTCGGTCGCCAGCACATGGGTATCAAGCGTAATACGCAGAAAACCGATCGGCCCTTCTTTACTGTTGAGCGGTTCCACCAGTTGGTGATTGAAGTAGCTGCCGGCGCGGCTCCCGTCCAGCGCCAGCCGGTCACGCACGGCGACCTGCTCGCCCGCATGAGCCACCAGCGTGCCATCCTGTAAGTATAAGGCAGCATCGAGAATACGGCTGTGATCGGTCAGTTGCTGCAACGTTTCCTCAATTTTGCTGCTGTTATCGACGTTGCTTTCCAACAACGGCGTCAGATTAAATGCCACCTGCCGCGCCAGCGTACGCGCCAGCTCCTCTACTTGCTCGGAACGCGCCATCTGATGACTCAGGCTGAAATAAGACGCCCCTTGCAGTAAAACGACCAGCAGCGCCAGACAGATCAGCACAATGACCGTGCGATGTAAGCGAAATTTAATCCGGGCCCGAACCATGGGAATACCTGCGCGATTTGGATACTTTCATGTTGCCAGAAGCGTTGGCGATAGGATAGCTTGTTGCGTTGATTTGTGACCATCCACCCCGTCATGCCACTACCCGCAGGAAAGGATATTTAACCCATGTCGAACCGTTTGACCTATAGCGATCTGCCCGATGAGATCAACTGCTGGCCAAATTTACCGCTATCGCTGAGTGACGATGAAGTCATGCCGCTCGACTACCGCGCCGGCAATACCGGCTGGTTGATGTATGGCGATGTGCTCGACAAATATCTGTTATCCCGTATCCAGCGCCGTCTGGATGATCCGCTGGTGGTTGTCAGCGCCTGGAGCGTGGACGACTATCAAGTGGTGCGGTTGGCCGGCACTCTGACGCCGCGCATCACCAAAGTCGCTCACGAGCTGGGGCTGGATGTCGCGCCGATGGGCGATAGGCCGAGTTTGCGTTCGCCCGGCCTGCTGGTGATGGACATGGATTCCACCGCCATCCAAATCGAATGTATCGATGAAATCGCCAAACTGGCCGGCACCGGCGAGCTGGTAGCGGAAGTGACCGAACGCGCCATGCGCGGCGAATTGGATTTTGCCGCCAGCCTGCGCCAGCGCGTCGGCACGCTGAAAGGCGCCGACGCCAATATTCTGCGTCAGGTGCGGGAAACGCTGCCGCTGATGCCGGGGTTGAAAAACATGGTTAAACAGTTGCAGGAGGCGGGTTGGCATCTGGCCATCGCGTCCGGCGGCTTCACCTATTTCGCCGACTATCTGCGTGATGAACTCGGGCTGGTGGCGGCGGTCGCCAACGAAATGGGGATGCGCGACGGCAAACTGACCGGTGAAGTGACAGGCCCCATCATCGATGCGAAATACAAAGCCGATACGCTGCGTCAACTGGCGGAAAAGCTGGCGATCCCACCGCATCAAACCGTTGCCATCGGCGACGGCGCCAACGATCTGTTGATGATCAAAGCAGCCGGGCTGGGCATTGCCTATCACGCCAAACCCAAGGTTAACGAACAGAGCGCGGTCAGCATTCGCCATGCCGACCTGACCGGCGTATTGTGCATTCTCAGCGGCAGCCTGCGGCATGAAAAGAGCTGAGCCACAGCATACAACCGGCGATAACACGCAGTAAAAAAGCCAGCGCAGTAAACAGGAGGGAATTCATGGCCAAAGCCGTCAAACGCGCCTTTGTCTGTAATGAATGCGGGGCCGACTACCCACGCTGGCAAGGGCAATGCAGTGCCTGCCACGCCTGGAATACCATCACCGAGGTGCGCCTGGCCGCCGCGTCCTCTTCATCACGCAGCGACCGTTTCTCCGGTTACGCCGGAGACAGCGGCAGCGTCAGCCGGGTGCAGAAACTTTCTGACATCAGCCTGGAAGCGTTGCCGCGCTTTTCCACCGGTTTTCAGGAGTTCGATCGGGTACTGGGCGGCGGTGTGGTGCCCGGCAGCGCGATCCTGATAGGCGGTAACCCCGGCGCCGGTAAAAGTACCCTGTTGCTGCAAACCCTGTGCAAGCTGGCCGAACAGATGAAAACCCTGTACGTCACCGGCGAAGAATCCCTCCAGCAAGTGGCGATGCGCGCCCACCGCCTCGGTTTGCCCGCCCAGCACATTAATATGCTGTCGGAAACCAGCATTGAGCAGATTTGCCTGATTGCCGAGCAGGAACAGCCGAAACTGATGGTGATCGACTCCATTCAGGTGATGCATCTGGCGGATATCCAGTCGTCTCCCGGCAGCGTGGCGCAGGTGCGGGAAACCGCCGCCTACCTGACGCGCTTCGCCAAAACCCGCGGCGTGGCGATCGTCATGGTCGGCCACGTCACCAAAGACGGTTCGCTGGCCGGCCCGAAAGTACTGGAACACTGCATCGACTGTTCGGTACTGCTGGACGGTGACGCCGATTCCCGTTTCCGCACCCTGCGCAGCCACAAAAACCGTTTTGGCGCCGTCAACGAACTGGGCGTATTCGCCATGACCGAGCAAGGGCTGCGGGAAGTGAATAATCCGTCCGCCATTTTCCTGAGCCGGGGCGATGAAATCACGTCGGGCAGTTCGGTGATGGTGGTATGGGAAGGCACCCGGCCGCTGCTGGTGGAAATTCAGGCATTGGTGGACCACTCGATGATGGCGAATCCACGTCGGGTCGCCGTCGGGCTGGAACAGAACCGTCTGGCTATCTTGCTGGCGGTGCTGCACCGTCACGGCGGGTTGCAGATGTCGGATCAGGACGTGTTCGTCAACGTGGTGGGCGGCGTCAAGGTCACGGAAACCAGCGCCGACCTGGCGCTGCTGTTGTCGCTGGTCTCCAGCTTCCGCGATCGGCCGTTGCCGCAGGATCTGGTGGTGTTCGGCGAGGTCGGGCTGGCCGGTGAAATCCGCCCGGTGCCAAGCGGCCAGGAGCGTATCACCGAAGCCGCCAAACATGGCTTTAAGCGCGCTATCGTGCCGTTTGCCAATATGCCGAAAAAACCGCCCGCCAATATGCAGGTGATGGGCGCGAAAAAACTCTCGGACGCACTGGCGATCCTGGATGATCTGTAATTTCCATTAGGCTTTACTTGCCGGAACGTTAATATGGCAGAGCGTTATCCGCTACATCGGAGTATCAGACCATGTCCCCCTACGATTACCTGAAAACAGCCATCAGACAAAAAGGCTGCACCCTGCAACAGGTCGCCGACGCCGCGGGTATGACCAAAGGCTATTTGAGCCAGTTGCTCAATGCCAAAATCAAGAGTCCCAGCGCGCAGAAACTCGAGTCGCTGCACCGCTTCCTGGGGCTGGAATTCCCTTATCAGCAAAAAAGCATCGGCGTGGTGTTCGGCAAGTTCTACCCGCTGCATACCGGCCACATTTACCTGATTCAGCGCGCTTGCAGCCAGGTGGACGAACTGCACGTGATTCTGGGCTACGATGAACCGCGCGACCGCCTGCTGTTTGAACACAGCTCCATGTCGCAACAACCCACCGTCAGCGATCGCCTGCGCTGGCTGCTGCAAACCTTCAAGTATCAGAAAAATATCCATATTCATGCCTTCAACGAACAGGGCATGGAACCCTACCCGCACGGCTGGGACGTGTGGAGCCGCGGCATCAAACAATTCATGGCGGAAAAAGGTATCGATCCTCAATACGTCTATACCAGTGAAGAGCAGGACGCGCCGCAGTACAAAGAACACCTCGGCATTGAAACCGTACTGATCGACCCGAAGCGCTCCTTTATGAGCATCAGCGGCGCACAGATCCGCCAGGACCCGTTCCGCTACTGGGAGTATATCCCCACCGAGGTGAAGCCGTTCTTCGTGCGCACCGTGGCAATTCTGGGGGGAGAGTCCAGCGGCAAATCCACGATGGTCAACAAATTAGCCAATATTTTCAACACCACCAGCGCCTGGGAATACGGCCGGGATTACGTGTTCTCCCATCTGGGCGGCGACGAAATGGCGCTACAGTATTCGGATTACGACAAAATCGCCCTCGGCCAGGCTCAGTACATTGATTTCGCTGTGAAATACGCCAACAAGGTGGCGTTTATCGATACCGATTTCATCACTACGCAGGCGTTTTGCAAAAAGTATGAAGGCCGTGAACACCCGTTCGTGCAGGCGCTGGTTGAAGAGTACCGCTTTGATCTGGTGATTCTGCTGGAAAACAACACCCCCTGGGTGGCGGATGGCTTGCGCAGTCTTGGCAGCGCGGCGGATCGCAAAGCGTTTCAGGATGTGCTCAAGAATATGCTGGCGGAAAATGACGTGCCGTACGTTCATGTCACCGAATCCGACTACGACAGCCGTTTTCTGCGCTGCGTGGAGCTGGTGCAACAGATGCTCGGTCACGACCAGCAAACACCGATACCAGCGGTAGGCTAACCTCGCCGCCGCTCACAGACTCGCAACTCGCGTTACCAGCGCCAGTGCTGAGAAGGCGTGATGATTTCCGGCAACGGCACGTCCCAGCTTTCCACCGGTAACGCCTCTACCTGCTGGCAGTCATGCGCCAGCCCGATAGGATAAGGACCGCGCGCGCGCCAGTGTTGCAACGTGCGGTCATAAAAACCGCCGCCCATGCCCAACCGTTGCCCGGCGGCATCAAACGCCACCAGCGGCGTCAGCAGTACATCCAGTTGTTCAACCGGCAATACGTCGCGTACATCCAGCCGCGGTTCCTGAATCTTTAACCGGTTCCACACCAGTTCCGTTTCCGGTGCATAGCGCAGAAACAGCAGATGCCCGGCGCAAAACGGGTGCAACACCGGCAAGTAAACCTGTTTTTGCCGTTGCCATAACGCGTCGATCAATGGCCGGGTATTCAGCTCGCCGTCAAACGACAAAAACACCGCGACGCGTGCGGCATCAGCCAAACGCGTATTCGCCATCACCCGTTCAGCCGCCTGATGGGCAAAAAACGCTTGCTGTTCAGGGCTGAGCGCGCGACGACGCTGACGAACCTGCTGACGAATGTGTTGGCGTAACGATGCAACGCTAGAGAGATCGGAAGAAGCACCGGCTGAATTCATGCGCAGTCACTGTCATGCAATTAACAGGAAATAAACGAGAGGGAATCTCCGAGATGCCGCCGCAGGCTGTAACCCTTGAACCCTTGGTTCAAGGTGAACGCAACGTCGCAATCTTAAGGCTTCTCGGCCGAACCGAGCGTGCTCACCAACTACGGATCGTTACATTCTGTTGGTTGAAATATCGGCTCAGGGGACTTGCCCGCTGACGAACATCTCAGAGAAATTTTGTTCTTTCAAAGCTACCTTATCACGTCTGGCAGCGATGTGTTACCCAAAAAAAACGTACTTTTGTCAAAACGAGACGCGCTACTCAAATTGCGCGCCCTGACGCTCGGTAATACGGCCTTGCTCCAGCAACGCCTGTTCTATCGTCTGCTGCAACATGCGAATACGTTGCTCCATGTTGGCGGCATAATCGCGGGTTTTCAACCGCTCCTGCGCCAGCTCATGGCACACATTAAGTGCGGCGATGAACACCAGTTGCTCGGTATTCGTCACCCGGGTACGCACCTTGAGGTCCTGCAACCGCTGGTTAAGATCCTCCGCAGCCTGATTCAGCGCATCCTGCTGTTCTGGCGGACAATTAACTCTTAACGAACGGCCAAAAATCTGAATATCTACCGGTTGTGCAGACATGTCACCTTCCTGCCTTATTTCGTTTCACGCCCGCGTGAGGGACATCCGCTGCGCGGCCCGTGACGGTGCCGGGAAAAAGCGGGCGCTACTATATATATCCAAAATAGAAGATACAAGCCCTTTATTATAGCCATAAGATTGTCAGTGACAGGGACGTTGCTCAAAACGAAAGCCGGTTGTCCTGTCGCTTGAATCCATTGGGTATAAGTCTGGCGACGGAGCTTGCTGGTATAGCAACGGAGCTTGGTGGTAGCATAACACGAACGACCTGCCAACGACGATGAATGCTCATGTCTATACAGAATACACTCCCCGGTTACGGCGCTATCGACCAGCTATTAAAACAGCATCAGATTGCGCTGACCGCTGCCGAAATGCACGGCCTGTTAAGCGGCATGTTATGCGGCGGCAACCACGACGACAGTTGGAAAACGCTGACGTTTGAACTGACCAACGACGGTATGGCCTTCCCGCAAACGCTGGCCCAGCCGTTGCAACAACTGTATCAAGTTACCCGCGATACGCTGGAAGACGACGGTTTTATGTTCCAGTTATTCCTGCCGGACGACACGCTGGAACACGTCAGCGTCTTTGACCGCGCCGATGCGCTGGCAGGATGGGTCAACCATTTCCTGCTTGGCCTCGGCGTCGTTCAGCCTCGCCTGAGCAAAACGCAGGGCGAGCTGAAAGAAGCGATTAATGACCTACGCGACATCGCTCAACTCGGCTACGACGAGGATGAAGACAAGGACGAACTGGCGCAATCGCTGGAAGAAGTGATTGAATACGTGCGGGTGGCGGCCATCATGTGCCATAACGAGTTTACCCGCCCGGTGCGGACTGCGCCGGAGCAAAAAAAACCGACGCTGCATTAACGCCATGCTGCATTGATGCCCTTTTCAGGAGCAGGTAATGAACCAACAAGAGTACCTCCGCCGACGTCTGGCTCTACTGGATAAAATGGTCCCCGGCAGCGCGGCGATACTGTTCGCAGCGCCGGAAGCGCAACGTAACGCGGACAGCGAGTATCCGTACCGTCAAAGCAGCGATTTCTGGTATTTCACCGGCTTCAACGAGCCGGAAGCCGCCCTGCTGCTGATCAAGAGCGACGAAAATCACCACCATACCGTGCTGTTCAACCGGGTGCGCGACGTCACCGCTGAAATCTGGTTCGGCCGACGTCTCGGCCAGGAAGCGGCCCCCGCCAAACTGGGCGTAGACCGCGCGCTGCCGTTTAGCGAAATCGGCGAACAACTGCATCTGCTGCTTAATGGTCTGGATGTGGTCTACCATGCGCAGGGCGAATACGCCTACGCCGACAAACTGGTGTTCGCCGCGCTCGATACCTTGCGTACCGGCGGTACGCGCAAAGGCTTTAGCGCACCGGCGACCTTGACCGACTGGCGCCCGTGGGTACACGAAATGCGTCTGTTCAAGTCTCCGGCGGAAATCGACATCCTGCGCCGCGCCGGCGAAATCAGCGCGCTGGCCCATACGCGCGCCATGGAAAAATGTCGCCCCGGCATGTTCGAATATCAGTTGGAAGGCGAAATCCACCACGAATTCAACCGCCACGGCGCACGTTACCCGTCGTATAACACCATTGTCGGCAGCGGCGAAAATGCCTGCATCCTGCACTACACCGAAAATGAATGCCAGATGCGCGACGGCGATCTGGTCTTGATCGATGCCGGATGTGAATACCAGGGCTACGCAGGCGACATCACCCGCACTTTCCCGGTTAACGGCAAATTTACGCCGGCGCAGCGCGCTATTTACGACATCGTGCTGGCGGCGGAAGTGCGCGCTATCGAGATGTTCGCGCCGGGCTGCAGCATCCGCGAAGTGAATGAAGAAGTGGTGCGCATTATGCTGCGCGGCCTGATCAAACTTGGCCTTCTGCAAGGCGATGTCGACACGCTGTTCGCCGAGCAAGCCCACCGTCAGTTTTTCATGCACGGTCTGAGCCACTGGCTGGGTATGGATGTGCATGACGTTGGCGACTACGGCACCGCCGATCGCGGCCGCACGCTGGAGCCGGGCATGGTGTTGACGGTGGAACCGGGTCTGTACATCGCGCCGGATGCCGACGTGCCGGCGGAATATCGCGGCATCGGTATTCGTATTGAAGACGATATCGTGATCACGGCAACCGGTAATGAGGTGCTGACCGGTGACGTCGTCAAAGATCCCGATGAAATCGAAGCACTGATGGCAAGGGCGGCAGGGCGCGTCTCATGACCATCATGATTGTCGGCGGCGGAATGACGGGTGCGACGCTGGCGCTGGCGATCTCCCATCTGTCCGGCGGGCGGCTCCCGGTGGCGCTGATCGAAACCCGCTCGCCGCAGGAAGACCAACACCCCGGTTTTGACGCCCGCGCCATTGCACTGGCGCAGGGCACCTGTATGCAACTGGACGCCATCGGCGTCTGGTCAACGCTGTCCCCCATCGCGACCCCGATCACCCGCGTACACGTCAGCGATCAGGGCCACGCCGGGCGGGTACAGCTGCAAGCCGGCGATTACCGGGTGCCGGCGTTAGGTCACGTGGTCGAACTGCACGACGTCGGCAAACGTCTGTTCTCGTTATTACAACGTGCGCCCGGTGTGCGGTTGCACTGCCCGGCAACGGTAGACAGCCTGCAACGGGAAGAAAATAACGTCTCACTGCGGCTGGATAACGGTACTCGCCTGAACGGGCAACTACTGGTGGCCGCCGACGGTTCGCGCTCCCGGCTGGCGCAATACGCAGGCATTCAATGGCAGCACACGCCTTATGACCAGGTAGCGATTATCGCCAACGTTGCTACGGCACAAGCCCATCAGGGCCGGGCTTATGAGCGCTTCACCGCCCACGGCCCGCTGGCGCTACTGCCGATGAGTAAAGGCCGTAGCTCGCTGGTGTGGTGCCACCCGCTATCGCAACAGACCGAAATAGCCGGCTGGAGTGATGCGCAATTTCGTCAGCGGTTACAGCACGCATTCGGCTGGCGGCTCGGCGCCATCACCCATATCGGTAAGCGCCATAGCTACCCGCTGGCGCTGTCGGCCGCTAATCAGCATGTCAGCCACCGTATGGCGCTGGTAGGTAATGCGGCGCAAACCCTGCACCCCATCGCCGGACAAGGATTCAACCTCGGCCTGCGCGACGTGATGACGCTGGCGGAGACGCTGGTGACGGCGGTTGAACAAGGGGAAGATCCCGGCAGCCAAACCGTACTGCAACGCTATCAACACCGCCGCCAACCGGATCAGCACACCACCGTCGCTTTGACCGACGGGCTGGTGCGTGTCTTTTCCAACCGCCTGTTCCCGATGGAAGTCGGGCGGAATCTGGGGCTAATGGCGATGAACAATCTGCCGCTGCTGCGTGACGTGCTGGCACGGCGTACGCTGGGCTGGGTGGAACGTTAAACAGACAGGAATTCATGCTCTATGCAATCATTTGATGTGGTTATCGCCGGTGGGGGAATGGTCGGGCTGGCGCTGGCCTGCGGTCTGCAAGGCAGCGGGCTGAGCGTTGCGGTGCTGGAAAAGCAGGCCGCGACCGAACCGCTGGCAAACGGCCCACATGCGCTTCGCGTATCCGCCATTAATGCCGCCAGCGAAGCGCTGCTGCGCAAGCTCAACGTCTGGCCGGGCATTGCCGCGCAGCGGCTAAGCCCTTACAACGACATGTATGTCTGGGATAAAGACAGCTTCGGCAATATTCGTTTTTGCGGCGAAGAGTTCGGTTTTTCCCGCCTCGGCCACATTATCGAAAACGACGTTATCCAGTGGGCGCTGTGGCAACAAGCGTCCCAGTCGCGGGATATCACCCTGCTGACGCCCGCTGCGCTACGGCAGGTCGCCTGGGGCGAGAGCGAAGCTTTCATTACGCTGGAAGACGGCGACATGCTCACCGCCCGGCTGGTGGTCGGAGCAGACGGCGCGCACTCCTGGCTGCGACAACACGCCGACATTCCGCTGACCTTTTGGGACTACGGCCATCATGCACTGGTCGCCAACATCCGTACTGAACAGCCGCACGGCGCTACCGCCAGTCAGGTATTTCACGGCGAAGGTATTCTGGCGTTTCTGCCGCTCAGCGACCCGCATCTCAGCTCCATTGTTTGGTCGCTGCCGCCGCAACGCGCGCAACAACTGCGCGAACTGCCTGCCGAAGAATTTGTCAGGCAACTGGCCATCACCTTCGATATGCGGCTGGGGTTGTGTCAGTTGGAGAGCGACCGGCAAACCTTCCCGCTCACCGCGCGTTATGCCCGCAGTTTTGCCGCCCACCGGCTGGTGCTGACGGGCGATGCGGTACACACCATTCATCCGCTGGCAGGCCAGGGCGTCAACCTTGGTTTTATGGACGTGGCGGAACTGATTGCCGAGTTAAAACGCCTGCAGGCTCAGGGCAAAGACATCGGCCAGCATCTGTATCTGCGGCGCTACGAGCGGCGCCGCAAGCACAGTGCCGCGATGATGCTGGCGAGTATGCAGGGCTTTCGTACCCTGTTCGCCGGTTCCCACCCGGTCAGTAGCCTGCTGCGCGATGTCGGCCTGAAACTGGCGGATACATTGCCGGGCATCAAGCCGACACTGGTACGCCAGGCGATGGGGCTGAATGACTTGCCGGAATGGCTGGATCACGCCGGATAAGCTGACCCGATCGGACTGCGTGCATTCCGGCGCAGTCCGTCGCCCGATATTCGTTTCATTTTCTTCCTTTCATGGCGGTTGTCTGAATATCAACCAACCTCCCCTGAATATATTAAGAAACAAACAACACCCATTATTTTTTATTAATGAGATATAATCTAATTATTTCAAATTAAAACTATCCAAATTAAAACCATCCAAATTAAAGAAAAGCATCCTTCATTTATTACACACCTATTTTCATCAGCGTCACCGACTGTCCAGAATATTATTTTCATATATACCCAAAATAATTCGAGTTGCAGGAAGACGGCAACGCAGCGAATCCCCAGGAGCTTACTCAAGTAAGTGACTGGGGTGAGCGACAAATCTGCCGGGAGCAGATTTGAACGCAGCTTGCTGCGGCCCGTAGGGCGAGGCCCAGGGAGGGGCCGAGTAATAAAGCCAACGCACCTGCAACTTGAAGTATGACGGGTATATCAGATGGATAATACGAATGGGTAATACTCGAACATCGGAATATAAAGGCGTATGATTTTCACAAAGACGATCGTAATCATTTAAAGGAAAGTGAATTATTCACTGTTCGTCTTTTCGTTTTTATTCCAAGGAGAAAGACTATGCAAGCTCGTACTATTAAGGAAAAAATGATACTGGCGGTGGTGGTTGGCATTATTGCCGGCATCATTTGCGCGATTGCCAAATTCGGCTGGGAAATTCCCTTCCCGCCCCGTACCCCGGAAAGAGATCTCACCAACCCGCCCCAGCAATTATTACAACAGCTTGGCATGTCGTTTGATCTTTCGCATCTGACTTATCTGTTCAACGGCAATCCTCGGCCGATCATGAGTTTCATCATGCATTTCGGCTTCTCGATTACGTTTACTGTGCTGTATTGTGTGGCGGCGGAATTTTGGCCACGCATCAAACTCTGGCAAGGTGCTTTTTACGGTCTGGTGCTGTGGGTGGTCTTTCACGTGGTGCTGCTGCCGTTATTCGGTACTGTCCCTGCACCGTGGGACCAACCGTTTGCCGAGCACTTCTCCGAAATCTTCGGCCACATGTTCTGTTTCTGGGTGGCGGAACTGGCACGGTGTGACTTGCGTAACCGCCTCACTCACCAGTCAGAAGACAATACGCTGACGGCACAGCACGCGCAGTAATCATCGTCGTCATCACCGGCCATCCGAACGGGTGGCCTGCTCGCTTATAAATACGCTATCTGGTTTACCGGGCCTTTATGCAAAAGCGCCGGAAAACAGGTACGTTAGCCGTCATCCTATCTTTATACCTTTTTTGGCATTAAAAATAATTTTTTATGCTTTTACATCATACGCTCCCCTCCCTAGAGTACGTGGTTATAGCTACACTTCTTCTTTCTACGCTGATTTTTGAGGATTCAGGGAATGGCGACACACTCTGTGGCAAACAAAACATCACGACACGCCTTACTCACCGCAGGGTTGCTGTCCCTGGCGGTAAGCGCATCGCCTTTCGCCAACGCGGCAGACGCGACCACAACCCCGGTGCAGGGCGGTACGCTGAATATCGGGCTCGGCAGCGACACCCCGGTGATCGACCCCTCGATTACCGCTTACTCCGTGGCGGCGCTGGTCGCTCGCAACGTGGTAGATTCGCTGGTTGGTCAGGCGGAAGACAACCATTTTACCCCCTGGCTGGCGGAACGCTGGGAAATCAACGACAACAACACCCGTTATACTTTTCACCTGCGTAAAGACGTCACGTTCAGTGACGGCACTAAACTGGACGCAGCGGCGGTGAAATACAATCTGGACCGTATTCTCGACCCGAAAACCACCTCCAGTTACGCGAAATCCCTACTGGGGCCGATCGATAACATCGCCACGCCAGACGACTACACGGTGGTGATCAGCTATAAGAGCCCGTTTGCCGCACTGTTACAGGGGCTGAGCCTGCCGTATTTAGGCATTCAGTCGTCGACGTACCTGAAAAATACCCCGAATACCAGCAACACGCTGGTCGGCTCCGGGCCGTTTATTCTGGAATCGTTCGTCAAAGGCAGCGGTAGCCGCCTGAAAAAACGTCCGGATTACCACTGGGGGCCGGGTTATGCCGCGCATACTGGCCCGGCGTATCTGGATAAAATCGAATTCAAATACCTGCCGGAATCGTCCGTGCGCCTTGGCGCATTGAGCAGCGGCCAGGTACAGGCGATTGACGCCGTGCCGCCGGCCAATGCTGCCGCACTGAAAAAAGATACCCGCCTGGATGTGATCACCCGAGAAAACCCCGGCGTTAACCGTGTGCTCTACCTCAACACCTCTAAAGGCCCGTTCCAGGACGTCAACGTACGCCGCGCCTTCTTACATGCGGTGGATGCCGCCTCGGCAACGAAAGTCGCGTTCTTCGGCACGCTGAAAGCCGCGGATAGCGTTCTCGGCCCGTCCACGCTGTATTACGACAAATCCGCCGCCGCACTGGGGGGGTTTGACCTGAAAAAAGCCAATCAGTTGCTGGACGAGGCCGGCTGGAAAACCCAAGACGGCGAAGGTTACCGCACCAAAGACGGCAAACGCCTGACCGTGCATTTCGTCTACAGTACCGGTTCGTCGGAAGCGGCGGAGATAACCCTGTTCCAGGCGGTACAGTTCCAGGTGAAAAAAGCCGGTATCGACATCCAGCTCAATCCGGTAGACAGCGGAGGCTTTACCAGCCGCACCAACGATAACGACTACGACATCGCTTCTAACTACTTTGTACGCGCCGAACCGGATATTCTGCGCACGGTGTTCGACTCTAACTATATTCCGCCCAACGGCAACAACTTCACCCGCACCCACTTGCTGGATGACAAGCTGAGAAAAGCCATCGGCGCCGGCGATGCCGAACGCCAGCAGTTGTATAGCGAAATCCAGCGTGAACTGCTTGATCAGGCTTACGCGGTGCCGCTGTTCGTTCCAGCCTACCAGTTGGGCCTGTCGAAGAAAGTGCAGGGCATTAGCTGGGCCACCAACGCCAAACCGAACTTCTATGATGTCTGGATTAAACCGTAACCTGGCAGTCACGGCTCTCCAGCGACTCTTCACCATCGTGGCTGTGCTCTGGGGTGCAGCCACACTGACGTTTATCGCCGTCAAACTGATCCCCGGCGATCCGGTGGCTATCCTGAGCGGCGGCGATAACGTGGTGGATGAGGCGTATCGGGCGGCGCTGATCAAGCAGTTTGGGCTCGATCAGCCGCTGTGGATGCAATACTTACGTTACTGCGGACAGGCACTGCAAGGCGATTTCGGCATCAGCTATCAGTACCGCCAACCGGTAGTCGTACTGATTGGCGATGCCATGCGAGAAACCATCCAACTGGCGATTAGCGCGTTGGCACTGGCTTTGCTGCTGTCAATTCTCAACGCGTTGCTGACCGCCGGGCGTTATGCCCGGCTGCGAGCGCTGATGTCCTGGCTGGAACTGACGCTGCTCAGTACGCCGGTCTACTGGGTCGGCATCGTGCTGCTCAGCGTGTTCAGTTTCCGCCTGCAATGGTTTCCGGTGATGGGCAACGACGGGCTGATATCGCTGGTGTTGCCGGTCGTCACCCTGAGTCTGCCACTGGCGGCGCTGCTGAGCCAGGTGCTGCGCGACGGGCTGGAAGAGGCGCTGTCGCAGCCATTCGCACTGACGGTGCGTACCCGTGGCGTCAGCGAAAGCTGGCTGCGCTTGCGCCATGGTTTGCGCCACGGCGCGCTGGCGGCCTCAACGCTGACCGGCACGCTACTGGCAGGCGTGCTGAGCGGTTCGGTACTGACCGAAACCGTGTTCGGCCGCGCCGGCATCGGCCAGATTACCCTGCACGCCATCGAAAGCCGCGACATGCCGCTGGTGCTGGGACTGGTGATGCTGTCCGCCCTGCTGTTTGTCGTCATCAACCTGCTGGTGGATGCGTTGTATCTGCTGATCGACCCCCGTTTGAGAAAAAAGGCGAGCGCCCATGAGCAGTGAACCTTTAACCTATAAGCCATTATCCCCGAAACCTGTAACAGGTCGTGAGCCTCTGATGCGGATACGTACGTTCCATCGCACCGCTTATCGCGGCCCCTGGCTGGCGCCGGCGACGTTACTGCCGGCCGCCGCCGTGCTGCTGTTGCTGCTGGCGGTGTTTTTCCCGTCGCTGTTCACGCACCGCCTGCCGGATGAGATGGACATGGAGGCGGTGCTCCAGCCCCCCAGCGCAGACCATTGGTTCGGCACCGACCCGCTCGGGCGCGATGTGTTCACCCGCGTGGTGTACGGTACTTCGCTGTCGCTGAGTATCGGCGTCGGTGCGATGCTCACAGCCTGCCTCGGCGGTGTGTTGCTGGGCGCGTTGTCGGCACTGGCGCCGTTGCCGGTACGCCGCGTACTGGTGCGGTTGCTGGATATCATGCTGGCGTTCCCGGAAATGTTGCTGGCGCTGCTGGTGATCGCGGTGCTGGGCCGCGGCCCGGAAAACACACTGCTGGCGGTCGGGTTGGCCGGCGTCGCCGGTTATGCCCGGTTGGTACGCTCACAGGTGTTGCAGGTGAAGCTGTCCGGCTACGTGGAGCACGCCGTCGCGCTGGGTGAACATCCGCTGTACATCGTGGTCCGCCATATCATTCCCAACACCTTACGGCCGTTGTTGATTCTGGCGACCATCGGCGTGGGCAATGCGGTGTTGTCTGCTTCGGCGCTGAGTTTCCTCGGGCTTGGCGTGGTGCCGCCTACCGCTGAATGGGGCGCACTGCTGGCCGACGGCCGCAACTTTCTGGATATCGCGCCTTGGGTCAGCCTGTTTCCCGCCAGCGTTGTAGCACTGTCGGTCATCGTCATCACCCTGCTGGGCAGGCGTTTGCAGGCCATTCTGGCCAAGGGGGCGGCATGAGTCAGTCTGCTTCACAGCCGTTGTTGCGCGTCGAAGGGCTAAACGTCACCTTCCCCAGCCCGCATGGGCCGGTAGAGTCGGTGCGTAACCTCTCTTTCCAGGTTAATCCCGGTGAAATTCTGGCGCTGGTGGGGGAATCCGGCTCCGGTAAATCGGTCACCGCCCGCACGTTGGTCGGGCTGGCGGGTGAACGGGCGCAGATTCAGGCCAATGCCATTGAGCTGGTGCGCCACGACGGCAGCCCGTGCGATCTTCAACAACTGAGTACCCGCCAATGGCAACAGGTACGCGGCCGGGAAATCGGCTTTGTGCTGCAGGATGCGCTGGTCTCGCTCGACCCATTGCGGCGCATCGGGCAGGAAGTGGCGGAGCCGTTGCTGACCCATAAACTGGCGGCGCGTAACGACGTGGCGACCCGCGTCGCTGAGCTGCTGGCGCAGGTCGGTATTCCCGATCCGGCTAATCGCGCGGCACAATACCCGCATGAGCTGTCCGGCGGTTTGCGCCAGCGAGCGCTGATTGCCTCGGCGCTGGCGGCCGGGCCAAAACTGTTGATCGCCGATGAACCCACCACCGCGCTGGATGCCACCGTGCAGCAACAGGTACTCAAGCTGTTTACCGCATTGGCGCAGGCTGGGCACGGCGTACTGCTGATCACCCACGATCTGGCGGTGGTATCGCAAGTCGCCGATCGGGTCATGGTGATGCAGAAAGGCGCACTGGTGGAACGCGGTCCGGCACGGCAGGTGCTGTCCGCGCCGCAACACCCGTACACCCGCCGGCTGCTGGCCGCCATTCCGACCGCCGCCACCCGCGGCAACTGGCTGGCGGGAGAAAACCCACTCAGCCCGCAAGCATCGGCCCTGCTCTCTTCCGCCGGCGAGTCAGGCGCAAAGAGTGGGCCGGCACTGCAAGTCGACGGCGTATCCGTCTCGTTCAAACGCCCGGACGGCAGCCGCATGACGGCGGTGAATAACATTTCGCTGACGGTAGAACGCGGAGAAACGCTGGGTATCGTCGGCGAGTCCGGTTCCGGCAAAACCACGCTCGGGAAGGTGGTGCTGGCGTTACAGTCACCAGACAGCGGTGAAGTTCGCTTGTCCGGCCGCCCCTGGAGCACGCTTTCTGAACGGGAGCGTCGTCCGTTACGCGCCCGGATTCAAACCATTACCCAAGACCCGCTCAGCTCGTTCGATCCACAGTTCACCATTGAACAGATCCTGCTGCAGCCATTACGGCTACGACGTGATCTGAGCCCACAAGCCCGCCAGCAGCGTATTCTTGCCCTGCTGGATCTGGTGGGGCTGTCGCCAACGTTGCTCGCCAGACGGCCGCAATCATTGTCCGGCGGGCAACGCCAGCGTATCTCCATCGCTCAGGCGCTGGCGGCGGAGCCGGAGGTGCTGATTTGCGACGAGCCGGTATCGGCGCTGGATGTCACCACACAGGCACAGGTGCTGGACCTGCTGGTCGCGTTGCAGCAACGTCTGCACTTGTCGATGGTGTTTATCTCCCACGATTTGGGCGTGGTGCAACACATGAGCCATCGGATTGCGGTGATGAAAGACGGCGACGTGGTGGAACGCGGCACCGTGGAACAGATTTTCAATCAACCACAGCACCCTTATACCCGACAATTACTGTCCACCGTCGCCCCGGTAGTCATTAATCGGCAAAATAACGATATTTACGCCTGACGTTATTTCAATGCGCCATCATGAAAATGACATTTTCAATTAACAGGAACATGTTATTTATGATGGCGTACTTCCCTCCACTTATAAAAACACTTATTAATCAAAAGGAAATAATCACATCAAGAAAACAATAATTTCATTGATACTAATATTCGCATTCTGATATAAACACTTACAAATGGACTTCTAACACAACCACTGGGATATATATGGCCAACATTATTTACCTGACACTGCAAGGTGACAAACAGGGTTTGATTTCTGCGGGATGCTCCACATCGTCATCAATAGGTAATAAATATCAATCCGGCCATGAAGACGAAATTTTCATTTATGAATTCTTTGGTCATTTAAGCCGTGCCGATAATGTTTCTTTTCTCCCCATCCAGATAAAAAAACCGATTGATAAGTCCACACCATTAATTGCACAAGCACTCAACGATAATGAAACGCTCACCTGCGAGTTCTCTTTTTATCGTACCAGCACGACGGGTGGCAATGAGCTGTATTTCAAAATCAAACTACTCGGTTCCATCATTACTGATATCAGTTACGTTTACCCACATTCGTTGACGCACAATGATGAACAACCACACGAAAGCGTACACTTCAAGTTCCATACTATTGAATGGGAGCATGTTGTCGCCAGAACTAACTCATACCTGTTCTGGAAAGACGCAGCGAGTTAACAGACAGCAATGATTCAGTTATCTATCAACTCACCAAAATAGACCATACATCTGAAAAAGGAATTCTATGGCGTTGCAAGGAAAGTTTATCGTCAACAATGCTGACTACTCACCATTAACGTTGTTGGGTGTGGGGACGTTTATGGCGTTTTCTGGTAACAAAATTTATCGTAATCGTGGTGGATGTACTGATGTACCAGAAAATGGCCCTATTCCAGCTGGCCGTTATTGGATTGTGGATCGTCCTACAGGAGGAATGCGCTCACAGGTTATTACCTGGTCTAAGGACAAGCTAAACTCTATATTAGGGAATCCATCCGATCATTCCGAGTGGTTTGCTCTATATAGAGATGATGAGAAAATTGATGATTACACGTGGATCAATGGTGTGGAACGAGGTAACTTCCGGTTGCATCCAGTCGGAGGGAGGGGAATCTCTCAAGGATGTATCACGCTACGACATTATTCTGATTTTGCTGCTATTCGTGCAGCTTTGTTAAGAACAAGAATGCAGCCTGTACGTAATACTGGTTTGAAGTCATACGGAACAATTGAGGTAGTCACTTATGGCAACACTTGCCCGTAGAGTATTTAAGACGTTGTTATTTTTCGTCCTTTATTACCTATCACTACAGTATATTCATCCCTACCCGATAATCTTTACCCGCAGCATGACCGATCAGCTTGTCACCGTTGCCAACTATCTGGGATTTAGCGATCCGGAATGGTTCTACCTGCTGGCGGTGTTAATGATTAATATGATGATCACCGTGGTGCTATACGGGTTAAGTATACGAGCATGGAAATACTATCAATCGATGAAATATTAATCAGAAAATAAAAAATTGCCGATGACCACATTTATTCACAGGATGATAAAAACTCTACTATTTATTGTCTTATTTTTTCTCTCGGTACGTTATGTGCACACTTACCCGATCCCTATGCCCAAAGAGCAGGTTACGCTGCTTTTCAAGTTGTCTGCCGCATTAGGTATTCGTGATCCAGAAGATCTTTATATCTCGTCCATGTTGATTATTGAGCTGATAACCACAATAGCGGCCTATATCTTAATCATGAAAGCATGGCAACGATATAATAACAAAAAAAAACTGATGGAAATTTATGATTTTTATTAAAACCACATTATTTAACAACATCATCAAGGTGACTATTAAATCTAAAAAAATATTCCATTACACTCTAAAGGCACTCTTATTTATTGCTTTATTCCTTCTGGCTATTCGCTATGTCCATACTTACCCTGTCCCACTGACTCGGAAACAAACCGATCTGTTAGTAACACTATCGGAAAAGGCCGGCTGGAAAGACCCTGAATTGTTCTACATCGCTGTAATGTCAATTATCGATCTGATCGCCGCCACCCTCGTTTACTTAGCGCTCATAAAACTCTGGCGTTATTACCGCACCTCGCGTTCAACACGGCAATCTTCTTCGAAATAATAATAACCGCCCCACCTCTTCACACTTTAGCGCCGGACTGAAAACGCTGCCGGTAACCGCTGGGGGTGACGCCGAACGCCTGATGGAATACCACGGAAAAATAATTGCTGTCGTCAAAACCGCATTCGGCCGCCACTTCACTGATGGTTTGCCGGTTATGGCGCAGTAATTCCATCGCCCGGCAGAGCCGCAACTGACGCAAATACTGCGCTACGCTCATGCCGGTCTGTTGTTTGAAGCGACTACGCAGGCTACGCATACTAAGGCCGTGCAACTGGCAGAAATCCTCCAGCCGAAACGGCCGGGCGATACTGGCGCGTAGCGCATTCATCAATAGGTCCAGTTGCTGGGCATCCGCCAGTTGGGTGCTTTCCGGCGCGTAGCGATAACGCAGCGCCAGCAGCGCAATCTGCAACAGCAGCACTTCGCTGAGCTGTAACGACAGTGGGTCCGACTTCATGCACTCTTGCGCCAGATTTTCCACTTTGTCGCGCAGCGTATCCATGCTGTGGGTCGCCAGACGCCAGTAACGCTGCTGCTGCGGCACCTCGCCGCCGGGCAACAGGTTTTGCCAGTCGGTAGGCAGCGTCAGGCGATCACGGATATAGAGGATGTTGTCCAGCTCCAAATCATGCACCGATTCGTAACTGTGACGATCGCGGGCGGAGACATAAAACAGATCGCCGCAGGTGATGCGGTAAGGCACGTCATTCCACAGGTGCAGGCCATTGCCGCGCCAGACAATCACCAGCTCGTCGAAATCGTGATGATGCAACGGAAACGCCGGTTGCGGGCTGCGCTCCGCTACCGTGACCGTATTTTTATCGGTAAGAAAGTAATCTTCCGTTCGTAACTTCAACCCGCGGGATGGCACAGCCTGTCGCCCCTGTCACGTTAGAGCCTTATCCCATTAGGGCTATTTCACCGGCCATTTTGGCCCTGGGCAGTGCGCGACATCCTCACGTACTCCGTGTACGTTCTGGGCTCTCCGCAACTGCCCGAGTCCAAACTGACTGCGCCAATAACGCCTAATGGGATAGGCGCTTAGTCCTCACACAGCGCCTGATGGCGCAACGCTTTAGGGGCCAGCGAAAAGGCTTTGCGGAACTGGGTGGAGAAGTGATTACTGTCACTGAAACCGCAATCATGGGCGATGGTGGTAATCGAGTCATCGCTGTGCTGCAACCGACGCCGCGCTTCCAGTAAACGCAAACGGTTCAGATAGCGTTGCGGCGTCATACCGGTACGCTGCTTCACCTGCCGGTGCAACGTACGCAACGACAATGAAAAGCGATCCGCCAGCGTTTCCCAATCCACCTCTTCGCAATAGTTATGCTGCAACCAGCCCAGCAACGCCTGAATTCCCAGGAGTTCACTGCCGTCGCCCTGAGTCTGGAAACTCTTTTGCCGCAACAGAACCAGGATCTGCAGGAACAGGCTTTCGCTGGTTGCGATATCTTCCGGTCGGTCGCGATGCGCCAGCGCCGCCAGTTGCAAAATCAGCTGTTTGACTTGTTGCTGAGTCGCGGCGTTCAACTGCCATTGCCCCAGCCACTCGCCATTCGCGCCATACGGCAGAAACGGCGCAATATCCGACAAAAAGCGGAAACCGCGCGGCGACCGATACAACACATTGGTCAGATGCAACTCTTCCACCTGCTCAAACAGATGACGATCGTTGTCCCGTACGAAAAATACCGCCCCGCTGCATAACGCGAAGGGTTGATCGTTGAACACGTGCACACCGGCGCCTTGTTCCACCAGCACGATTTCCCAGAAGTCATGATAATGTTCAGGAAATGCGCCCTGCGGCATCCGGGGTTCCACGGCTACCGTCGCCGCCTGTGAAGCAAAAAACTCTTCGCCATGAAGTTGTGTCATGTCGTCTTTCCCCCTTCCGCCTGACTGATCCGCCTGTCAGGATAGTAATCAGAAGGGAAGCCCCTGCGCCTTAAAATAGCGCCGCGACATTGCCGCCGCGAGGTCATTTTTTCAAGATCCAGCCGTTAAATCACTGAAATGTGGTTAGGATCACAAGCGTTTGCCGCCGTCGCCGAGGCGCTTATCCAACGGCTATCTCCACAAATCGTGAACCGCTTCACAGTCAACTTTGCCATTTTGCCAACCCCATTTTTCAGATGGCACTCACCCAAAGGTGCCGCCGCCTCAACTTTCCTACACTGCCGACTATCGTCACCAACACACCCTAATTACCACGGAGAGAACGGCAATGGCGGTCAGGTATTATGTGGCAGTCGATCTTGGCGCATCCAGCGGACGAGTGATGCTGGCGTCGCTGGAGACCGAAACCCGCCAGTTGGCGCTGGAGGAAATTCACCGTTTCAGTAATCCGCTACGGCAGTGGCAGGGACATCACCTGTGGGATCTGGACGAGCTGGAGAGCCAGATTAGGCACGGGCTTGAAGCCGTCGACGCTCGCGGCATTCACCCGGTCAGTATCGGCATCGATAGCTGGGGAGTAGATATGGTGCCGCTGGACCGGCAGGGTAGCCGGCTGGGCCTGAGCTACTCGTACCGCGACCATCGTACCGACGGTCAAATGGCGCAGGTTATCGCCGAACTGGGCCGCGAACGCCTTTACCGACAAACCGGCATTCAGTTTTTGCCGTTCAACACCCTCTACCAACTGCGGGCGCTGCGCCGGCAAGAACCGGAAGTCTGGGGGCAGATAGCCCATTTGTTGATGATTCCGGACTATTTCCACTACCGGTTGACCGGCCACATGGCGTGCGAATACACCAACGCCAGTACCACGCAATTACTGAATCTACACAGCGGCGACTGGGACCACGGCTTGCTGGATTATCTCGGCGTGCCGCCCAACTGGCTCGCTACGCCGCATCAGCCGGGCCAGCGAGTCGGTGACTGGGTGGCGCCCAGCGGTCGTGCCGTACCGGTCGTGACCGTCGCCACGCATGATACCGCCAGTGCGGTCGTCGCCGCCCCGCTGACCGATGCAGACAGCGCTTATCTCAGCTCCGGCACCTGGTCGCTGATAGGCATTGAAAGCCGCGAACCGCTGACCGGCCCGGCAGCGCTGGCCGCCAACATCACCAATGAAGGCGGCGTCGGCGGCCGCTACCGGGTACTGAAAAATATTATGGGGCTCTGGCTGTTGCAGCGAGTCTGTCAGGAGCAGCAGGTCACGGATCTGCCGGCGTTGCTTGATGAGGCCGCCGCGCAGCCGGGATTTGTCAGCCTGATTAATCCGAACGACGAACGGCTGATTAATCCGCCTTCCATGAGCGACGCCCTACTCGAACTCTGCCGTGAACACGGCCAGCCGCAACCCGTTGGCACCGCGGCGCTGGTGCGCTGCATTCTGGATAGCCTGGCGCTGTCTTACCGCCAGGGCTTGCTGACGCTGGGTGTACTGCGCGGCGCGCCGTTACGTCATTTACATGTGGTCGGCGGCGGCAGCCGCAACAGCCTGCTGAACCAACTATGTGCAGACGTCTGCCAGGTGCCGGTGCTGGCCGGCCCGGTTGAAGCCTCCACCCTCGGCAATATCGGCTGCCAGCTGATAGCAGAGGGCGCCGTGGCGGACCAGGAAGCCTTCCGCCGTCTGCTGACCGACAACATACCGCTGCACACTTTCGTCCCCCGACAGAATTGTGATTTTGCTGATCACTGGCGCCGCTTTCAGGCGCTGTGTCAGATTAACGAGGAGCTCACCGTATGAATACCGCGATAGAAACCGCCTGGCGTTTGGCCAGAGAACGTTACGCCCGACTGAATATCGATGTGGATGCCGCACTGCGCCAGCTCGATCAAATCCCGGTCTCCATCCACTGCTGGCAGGGCGATGATGTGGCTGGTTTTGAACACGGCAGCGGTGCGTTGACCGGCGGTATTCAGGCGACCGGCAATTATCCCGGCAAAGCGCGCAACGCCACCGAATTACGCGCCGACCTGGAGCAGGCATTTCGCCAAATCCCCGGCCCGAAACGCCTCAATCTGCACGCCATCTATCTGGAATCAGCAACGCCGGTAGCGCGTAATGCCATCGAACCACAGCACTTCAGCAATTGGGTAGCGTGGGCCAAAGAACACCAACTGGGACTGGATTTTAACCCGACCTGTTTTTCGCATCCGCTCAGCAGCGACGGCTTTACCTTGTCGCATCCGGATGAAAACGTGCGTCGTTTCTGGATTGAACATTGCCAGGCCAGCCGCCGTATTTCCGCCTGGTTCGGCCGTGAGTTAGGCACCGCCTCGGTCATGAATATCTGGATCCCGGACGGCATGAAAGACCTGACCGTCGATCGGTTGGCGTTTCGTCAGCGGTTGTTGGCGTCACTGGATGAGGTGATCGCCGAGAAACTGGATCCGGCCCACCATATCGATGCCGTAGAGAGCAAGCTGTTCGGATTAGGCGCGGAAAGTTTTACCGTCGGCTCCGGCGAGTTTTACATGGGGTACGCCACCAGTCGCCAGACGGCGCTCTGTCTGGATGCCGGCCACTTCCACCCCACCGAAGTGATTTCCGACAAAATCTCCAGCGCCAGCCTGTTTGTGCCGCGCCTGTTGCTGCACGTTAGCCGCCCGGTACGCTGGGACAGCGACCACGTGGTGCTGCTGGATGACGAAACTCAGGCCATCGCCCATGAAATCGTGCGTCATAACCTGTTTGATCGGGTACACATCGGGTTGGACTTCTTCGACGCCTCCATCAACCGTATCGCCGCCTGGGTTATCGGCACCCGCAACATGAAAAAAGCGTTGCTGCGCGCGCTGCTGGAACCGACCGAAACCCTGCGCACATTGGAACAAAACGGCGACTACACCGCCCGGCTGGCGCTGCTGGAAGAGCAGAAATCGCTGCCGTGGCAGGCGGTGTGGGAACACTACTGCCAGCAGCATGACGTCACGCCCGGCAGCGACTGGCTGCAATCCGTTCGTCACTACGAAAACACCGTTCTCTGTCAACGTTAATCTGTCAACGTTAAGGATTCATCATGCAATCAATTCTCTCCTCCTGGTTTGTACAGGGAATGATCAAAGCCACCAGCGATATGTGGCTTAAAGGCTGGGATGAGCGCAACGGCGGCAACATCAGCCTGCGCCTGACCAAAGACGACGTGACGCCGTTTGAAAGCGATTTCTATCCGCAGCCGCGCCATGAAGCGCTGTCTCAGCCCATGCCGGAATTGGCAGGTTGTTGGTTTATCGTCACCGGGTCCGGCAAGTTTTTCCGTAACGTACAACTGGACCCGGCGGACAATCTGGTTCTGTTGCAAGTGGATGCCGACGGCCGCGGTTATCGTATTTTCTGGGGGCTGACTAACGGCGGCCTGCCGACCTCGGAGCTGGCGGCCCATTTCCAGTCGCACATTGTGCGTATGAAGGTCAGCGGCGGGCGGGATCGGGTGATCATGCATTGCCACGCCACCAACCTGATCGCGCTGAGCTATGTGCTGGAACTGAACAGCGCCGCCTTCACCCGTGAACTGTGGGAAGGCAGTACCGAATGCCTGGTCGTATTCCCGGACGGCGTCGGGATCGTCCCGTGGATGGTGCCGGGTACGGACGCCATCGGCGATGCGACGGCCGAACAAATGCAACACCACTCGCTGGTCTTGTGGCCGTTCCACGGTATTTTCGGCACCGGCCCCTCGCTGGATGATGCCTTCGGCCTGATCGATACCGCGGAGAAATCGGCGGAAGTGATGGTCAAGGTGCGTTCGATGGGTGGGAAAAAACAGACTATCTCGACCGAGGAACTGATCGCACTCGGCCAGCGCTTTGGGGTTACGCCGATGGCGTCCGCCTTACACCATGCCGGATAATCGGCAACGTAAGGCGTTGGCGATATCGCGCCATAACGAATAGGCACGCACGCCCGCAGAATACCATGCCGGCAACAGCGACCGCCGGGTTCAACAGTAATGGTGATGACGGGTGAAACCGGGTTATCGCCGCTGTCGGCATGGGACACAAGGATGTTTCCCGCTGGGTATAAACGCGCGTTGTTGTGCCCGATGATGCGCCACAGGATGACAAACATGTTGAGAAAAGCATTTGTAATGCAGGTTTTTCCTGAGAGTCACGACGAATATCAGCGTCGCCACAACCCGATCTGGCCTGAGCTGGAGGCGGAATTAAAAGCACACGGCGCGCACAGTTACAGCATATTCCTCGACCCGACGCGCAACCTGTTATTCGCGTATGTGGAAATCGAATCGGAAGCACGCTGGAATGCCATCGCCCAGACCGACGCCTGCCAGCGCTGGTGGAAATACATGAAAGAGGTGATGCCCGCCAATCCGGATAACAGCCCGGTCAGCGCCGAGCTGAAAGAGGTTTTTCACCTGGCATAATATATACCCAAAATAATTCGAGTTGCAGGAAGACGGCAACTGAGTGAATCCCCAGGAGCTTACTCAAGTAAGTGACTGGGGTGAGCGAGGGCAGCCAACACACCTGCAACTTGAAGTATGACGGGTATACAGGTTGTGTCCCGCCATGATGCGGAACACAACCGCATTCAGGCACAACCGCCCGCGATAATTAACGCTCACCACCCTGCGATTATTATTTTTATGAAACCGCATCGTTAACGAATCGTTTCTTTTTTAATTATCTCACCCCGCTGACAATTTCTTTATTCACAGAAACAGTAAAAAGTCACACACTATCGTCACAAAACCGCTGTTCCAAAAATAAAAAAACAATTCATCAAAATGACGACTTGCCCCTATGAAGGGAATAAATTTTTGAATTACCATGCCGTTAATTAAAGATACTTTCCCTTGCCAAGAACACCATGATGAAAAAATTCTCGCAATTAACTGTCTTTTCCAAGCTGCTGTTCGGATTTTCCATACTGATCGTTATGATGCTATTTATTGGCGCGGTCTCTATTTATCAACTCGGCGCCAACAACGAGCGCATCAAAGATTATCGCGATAATCGCCTGCCGGGGGTGCGCTACACGCTGGAGATGCGCGGCGTCTTGTCCGAATTGCGTTTGCAGCAAATTCAATACATCTCCTCCCAAACACCGGATGAACGAGAAGGCCACCGCAAAGAGCTGTTGCAGAATCAGGATATATTTTTAACCGCGCAGGCAAATTACGCCAAATTGGTGAAAAACGACACGCAGGATAAACAAGCCTTATTCAGCCAGATAACCGACAACTTTAAGAATTTCGTCGATGTGAACGCCAAAGTCATTGAGGCGGTCAACGCGGCAAAACTGGACGAAGCCAGTAAAATTAGCGGTGCAGTTTCCTCTAAGTACCGTTCCCAGTTGATGAAAGATCTGGCGAAACTGGTGGAGATGGAAATCGCCAGCGGCGATCAGGCGGCGGCCGCATCGGATGATGGCTATCGCAGCGCATCTTATACTCTGGCCGGCTTGTTACTGCTGGCGGTGATCGCAACCGGCGTTATCGCTACGCTGATCGCCCGTAACCTGTCCCGCCAGTTGGGCGGCGAGCCGGCGTATGCCGTCGACATCATGAACCAGATTGCCGCCGGCAACCTCAACACCCTGATCAATCTGCGGGCGGGCGATACCCAGAGCTTGCTGGCAACGATAAAAAACATGAATGAAAAGCTGGCGGCTATCATTCACGCTATCGTAAACGGCAGCGAATCCATCTCACTGGCGGCCAGCGAGATAGCCCAGGGCAACAGCGACCTGTCGCAACGCACCGAAGAGCAGGCCGCGTCACTGGTGCAAACATCGTCCAACATGCAGCAGATTACCGAAACCGTAAAACGCAATGCCGACAACGCCCATCAGGCGAGTGAACTGGCGCGCCAGACGTCGCAAACGGCGGTGCACGGCGGTAACGTGGTAGACGACATGCTCAAGCGTATGCATGAAATCTCCGACAGTTCGCAGAAGATCGTCGATATCATTTCGGTGATTGAAGGCATCGCCTTCCAGACCAACATTCTGGCGCTCAACGCCGCCGTGGAAGCGGCCCGTGCCGGTGAGCAAGGCAAAGGATTCGCCGTCGTCGCCGGAGAAGTGCGTAATCTGGCGCAGAAGAGCGCCAACGCCGCCAAAGAGATCAAAACGCTGATCGAAGGCACGGTAGAAAAAATTACCGATGGTTCACGTCATGCCGATACCGCCAGCCAAGCGATGGAAGAGATCGTCTCGTCGGTCACCAAGGTGACGGATATCGTGGCGGAAATCTCGATGGCGTCTAACGAACAGCATCAGGGGATTAAGGAAATCAGCGTCGCCATCGACCAGATGGACCGCGTGACGCAGCAGAACGCCGCGTTGGTTGAGCAAGCCGCCACCGCCGCCCAATCCATGACGGAACAGGGCGAGCAGTTGCGCGACTCGGTTCGTTTCTTCCAGTTAGCCAATCAGCAATCCGCATTCCGTCTTAACTGACGTCAACAAACGGGCCGTACACATGACGGCCCGTCTTTTTTCACCCTGTTTTATCCGTTGTGTTCCGTTATGCTCCGCTGCAAGGCATGAGAATATTCACTCGTCATTAGGCAGGGTTTTCAAGGCCTGAGAGAGCGCCTCAGCCGTCTGACGTAATGGCGTCAACAAGGTATCTTCGTCGATTTGGTGCAGCTTGACCGAAGAGAGCGATAATGAAATGGCGTATTTCACCCGCTGACGCGCACCAAATACCGGGGCGGCGATGCAAGAGACGCCAACCTCATGCTCTTCCCGATCAAACGCCACCCCACGCTGACGAACATCTTCCAGTTCGCGCTTCATGTGCCCAGGGTCGGTAATGGTATAAGGGGTCAGTTTACGGATGTACGGGTAATGGCGGCCCCAGTACGAAAAGAACGCCTCTTCACTGTCGTCGGCCAGAAACAGTTTCCCCATCGCCGAGCTGAATAACGTCATCTGTTGCCCCAAATAAGCACGGGTGCGCAACATACCGATAGTCGGTTCCAGCTTGTGGATCAGAATGCCGTAATCACCGTCGCGCCTGGAGAAATTGACGGTTTCTCCGGTCACTGCATTCAACGCCTGCAACGACGGCGCAATCAACCGAAGAACCGCGGGCGGCGCCAGCGACGTCTGCCCAACGGTAATAAATCGGGTGGTTAAACGATAACTGCCCGCCGCAGGCGCCGGGGTCACGTAGCCACATGCCTGCAACCCCTGCAGCAAGCGATGCACCGTGCTTTTATTAAGCTGAGCCAGCCCGGCCAAATGCGCCAGCGGGCAACCGTTAGGGTAATTGCTTAAAATCTCCAGCAGCAAAAATCCCCGCAGCAGGCTTTGGTTGCCTGTGGGTTTATCATGACCATGCGACAGCGCGCCCATCCATCCATCCCTCTGACTGAATAGTTTCGCTTATCGATAGCATGATTTGACATAATATGACGTGATCCCTGCCGCTCTGCGTTACATCGCCGCCGCGTTGCATCACAGAGACAGAAAAAAGACGCCGGGATTACCCGCCACCCGCATCAGGCCAACCAGGGATGCCAGGCGCTAAAGTACTCCCGAACCTGCGGGTCCAACCGCGTCGGATCGCCGCCGATCTCCCCGGACAACTTGGCAAGAAAATCCACCAGCCAGGACGCGTTGGCTTCAGCGATACGTTTGCCCTCCGCCGTGTTCATGGTTTCCGGCAATTTCATCAGCTTGATGCGAAAATGATCCAGCGTGTAGAGACGATCATCCGGCTCACGCTCGCAGGCAAACAAATCCTGCGGATCAAACAACGATCGCCCCATCATGCCCGCGACATAAAACACCCGCGCCAACCCTAACGCGCCCAGCGAGTCGAGCCGATCGGCATCCTGTACGATTTTCGCTTCCAGCGTTTGCGCGGTTATGCCGGCGCTAAAACTGTGCGCCTCGACGGCATGACACAGCGCCGGATGCAACGAGTGGGGAAAGTCGGGAAAATCCTGCGACAGAATACGCAAAGCCTCTTGCGCCGCCATACGCGACGCCCGGCAACGATCAGGATGATTCTTCGGCACCAGCACGATGTCGTGCAGGTACGCCGCGGCGATAATCACCCGCAAATCGCCGCCTTCCTGCTGCTGGATTCGCCGGGCGCTATTCGCTACCCGCACCAGATGATGATGGTCATGCGCGCTATCCACGGAATCCGCCAGATGTCGGGCCACGTATTGACTAAGAGCCTGTTCAAAACCGAGTAAATCCATACCGTACTTTTCTCCTGCATCAATCCCTGTCTGTCATCAAAGAATAACCAAAAAGTCATGACAGCAACATGACTGATACGCTCAGCGCTACCCTTCGATATTGATAATAAGCGGTAAAATTATTGAGACAAAAAATGTTTATTACCCGTTTTGTCAATAAATAAACATTTACTTTCGCAGCCACACATTATTATATTTAGGCGCTTATACCCGTCATACTTCAAGTTGCAGGTGCGTTGGCTGCGTTCGTTCACCCGAATCACTTACCTGAGTAAGCTCATCGGGATTCTCTCTCTTGCCGCCTTCCTGCAACTCGAATTATTTTGGGTATATATGGTGTCGTAGCGTTTATTTTTTATCTCCGCTTACGTCATTTTTTTAATTTACAAAACATGACCTGATATACCCCCAATAATTCAAGCAGCAGGACAGCGGCAACGCAGCTAATCCCCTGGCGTAGGAACATGCGCCCAGGATAGGCAAGGAAAGCCGATGTACCCGACACTTGCAGTATGGCGGGTAATACTGTCAGGGGTATTTATCCCATGAGTCCGGTTTTGCTATTTTTTCTCACATTGGTGTTTATCGCTGATGGCCTGATGGTGTTCCTTATTCCGGTACTGGTCTATGCTGAAACGCAAAGCCTGACCTATTCCGGTTTGTCTTACATGCTATGGTGGTTACCGCGAATTGTCTTGACGCCGGTACTCGGCGTATTGATTGACCGTCTGGGCGTTCGCCCCGTTTCTATCGCCTCCGATGCGATCAAAGCGTTTGGTTGCCTGCTGCTCTGCCTGGTGCTGAATTTTGCCGAACAACCACTGATACTGGCGCTCACTTGCGGGTTGCTGGGTGCCGGCGTGTCCATCGGCAATGCACAAACGATAACGGCGGTGGAAAAGCTGATCGCCGCCTACAGCCGTCATATCGATCGGGATGCCAATCTGTTGACCCGGTTAGATTTGCTGGGCATGGTGCTGGGGCCGCTGGTCGGCATGTTGTTATATGAATACGGTTTTCTGACGCTGTTGTACATCGCGGCGACGCTCTATTTATGCAATGCCTATTATTTCCTTACCTCTCGTTTGTTTAATTTTACACCGGATTTTTCACCGAAAAATAAAATCAGGCCACCGAATTCGGAAAAAACGAGATTATTCCCTTTACTGATAATTCTGAAAAATCCATTTATTATTTTGATGATCGCCCTGGCGCTGGGAAATAATATGTTTGATGGATTAGTCGAATCCAGCGGTGCCGCCCTGATTGAAAATAATATGGGATTATCAGTGAAATATTTTGGTTTCATTGATATCTGCGCCGGTGCGGCAGGATTTTTATCCACGCTGATTTATGGTGCGGCCCTCAATCGTCTGAGTCGCGAAGCGCTGTTGACGATAGGGCTAGGGTTGATTGTCATCGCCTCGCTGCTGCTGACCACCACGCTCAACCAACTGGGGCCGTTTCTGACGTTCTACGCGCTGGGCATTGCCGGTAAGGTGTTTACCGGTAATATCATGCGTACGTTGCGCCTGACGCTGATCCCCTACGAGCATCTGGCCAGCACCTCGTCGCTGATTCTGACGCTGAACCAGTCGGTGCTGCCGCTGATGGGGGTATTTCTGTTTTTATCCGACCATTATGACTGGCCGTTGACCCGATTTATGTATATTGCCATCGCGCTCTCGCTGCTGGCCGGCATCGGGTTACTGATTGGCCTGCGGCGCAGGCTGGCCCCCTCTCGGGCAGATGCGCCCAGCCCATCCTGCGAGTAGCCTCTCCGGGTCCCCGCTGAGGGTAGAGGAGCGTCGGCAGGCCATCCTGTTTCCCGCCATACCGGGAGACAGGATGACAGCGGCCCAGCGCCGATTCTTCAGCTACGCCAATATTCAGCTACGCCAAAAAGATGAAGAGAACAGCACCAGAATCGGGTAAATCTCCAGTCGTCCCATTACCATCGCCAGACACATTAACCACTTAGCACCGTTGCTCAGGCCGCCGAAACCATCGGCGGTCGCCCCCAGACCCAGGCCCATATTATTAATACACGCCGCTACGGTTGAAAATGACGTGACCAGGTCATACCCCATCTGATTCAGTGAGAAAATAAACACGCAACTGAAAAAAATGTAGAGAAAGAAAAAGCTCCACACTGAACGGATGACATTTTCCTGTAAGGTGACATCGTTGATCTTGACCATACAAATCGCATTCGGCCGAACCAGTTGCTCCAGTTCGCGCTTACTTTGCTTATAGAGAATCAACAGCCGTAATGCCTTGATACCACCGCAAGTCGAACCAATACAGCCGCCGAAAAAACTGGAAGCCATGAGAAAAATCACCACATGCTCCGGCCATTTGGCATAACCGCTGGTTGCCAGACCATTGTCGGTCATGATGGACGCCGTCATGAAAAAACCGTGCACAAAGGCGCCCTGCGCATCGAAGACATTCAGACGATACAATTCACCGCACACCACCGCCGCCACCAGCCCGAATATCAGCAGGTAAAAACGCAGTTCGGGGTTATACATGAGCGGCTTCAGGCTACGCCGATGTAACGCCACGTAATACAGAATAAAGTTCACGCCGGCCAACAGAGAAAACACCCCGCCGACCATTTCAATATTGGTATTGGCATAATAACCGAGGCTATCCGTTTTACTGGAAAATCCGCCCAGCGATACGGTAGAGAGCGCATGGCATACCGCGTCGAACCAGGGCATACCCGCCAGCCAGTAAGCCACCGCACAGGCTATCGCCAGCAGCGAGTAAACACCCCAGAGTTGTCGTGAGGTATCGGCCAGCCGGGGGGTTAATTTTTCTTCTTTAAACGGTCCCGGCGTTTCAGATTGGTACAGTCTGGCTCCCCCGATACCGAGCATCGGCAGCAAGGCGACGGCCACCACAATCACGCCTAATCCACCGATGAAATTCAGTTGAGAGCGGTAAAACAAGATTGATTTAGGCAAGTTATCGATATTACTCAGCACCGAGCCGCCGGTTGTGGTGATCCCGGACACGCCTTCAAACATGGCATCGGTAAATGAAATATTCAGATCGCTGCTAATCGTCAAGGGCAGTGCGCTAATCAACGAGAATAACAACCAGAAAATCACGATGATCAGAAACCCTTCGCGGGGAAATACCCGTGAAAATTGCTGTCGGGTAGACATCCACCCCGCGACGCCAACCGGAAATACCAGCAAGAAGGTATATAAGAAAGCGAAAAAACTCTTTTCCCTAAACCAGAGCGCAACCAGTGACGGCGGCAGCATGGAAAGACTATACAGCATGATGAGGAAGCTACAGAGACGCGTAATCACCATAAGCTGGTTTCTTGTAATCATTACCTACCCTTACCGCAATCGGTTATACCCGTCATACTTCAATAGAAAGAAAAAACGCCCACGTTTAAAACCCTGCAACACGTCAGGTACGCATAGGAGCAAAACAACATTTATGGTTCGGGCAATCTGCCCATCACATCAACAATATTAAAGTATGGCTACGATAACGCCCTCTCTCAATGTCTGGCGAGAAACTCACCCGCCTCCTGCGGCAACATTTTGGACTGGGCATTTCAGCGTATGTCAAAAAGTATAAAAAATTTATAAAAATGAAGCGGCTTTCTTTGTCCGTTTCGCAAGCCGCCGTCTGCGTATGCAGGCCAAACCACCATGCCAGAGCACATGCCGTCAGGGCTGACGGCTCGACAAATCACACGAAAACATAAAATAACTCTTTGTAACTACAGCACAGAATGCAAAAAATAGGCACGTCTGGTTACGAATCCGTCTCCGCCACATAACGCATAATAGAATGCCATACACGTAAGATAAGTTGCGCATTACCCGCCGCGCCGCTGCCGGCGGTAACGACAGAGCCTATACAACAGCTTTGTCCTTTACTTTCAAACACCGGGAGAAAATATGTTACGGACAATGTGTCTGATAGCCTGCCTGTTCAGCACCAGCGTGCTGGCAGCGGAAAGCACCGATCTGGCCTCACTGGTTAACCAACGCCTCAGCTATATGAAAGATGTGGCGGGCTACAAAGCGGCTCATCACCTGGCGATTGAGGACCTGCAACAAGAAGACAACGTACTGAAAGCCAGCCGACAGCAGGCAACGCAGTACGGGCTGGACGCGGACTCCGTAACGCCGTTTATTCAGGCACAGATGGATGCCGCTAAGGCGATTCAATACCGTTACCGTGCCGACTGGCTGGCTGTGCCCGAGAAGAACTGGCAGCCGCACCCGTTGGACGAAGTGCGCGTGCAGATAGCCAAACTGAACGGCGTACTGCTACAGCAACTCGCCGATACGCTGCACAAACAGGGCGGTAGCCTGAGCCGGCTGAATCACACGGCGTTTATGCACGCCGTCACCCAGAAGAATCTCAGCGAGCACGACAAGGCGCGGCTGTTCGACGCGCTGAAACAGGCTAAATTACAGCAATAGTCTCAGGCGGCGCGCCACTGCGCGCGCCGTTTTACCTTCCCCCCGACGCTTCGTTTTCGCCACCACGCGCCGCACAGAAAACTACCGTACTCCGTTGCAGGAAATTGCGTCATACTCCTTGCATACGCAATTTTACTGCGCCGTTTGCGCCTGTTGAGATTCAATCACCATGAAAACCAAAACCGCTGCCATAAAAACCAAAACCACCGCCGCCGACAACCCCGACGAAAAAAACCTCAATCTTGACCGTTTCGATCTGGCTATTCTGCGTTATCTCCAGTCCGATGCGTCTATTTCGAATGTGGCGCTGGCGGAAAAGGTCAAGCTCAGTGCGCCGGCGTGCCTGCGGCGGGTAGAACGGCTGAAACAGATAGGATTAATCAAAGGGTATGTCGCCCTGCTGAACCCACAGGCGCTGAATGTCGGCATGGTGGTGTTAATCGGCGTGGTGCTTGACCGATCGACGCCGAAAAGCTTTGAAGATTTCGAAGCGGCGGTGCAAAAGATCAGCGGCTGCATGGAATGCCACGTGGTCACCGGCGAGTTCGACTACATCCTGATGATACGCACCAAAGACAACCAGAGCTTCAACAAACTGCACGCCGAGCAATTGCTGTTCCTACCGGGCGTGCGCCAGATTCGCTCCTTTATCGGCCTGCGGGAAGTGCTATCGACGACGCAGTTGGTGTTTTAAGGGTGGGGAAGCCGGGCCGTATCCCGCCTATTGCTGTTCCGGCAGCCCCAGAAAAACACAGGGTTCGAGGCGGGAACGTTGCTCCTTCCCCATTATGCCAGTTACGGTTTCGGCACCTTCATTATCCGATTTTTACCAAATACATTAATCAGCCAAAGCTTCAATACGCAAAAGCCAGCGGTGAAAATGCGGGCATTGTCGACGCATACTATCCAGCCCAATATCAGCCGCAATCAACGGACCATGTAATGTTTTTTTGTATGTAGGGATAGTCGCCAGAATACGTTTAGACGGCGCGGTTTGCGGGCTGTTATTGATCTGCTCAGGCGTAGGAAACTCGGCTTTCATCGCCAGGAGTTTTTTTACCGAGGTTTCGTCATCGATCCAATCAATAAACTTTTCAGGCTGGCAAAACAGCAGTGCCTCGTATTCATGCACGATAAAATTTGAGAGAAAATTAGGCTGATTGATATCTTGCTCAAATGCCTGCTCCAAACGACCAATTCTGACGTAAATATCGGCATTCTGAACCGGACTCCCATCTTGCCCCGGAAAATCCGTCGGTAAACCATAATAATCTATCATGGTTGTCACCCATGCCTGCGGATCCTGCTTACACAATCGTTCTATCTGATGTTTCACCTTGCCATAACTCACAATTCCGCCTTTATGACCTCGACTGGTTTGTGCAAGGATGGGGGTAAAGTAAATTTGTTTATACGCAAATGCCGGTGCCAAAACATCACGGACAAAGGTTTCTTCTGTTTGTCCTTCCACAAAGATATTGACCCGAATCATCGTTGTGGCCTCCCGCCCAACAGATTTTTCGTCCACAACTCACCCAGACTATAATCACTCAACCACTCTTCCAATGAGCCGGACTCAAGCCGTTTGAATGTTGATGCGCCACCTTTCTTATCAACGACAATCAGATCTTCCGCATCAAATTCATTGACCAATTCTACCGACTGGGTTGAGATAATTAACTGATGTTCGTGACTGGCGCTTTTAATTAAATCTGCCAGCACGGCAATCGCGTATGGGTGTAAACCCAGTTCTGGTTCATCTACGATAATCGCACTCGGTTTGTACTCTTCTGGTTGCAATAACACCGTTGCCAGGAGAATAAAACGCAAGCTGCCGTCCGACAGTTCATTGGCTTTGAACGGAACGTCCTGCTCTTTTTCTGTCCACTCAAGCTGAATAGTATCAGGGTTATCTGACGTTGGGCGCAGGTAGAAATCACCAAAAAATGGCGCAACCATCTGAATACTTTTAACGATTCGCTTATAGTGTGCAGCATGGTTTTTCTGCAACCGATACAGGAATGCTGCAAGGTTCGCACCGTCCTCTCTTAAATAGTCATTATCATTAATACGGTGTATCTGCTTTACACGAGCTGATTCGCTGGTGTCATGAAAGTGATAGACGCGCCAGCGCCGCATAATTGGCAATGTGTACTTTTTAATACCTGTATTATGTTCTTCTGCCCGCGATTCGAAATGACCAGCAACAACACCTTTATCGCCACTCATGTTCCACCATAACGCTTCACGTGAAAACATCATCCGGTTGTCATTGGTTGGCTCAAGCTCGAACTTATAACCGTTATTGCCAAAATAAAGTTCGCCTTTCAGATGTGGCGTTTTTTTACGCCCGAAATGCAACATGGCATCAGGCCCGCCAGCTTTACTGACTAACGATTGCAAGCGCTGGTCAAGTAACGTCGCAATCAAACGGAAGAAACTGATAAAGTTCGATTTACCTGCACCATTAGCGCCAATCAGTACATTGAGGCTGCCCATTTGCAACTCACAACGTTCAATAGACTTGTAACCTTCAATCAGCAACTTACTGAGCTGGTCAGGATTGGTCACGTGTTTCATAAACGATTACCTTCTGTTGGTAAATTTAACTGCCAACGAATTGTGAATAAAAGGGATAGTCAGTGTATCCATCGCTAACCTGATGCGGGCTCATATCAACACAAACCCCGCAATCGCCTGAATCATTGAGTTTTCAGCGTTATCTTCCTGCGCCAACCGCTCTGAATGCATCACTCAGACTCCTTGCGAGTAACCCGCAACGGCTCAAATTTCTTATCAGAATATTGAGCAAGGAAATCACTGACAGCCTGCCTGATAAGCCAGGAGATAGACAACCCATTCATATCAGCCATCTCTTGCAATGACTGAAGCTGTTCGACGGTTAGAGAAACTGTAGTACGAGTTGATTTCATGGCGGGGATCTGAACCGAAGCATCACATGTATGAATCATGCATCACTTTGATGTAAAAATCTGTTATGCCACTAAAAAAAAGAGGCCGCTTTTGCGACCGCTGTTGAAAATAACGCATTGCAAATATTGCAACACATTATCAATGTCTAAAGCCTGCAACCGAGGCTGCCGACAAACAGCCTCATTGGTTTGTTATTAGCGAACTTATACCGTGACCTGGACGTTATAACGGTAATCAACCATTGCGGAAAATATAGCTGTAAGCATTCAGCGCCGGTGCGCCGCCAAGGTGGGCGTAGAGCACTTTAGAGCCTTTCGGGAACTCGCCGTTACGCACCATGTCGATCATGCCGTGCATCGATTTGCCTTCGTACACCGGGTCGGTCAGTACCCCTTCCAGACGCGCGCACAGGCGGATGGCTTCCAGCGTGCCATCGTTCGGCAAGCCGTATTCCGGGCCGCCGTAACGGGTATCCAGCACCACGTCTTCTTCGGTTATCTCGCGGCCCAACTCCACCAGCCCGGCGGTGTTTTGCGCGATGCGCAGGATCTGCGCCTTGGTTTTTTCCGGCTTGGCGGAAGCGTCGATGCCGATCACGTTGCGGGCGCGGCCATCGGCGGCAAACCCCACCACCATCCCCGCCTGGGTGCTGCCGGTGACCGAGCACACCACGATGTAATCAAATTTAAAACCCAGCTCTTTTTCCTGCTGGCGCACTTCTTCGGCAAAGCCCACGAAACCCAGACCGCCGTACGGGTGCTCGGAGCAGCCGGCCGGGATCGGGAATGGTTTGCCGCCGTTTTGCGCAGCTTCTTCCATCGCTTGTTTCCAGCTTTCGCGGATGCCGATGTCGAAACCGGCCGGATCAAGACGCACATCGGCGCCCATAATGCGCGACAGCTCGATATTGCCCACCCGGTCGTACACCGCATCGGCGTAATTCACCCAGTTTTCCTGCACCAGAATACATTTCATACCCAGATGCGCCGCAACAGCCGCCACCTGACGGGTTTGGTTGGATTGCACGCCACCAATCGACACCAGCGTGTCGCAGCCCTGCGCCAGCGCTTCCGGGATCAGGTACTCCAGCTTGCGGGTTTTGTTGCCGCCGAACGCCAACCCGCTGTTGCAGTCTTCACGTTTGGCATAAATTTCCACATCGCCGCCCAGGTATTCGCTCAGGCGTTTCATCGGGGTAATCGGCGACGGTCCGAAAGTTAAAGGGTAACGCGGGAATTTTTCCAGATTCATGGTCAGGCTCCGGGGTAGCTAACGTGGATCGATCAGGCGTCGGATGGGCGCTTTCCGACAGGAAAACCGCGTCATCGCTTACCCTTGATACTACAGAAAACCAAAGTGATTTAAATTGCGTTTTTAGCTGTTTATTTTTTAATAAATTAACAAATTTTATTTTTATAAAGACTTAAATTTAAAAATAAAACAAAAATACGAAATAAAATTAATTAAAAACCTCGGCGTGATAAAACCGATGCAGCTCAGCGTAACGGTAGCCCGAAATCCAGCCGACATTGCTGGTCATACTGCTGTAACGCCTGCTTCAGGAAGACAAAAAAGCTCTCAAGGAGCGCGGTACGCGGCCTGCCCATTTCGGTTTGCAACTGCAAGGTACGCTGGCTCAGTTGGTCCAGATTGACGGCCTTCATCGTCAGGCCGTCACGCCGGGCGCTGCACAAGATAGAGAAATGGCTGCACACGCTGACTGCTTCCGGCGTGGTACGCACATACTCATACAGGCTGGAGAAATGGTTGCAGGTGAATACCGGCTCGATAAAGACGTTGTTCATGCGACAGGAGAGATCAAACAGTTGCCGGATGGTGGCGGACGGGTCCGGCAGCACTACCGGCCAGGCATTGAGATCCGCCAGTTGGAAATCCCGGTTAGCCAGCGGATGGTCTTGCGCCATAAACACCAGTACCGGTGCCGGAAACGACGCCAGCACGTCCACCCCTTGTTCCGGCGACAGGCTAAATTTCAAGGCGACGTCGCACTCGCCGTTACGCAGCAGTTCCGGCACTTGCCGGGCGCTGCCGACCGTCAGATAAAAATTGACGCGGGGGTGCAGCTCACGAAAACGCGCCAGCAGGGCAGGCAGCAGGTTGAAAGCCAACCCGTCGGTGCAGACCACCCGCAACGTGGTCTGGCGCGCCGATTTCATGCCTTCGATTTCCGCCATCGCCAGTTCCATGTCGGCCATACTGCGCCGCACATGATTCGCCAGAATATGCCCGGCGTCGTTCAATACCATGCCGCGGGTACTGCGTTCAAACAGCGGCATTCCCAGCCGGGTTTCCAGCCGCTGGATCTGCCGACTGATGGCGGACACCGCCACAAACAACTGCTGACTGGCGGCGCTGATGGAGCTGGCATTCACTACCGCCATAAAGTAACGAATTTCACTATTGTGCATGGATCATCTCCCAAATATGGCGTGAGCCGTTACTGCCGTATTCCTGACAAGAGAAACGAGAAACCTTCTGCGAGCGTGTTTTTAGGGTTTTGGTTTTTCTGGCGTTAAAAACTATGCTGAGGCGTGCGCCCCTGTCGGGTGAGCCGCACGGACGCGGCGAAAGCCCGTGCCGCGCCGGGAGCGCGTCACGGGCGGCCCGAACAGCAGGGGCGAACACCGAAGGGACCGCGAAGCGGCATAGTTTAGCCACCAGCCAGTGGTCAAGGAGAGGCGGCGTTTGAGCCTCTCCTTGTCGTGCGTGCGCCGAAGTTGCTGAGAAACAGCGCCGGTTATTACGCACGAAATATCACCACATCCCCTGCATGAATGCGGTAAACAGACCATAGGGGTGCAGGGGCTATCCCCTGGCATTGTGCTGTCGGGATTGCTGCACCTTGCTGCCCTCCTGTGCCAAATCCCAAAACAGGCCGCTCATGATGTGCAGGGCTTCGCGCGCGACGTCCGCCAGCAGGTGTTCGTTGGGGGCGTGCTGGGAACAGGCGGGGTACGAGTGCGGCACCCACAGCGTCGGCAGGCCGAGCGTGCGCAGGAAACAGGCGTTGGGCAGGCCGCCGCCGAAGTTGGGTAGCACCGCCGCCTGTTTGCCGACCGAACGTTCGATCGAAGCGACACCCCAATGCACCCAGGGGTCGTCCGGGTCGATGCGGGTGGCTTCAAAACAGTTCTCCGGTTTAACGAGCTCGACATCCTCAAACCCGCAGGCATCAAGACGGCGGCGAATGTGCCCGGCAAAGTGTTCCACATCACTGCCCGGCACATAGCGCATATGGCACTGGGCGCGGGCCGTCGGCGGGATGGCGTGCGCGGGCTTATCCGGGTCGCCGGTGACGAACGCCAGCACATCCAGCGTATTCCAGCCGTACACCTTTTCGGCGGCGCTCAACCCCGGTTCCCCCCAGTGCGGATCGATGGCCGGGTCGCCCGGTGCCCCCGCCAATTGCAGGCTCGACAACGCGTGGCGAATCGAGGCCGACAGCGGCGGCGGCAGCAGTTCCGGCACCAGAATGCGGCCGTTGGCATCCACCAGACAACCGATCGCGTGCGCCAGCCGGATACCGGGATTACTGAGCAGCCCGCCCCAATTGCCGGAATGGTGCGCGCCGTCGCGCAGCGTCAGTTGCAGGCCAAAGTTGAATACGCCGCGCGAGCCGAGAAACAGCGTCGGCCGGTCAGCACTGACGCGCGGGCCGTCCGAGGCGATGAACAGATCCGCCGCCAGCCAGTCGCGGTATTGCTGGCACACGGTATCCAGACCGGGCGATCCGCACTCTTCGCCCATTTCCAGAATCAGCTTCACGTTGTAACCCAGCCGGCCATCACAGGCATTCAGTACCAATGCCAGCGCCGCCAGATTAATGGTGTGCTGGCCTTTATTGTCGGCGGTGCCACGCCCGTACCAGCGGTTGCCCTCCGCCGTCAACGTCCACGGCGATAAGCCGCTACGCCAGCGCGCCGCGTCCCCCATCACCACGTCGCCGTGCCCATAAGTCAGCACCGTCAGTGCCGCATCCGGCTCTATGCGCCGCGCCAGCAGGAACGGCCCGCGCTCCGCCACCGGGTTAGGCACAATCAGGCATTCGAACCCCATCTCGTTGAGCAGCGGGATCATCTCATCGGTCAGGTAACCCATCAAAGCCGGGGCGCGTTCTACGTTCTGGCTTTCGGTCTGGCAGGCCACCCGCTGCGCCAGCGCATCACGGAATGCGCCGGAGTCGAAATACGCCGCCGCACGCTGCATCATCTCTTCACGTGTCATGGTTTGTCCTTGTTCTGTTCACGTCTTCGTTGGGTTTACGCCAACGCGATATCCGGAATGCCCAACCCCGGCTCCGGCGTCAGCACCGACGCCAGCAGCGCCTGGGTGTAAGGATGCTGCGGCGCGCCGAATACCTGCTCGCGGGTGCCCTGTTCGACAATCGCGCCTTTGCGCATCACCGCCACGTGATCCACCAGATATTCCACTACCGACAAGTTATGGCTGATAAACAGATAGGTCAGGCCCAGCTCTTTTTTCAGCGTCAGCAACAGGTTGAGGATCTGTGCCTGTACCGACACATCCAGCGCCGAGGTCGGCTCGTCGCAAATCAGGATCGCCGGTTGCAGGATTAAGGCGCGGGCAATCGCCACCCGCTGGCGCTGGCCGCCGGAGAGCTGGCCGGGGTACTGGCCGTGGGTACGCACCGGCATCCCCACCCAGTCCAGCATCTCGCGTACCCGCTGTTTACGCTCCGTTGGCGTACCGATGCGATGCAGCCGCAGCGCCACTTCCACGATATCCGCCACCGTACGGCGCGGATTCAACGAGGAGTAGGGATCTTGAAAGATCGGTTGGATGCGGCCAGCCAATTCACGCCGCTCGCCGGCGTCGATCTCGCGCCCTTCAATCAACACATTGCCGGAGGTCGGCGGCAACAGGCCGAGCAGCATTTTCGCCAGTGTGCTCTTACCGCAGCCGGACTCGCCGACCAGCCCCAGCGTCTCGCCCCGGCGAATACGCAGCGACACGTTGTCCACCGCGCGGATTTCGCCGGGCCGGGAGAACAGCCCGCGATTAAGCCGGAACACCCGGCTGAGCGCACACAGCTCCAGCGCGATATCGTCGTTGCCCGGAATGTGCGGCAGCGGGCGGCCGCGTTCTTCTGTCATCTGACTCATACCGGCTCCTCCGCCATCAGCGCATCGACACAGCGCACCGCGTGCTGGCTTGTCACCGCGACATAAGGCGGTTCCTGCGCACAGCGTGCGTGACACTGGTTGCAACGGTTGCGAAACGCACAGCCCTGTTGCGGCCCGATCAGGCTCGGCACCACGCCGGGGATCGCCTGCAACGGCTCGCCCGGCACGGTGCGCCCGGCTATCGGAATACACTCCAGCAGCCCGCGGGTATACGGGTGACAAGGCTGGTGAAACAGCTCCATCACCGGCGCGGTTTCCACCACCTGCCCGGCGTACATCACCGCCACCCGATCGGCGATACGCGCCACCACGCCCAGATCATGGGTGATGAAAACCACCGCCGTGCCGAACTCCTGTTGCAGCTCGCGCAGCATCCGCAGGATCTGCGCTTGAATGGTGACATCCAGCGCGGTAGTCGGTTCATCGGCGATGATCAGCTCCGGGCCGCACATCAATGCCATGGCGATCATAATGCGCTGGCGCAGGCCGCCGGAGAGTTGATGCGGGTACTGCCGCAGCCGATCCGCCGCCATTGGAATGCCGACGCGCTCCATCAGATACACCGCCCGGTCGCGCGCCTCGGCTTTCGAGACCTTACGGTGCGCCAGCAGCGTTTCGCACAGTTGATCACCCAGCGTGAATGAAGGGTTGAGCGAGGTCATCGGCTCCTGAAAGATCATCGCCATCCGGCTGCCGCGCAACGCCCGGCGCTCACGCGGGCTCAGCGATAACAAGTCGGCGTCCCGAAAGCGCAGCGTATCGGCGCGGCGCACCGCATTACGCGGCAACAGATCCATCAGCGCCAACGAGGTCATCGACTTGCCGCACCCCGATTCCCCCACCAGACACAGCATTTCACCGCGCCGTACCGAAAAATCGATGCCGCGTACCGCGTGTAGCGTGCCGCGCGGCGTCGCCAAATCGACCCGCAGATTTTTCACCTCCAGCACGATTTCGGCCTGCCCCTCGCTCGGCCCTCCGGCCGACGGGTTGGCCCCACCGGTAGTCTCAATAGCTGTATGCATAGCGTTATCCTCAGAGCCTAAGGCGCTCAATTGCGTCCATCCAGCGCGGTCACATCGCGCAGGCCGTCACCCACCAGATTGATGCTCAGCACCAGCAACGCCAGCACCACGCCTGGGATCACAATCACCCACGGCTGGAAGAACATGTAGGCTTTACCCTCCGCGACCATCAGCCCCCAGGACGGCATCGGCGGTTGTACGCCAAGGCCGAGGAATGACAACGTCGCTTCCAGCAAAACGGCATGGGCGATTTCCAGCGTCGCCACTACGGTCAGCGGCCCCAGCAGGTTGGGCAGGATCTCCCGCAGCATGATGAACAGCGATGAGGCGCCGAGCGTCTGGGCTGCGGCGATAAACTCCGCTTCGCGTAGCTGACGCGTCACCGAACGCGAGACAATCAGAAAGCGGTCCCACAACAGTAAACCCAGCAGCATAATCACCACCTTGACCGAACCGCCCACCAACGACGCCAGCGCCAGCGCCACCAGGATCACCGGCAATGCCAGACGTACGGTCAGGAGATAACTCACCACCGCATCGACCCGGCCGCCGAAATAGCCCGCCAGCACCCCCAGCGCAATGCCGATGGTGCCTGCCAGCATCACCGACACCAGACCGATGGTCAGCGATACCCGCGCACCGAACAGCAATCGGCTGAAGTAATCCCGCCCTAGCTTGTCGGTGCCGAGCAGATGCGCCCAACTGCCTTTTTCATGCCACACCGGCGGGATCAACCGTCGGCTAACGTCCTGCGCGTAGGGGTCGTGCGGGCTGATGAGCGGCGCCAGTATCGCCAGCGCCACAATCGCCACCAGAATCACCAATCCGAGCGTCATGCCGTGGTGCCCCAGAATCTTGCGTCGCCAGCGCTGCCACGGCCCAGGCTCCGGCAACAGGCCCGGCGCCGGGGCGGTTTTCATCATCACGGCCAGTCGTGCCATTGCTGTCTTCATCACCGCTCCTTATCTGCTGCGCAGTCGTGGGTCTAATAGCGCGTTGAGCACATCCGCCAGGAACGTCAGCCCGATATAAAACACGGCGATGATCAGCACGATGGCCTGCACCACCGGAAAGTCGTTACGGGCGATGGAATCCCACGCCAACTGTCCCAGCCCCTGCAACGAAAACACCGATTCGATCACCACCGAACCGCCGAGCATGAACCCCAGTTCCACCGTCGCCAGCGCCACTACCGGAATGATGGCGTTGCGCAGGCCGTGCTTGACCACCACCTTGAACGCACTCAGCCCTTTGGCGTGCGCGGTGCGGATATAGTCGGAGCCGAGCACGTCCAACATGCCGGAGCGGGTTAGCCGCATCAGCGACGGCATGGCGTAATACCCCAGCGCCACCGCCGGCAGTACGAAGTGTTGCCAGCCGGTGTTACCCGCCACCGGCAGCCACTTCAGCCCAACGGCGAACACCAGGATCAACACCAGCGCAAACCAGAAATTGGGCATCGCCTGACCGATAACCGACACCAACATGGCAAAACGATCGACCCAGGTATCCCGAAATACCGCCGCCAGCACACCGAGGGGGATCGCCACCACCAGCGCCAGCAACAGCGCCGCCCCGCCCAGCTTCAGGGTGACCGGCATACGCTGGCCGACCAGCTCCATCACCGTATTTTCAAAATAGAACGAGCGCCCGAAATCCAGTTGCAGCGCCGACCACATCCAACGGGAGAACTGGCTCAATAGCGGCTGATCCAACCCGTTTTGTACCCGGATCTGGGCGATGGTTTCGGCGGTGGCGTCCGGCCCGGCGATGGCGGTCGCCAGGTCGCCGGACAGGTGCAGCAGCGAAAAGCTGACCGCCGCCACGGTAAACAACACCGCCAGCGCCACCAGTGACCGCTGAAAAACGTACTTCACCATAAGCGAGCTCCTTACCCCTTAAGCAGGCCGGTTCCCCGGCGGCGATTACTTCCAGCTCGCTTCGGCGAAGCGCGGCAGTTCGTCCGGCCAGTCCTGAAAATTCAGGTCGGCAGTAAAGGCATAATGGGTGGAATAGGAGAACAGCGGTGCCATATAAGCCTGAGCGGAAATGCGCCCCAACAGCGTAGCGTACAGCGCACGGCGCTGTTGCGGGTCTACCACCGCATCGGCCTGCGCCAGTTCGGCGATCACCTGAGGATCTTTCCAGATATCGCTGCCTTTGCCGCCGAAATAGGGGGTAACGAACGCGGTGGCGTCATTGATGGAGAAAGACCCCCAGGTGCTGAACGACATCGGCGCCTGACCGGACGCCAGCGCACTCGCCATCACCGGGTACTGCACGAAATGCAGCCGCGCACGGATACCGACTTTGCGCAAATCGCCAATAACAGCCTCGGCGTAATCGCGCTCGCGGTAGGCCCACAAGTCAGTGTCGAAGCCATTGGGATAACCCGCCTCCGCCAGCAGTTGTTTGGCTTTGGCCGGGTCGTAGGGATAGGAGATCACCTGGCTGGTATCGCAGGCGGTCTGGGTACGGAAACAGGCGGAATAGACCGGCTTACTGCCGCCGCGCACCAGGTTATCCACCATCGCCTGGCGATTGACGGCATAGTTGATGGCCTGACGCACACGCAAGTCTTTGAGCGGCGCGCCTTCCGCACCACCGGCATTGATGTTCAGTTGCAGAAAACCGACACGCATGGTTTCGCCGCTTTTCACCGCGATATTCGGCATCGCCGACAGCGAGTCGACCTGATCCGACGCCACGCGCCAGATCCAGTCCACCTGGCCGGTCATCAACTGCGCTACTCGTGCTTCCGGATCGCGGATCACCACAAACTGCATCTTGCCGATTTTGGGTTGCCCTATCGGGCTGTCTTTGAAATAGCCCGGATTTTTCACCATCGACACGCCCTGCCCCGGCGTGACCTTGACTATCTTGTACGGCCCGGTGCCGACCGGCGCTTTGCTAAAGCCCTCCAGTTTCACCTGCTGGAAATAGTGGGCGGGGTAGATCGGCGTCGGGCCGGATAAATATTCCAGCGCCGCCGGGAACGGTTTTTTCAGGTGCAGGCGTACCGTATGGTCATCCACTTTTTCCACCTTATCGATCCAGTCCACGCTTTGCGGAATGACCGAGGCGGTATTCGGCCCGGCGATGCTCTGAAAGGTATACACCACATCATCGGCGCTAAAGGCATCGCCATTATGGAAGGTCACGCCTTTACGCAGATGCAGCAGTAATACCGTGGGCGATTCCCATTGCCAGTCGGTCGCCAACTCGCCTTTGTATTCTCCGCTTTTCGGATCGCGATAAATCAGCGTATCCCAGGCGAGATGCGCCAGAATCACCCCTTCGCGCATGTTATTGTGGTACGGGCTGACGTTTTCCACCTCGCTGTCGGAGGCGTAAACCAGCGTGTCGTTTTGTTTGCCGGCATAGCTGGCGCAAGAAACACCTGCCAGTAATGCGGTTAATGCATATTTCCGAACAGATTTCCGAATATGTCTTGCCAGATTACGAGCCATGCTGTTCTCCACCACAATAAAGGACGAATAAAAATGGTCACCAACAAAAACATTCGTCTGTTACGTTGCAAGAGCAGCGCCAAATAAGGATTATTCTCGTTACCGATTTTCGACATACGCTTTCTCAAAAAGAGAAAGCACTGATATGTATGGGATTCATTCGCCCTGACGATAATAAAAAGAGAGGGAACGCGACTACGCGACGAGCCAGTGCCGACGCCGGATTGACAACGGCAGGTACTATTTCAGTGCAAAAAATCAACCAGATTGCACCATTTGCGTGATGAATGATAAGCAAAGTTTATTTCTTGTTTTTAGAAAGTCACTTTCATTGAAAGTAATAATAAAAATCAAAAAACCTTATCACCATGAAAAATAAAATATATTATCCACATAAACACCAATTCATTTAAAGCTAAAATATAACTAACAAATGATTAGCAAAAAACAAATCATCAGTTAAGAATAAAATATCTTCACCGCGGCTTGATATTTATAAAAATGAATCCTAGTTTTAAATGGCAAATATTTATTACCGATCTATACCCAAAATAATTCGAGTTGCAGATAGGTTGGCTTTATTGCTTGCTCTTTTAGGGCCGTAGCAAGCTGCATTGCCGCGTTACAAGGCGCATTCGATCCTTGCCCTGACGCTCAACGCATTTTTTCCTGCAACCTGAATTATAACGGGTATACATATTTTTCTCTGGAGAATATCACAATGAAATTCGACGATATTGTCGTGCTTAACAGCAGTGACTTAATAGCAAAAGATTCAAATTCAGATCTCAATTTCAATACGTTATTCCAGATGCCTGCAAAATATGTCGGTCAGGCCATTGCCATGTCGAGAGTATTTCAGGATGCTATTAATGGAGATAACCTCGAATTTAATTTTGATAAAGCCATCGATCTGGTAAAAAACCATCCGGAAATGGCGATTATCGGTACGATAAATCAATCTATTACCAAGCAAAACAATCAGGTATCGGCCATGGTGGATGACGTCATGAAGCTGTTGGATACCGTTGTCGGCGTCGTTCTGGATAAAGACAGTCCCACCTATAAAAAATTTGCCAATACCATTGAACAAGGTTTTACCAACCTTGATGCGCAAAAAGAAAGTAAATGGATTTTCTGGAATAAAGAAAGCGAATCGAAAACCACATACACTTACAACATCTTATTTGCCGTTGCCAATCAGGATACCGGTTCCGTCATGGCTGCCGCACCTATCGGCCTGACCATTACCGTCGATGTCGATAAACAACAGGTACTGTGGATTACCACAAAAGATAAACACAATTATTCTGTTAATGTGAAATCCATCACTGTTGTTGAAGCACTCAAATCCTGACGCTGAAAATGCCATGCCCGGCATGGCATTTTTACTCTTATCCTAATTGGATATTCACTAAGGCACTGAGATGAACAATATCACATTAAATCCGACTAATGTCGCCGATGAGAATAAGAATTTCAGCGTTACGCTAAACGTTGATTTAAAATACGTTTCTCAGGCCATCAATATGGCGAATATTTTCAATGAAGCCTGTATTCCCCAAGAGGGAATTAGTTTCGAAAAAGCGCTATCGATTGCCAAAAGTCACGATACTCTGGCGGTGGTCGGCACACATACCGTAAAAGGAAACAGTAACCTCTCTCAGGTCTGGGTCGCCATTGACCAGCTTCAAAACCTCATCCGGATGGTACAAGGTGCCGCAACAGAAAACTGGATGGCGTTCGGTATCGCCGCCAAAGCCTTTATCGACCTGAATGCGCAAAAAAACGGTAATTATTTTACGATCTTCAGCGAAGAATCAAACACATTGAGTTATCAATATAATATGTTTGATGTCACACAAAATGCGGATACCGGCTCGGTTATAGTGGGTCAGTTAACCAGCGTCGACATTACCATTACCAGAGCCAGTGCGAATGTTCTGGCATTAGTCGCAGGCTCATCCATTACCCAAAAAATGAACTTCAAGAGTATGGTGATTGTTGAGGCGCTGAAGGCCGAATAGCGGAAAAACGCAACGATTTATACACGGTGATAATATGAGCATAGAAATTTATCCAGACGATGGCAATACCTTTCCCTATCAGGTGTTCCTCAACCTGCAAGACGAACGCTATTATGCGCAGGCGATACGTCTGGCTCAGCTTTTTGTCCATGACGTTGATGATAACGGTCAGTTGGATATGGCGAAGGCGGTGAAAAAAGCCCAGTCGCAACCTGATCTGGCGATTGTAGCCACCAACAATATGACCCTCAAAAAATCATTCGACACACTTTCCGCCTTAACCACGGCGTTATCCGAGCAATTGAAAATTGAAGGTGTGCTGGGTATTAGCCACGATGCGTATATTCAAAATGTGTTGTCTCATGCATTCTGCGACCTGGATACGCAAAAAGATAAACCCTGGTTTCATATCAATACCCAGCCCAATGCAAACCATCAGGTAACCAGTTATTCATACAGTTTATTTATTGTGGCGCAAGGTGAAGAAACCGGCGCGATGATGGCCGCAGGCCCGCTTATCATCACCGTCACGCCCAGCACCGCCATTACCGATATATTCAGCACCAAAGACTGGCGTTTAATCTTGAAAAAAGAAGAGATTACGATATCCATAAAAGGATTTCAGATTGTCGCACCACTGGAGTAATCCGCAACCCACTCCGGCTGATGACTCCGCCTGGCATCATTGAATTAACCTGAATAATAGCCTATCCCAGTAGGCGTTATTGGCGCAGCCAGTTTGGACTCGGACAGCGCGCAGACAACATGCGTTGCATGTTGAACGGACAAAGCACTTTGTCCGGCCCAACGGGCGAGCGCAGCGAGTAACCCGGAGCGTACACGTAGTACGTGAGGATTTCGAGCACTGCCCAGGGCCAAAATGGCAAGTGAAATAGACCTACTGAGATAGGCTCTAAGGGATTTTATGTTGCATATTACCGACGACTTACATCCGACTCTCTATAACAGCCCGATCGTACTGAATATCATCTCGCCGCCAAGCGTCATGACAGGATATGGCTTACGGACAGAAGCAGAGCAGCCTCTGCATTTCAAAACCCTGTTCAATGTTGAGGCACAATATATTCCCCAGGCGTTGACCATCAGTCGGGTATTTCAAAACGCGTTAACCTCTACCCTGAGCTTTGATACACCCAAAGCCATCGACGTTGCCAATGCGGCTGGCTTAACCATCGACCACGTGATTGATTTTCACGTCGCCAGCGATTCTCCTGAAAAAACCATTGCGATCGTTTCCGATCATATTGATGCCGTGATCGGCGGTTCGATTTCCGATTCGCTCAAGAATAAAATTATGGACTCCATCAAAACAGGATTTTTAAATCTGAACCGCAACAGTGAAAGCGCGTGGATCTTTTGGTCAAAGGAAAGCAGCAACAGCACCAGTTATAGCTACAACTTATTATTTGCCATTCAACAAAACCAACGGCTCATTGCCATCCCGTTGGGCATGTTGGTTAACGTCGATGTGAGCGAAGAAAAAGTGCTGTTTATCACCATTTCATCCCACGCCTGCTATGCCGTGAATCTGGATGGCTTAAAAGTCAGCCAGGCATTATCAGGATAACGCCGCCCTCAGCCCCCACTGCGTCGTGAGCGAAATCAGCGTGGGGGCAGGCGCTGCGCGACCGGTAATCACCATGCTCCCCCCTCACGACATGATCAACCCGCCGTCCACATTGATCGTCTGGCCGGTGATGTAGCGCGCGTCGCTTGATGCGAGAAACGCCACCAGCCCGGCCACATCTTCCGGCTTGCCGGCGCGTTTGAGCGGGATGCCTTGCACCCACTCCGCCATCAGTTCCCCTTTGCCGTAGCGTTTTTCCTCCGTGCTGAGGATTTCACCCCATACCCGGTCGTTGTAGTCCCACATTTCACTGTCGATGATGCCGGGGCAAAACGCGTTGACGGTGATGTTCCACGGGGCCAGTTCTTGTGCCAGGCTCTGGGTAATGCCGATGACGCCCATCTTGCTGGCGGCATAGTGCGGCGTATAGATAAAGCCTTTGCGGCCCTGACCGGACGAGGTATTGATCAGGCAACCGTGCTGCTGCTTCACCATATATTTCGCCGCCTCGCGGCAGCACAGCCATACGCCGGTGGTATTCACCGCCAGCACCCGCTCGAAATCGGCCTTCGGCATCCGGTCAAAGTAATCGATGGTGATTATCCCGGCGTTCTGTACCGACACGTCAATCTGCCCGAAGCGCTCTGCCGCCTGCTGATACAGCGTCTGCACCTGTTCTTCATCGGTGACATCCACCACCAGTGGCAACACCTCTGCGTCATAGCGGTGTTGTATCTCCTGCGCCGTCGACATCACCCGTTCCGAGTTGGACACCATCACCAGATGAGCGCCGTCGCGGGCAAATCGTTCGGCGATACCGGCACCGATCCCGCGGCAGGCGCCGGTAATCACTACCGTCTTCCCATGAAAATCACGTTGCATCGTCTGCTCCTCACTCATGATGACTCGCCTGCCACAAGGTACGCTGTACCGCTTCCTGCCACCCTTGCCGGCTCGCCTGATAACGCTGATGGCGCGCCTCGTCCGGCAACCAACTGTCGTGCGTCGGCAGTAACGGCTCCAGTTGCTGATCGCTCAACCAGCCCAGCGTGCGCCGCGCCAGCAGCCCGGCCCCCAGCGCCGAAAGTTCGGTGGTGGTGCTGCGCGCCACCGGGCAACCCAGCAGGTCGGCCTGAAACTGCATCAGCCAGGCGTTGCGGGTCGGCCCGCCGTCCACCATCAGCCGATTCAGATGAAAATCCGGGTGCTGCTTCATCGCCGCCACCACGTCGGCAATCTGGTAGGCGATCGCCTCCAGAGCGGCACGTACCAGATGCGCCTGACCACTGCCGCGACTGAGCCCGCACATCACGCCGCGCGCCTGATCGTTCCACCAGGGCGCGCCCGCGCCGGTCAGCGCCGGGACGAAATACACCCCATCGGTAGACTCGATACTGGCGGGCAACGTCTGCAATGCCTGATTCAGCGCCGTCTCCGGCAGGGCGTTCAGCCCGGTGGCCTGTAACATCCAGGCTACGCCGTCGCCGGTGTGGGGGATATTCCCCTCCAGCGCATAGACCGCCCGTTCGCCATCGTGCCAGGCGACGGTAGTCGCCAGCGAGGTGATGCGGGTATCCGGCACCCCCAACGGGGCCATCACCGACGAGCCGGTGCCGTAAGTCGCTTTTACCCCACCTGCACGCCCCAGCCCGTGGCCGTACAGCGCGGCGTGGGAATCCCCCACCATCGCCAGAATCGGGATGCCGTCCGCCACGCCGGGCACACCGCAGGTCACGCCGAACTCACCGGCCGACGGCATCAGTTCCGGCAACGCGGCGTGTGGAATACCAAACAGCGCCAACATCGCCTCATCCCATTGCAGGTGGTGCAGATTCAGCAACTGGGTGCGGGCGGCGTTGGAGAGATCGCAACGGAACTGCCGCCCGCCGGTCAGGTGCCACAGTAGCCAGGCATCAATGGTGCCGAGGCAAATCTCACCGCGTGCCGCGCGGGCGTGGCCGTCCGGCGTGTTGTCCAGTAGCCAGCGCATTTTCGAGCCGGAGAACAGCGGGGCCACCGGCAACCCGGTCGCCGCACGGATGGCGGCCTCCTGCTGGTTATGCCGTAACTGTTCGCAAAACGGTGCGGAACGGGAGCATTGCCAGGTCAGCGCCGGGGAGATCGACTGGCCGGTATCGCGTTGCCAGCCGATGGCGGTTTCCCGCTGGTTGCTGACGGCCAGCGCCGCGACCCGCTCAGCCCCCACCTGGGCTATCACCTCGCGCACCACCGCGAATGACCCGGCCAGCAACGCCTCACCGTCCTGCTCCACCCAGCCGGCGTGCGGGGTCACCAAACGCAGCGGGCGAGACGCGCGCGCCGCCACCTGACCATGAATGTCGATCGCCACCGCCTTGACGTTGCTGGTGCCTTCGTCGAGCGCGATGATCATGTCTCTAGACATGGCTCACCTCCGACAGCGGGTTAACCGCCTGCTTTTTTTCGTGGCGACGCATCATGACCACCTTGTTTTGCAGCCGTTGCTGGAACTGGTCGATCACCACCGCAGTGACGATCACCAGCCCCTTGATCACCATCTGCCAGAAGTCGCTGACGCCCATCATCACCATGCCGTCGGCCAAAAACACGATCACAAACGCACCGATGATCGAACCGGAAACCCGCCCACGGCCGCCTGCCAGCGCAGTGCCGCCCAGCACGGTGGCACCGATGGCGTCCATCTCGAACATGTTGCCGGTCATCGGATGAGCGGTTTGCAATTGCGAGGCCACCACCAGCCCTACCAGCGCCGCGCACAGGCCGGAAAAGGCGTAGACGAAGATTTTTACGTTGACGATCGGCACCCCGGCGAGACGGGCGGCGGATTCATTGCCGCCGATGGCGTAGATATAGCGGCCCAGCGGGGTTTTGCGCGTCAGGTACAGCCCGAGCAGCAAAAACACCAGCATCAGCCAGATCGGCAGGTAAATACCGAGCAGCGTACCGGAACCTAACAAAGCGAAGCCGGTGTTGCCCAACGCCGGCATACCGTTGAGGTTGGCGTAGGTGCTGCCGTCGTTGAACAACAGCGCCAGACCACGGGCGACATACATCATGCCCAGCGTACAGATGAACGGCGCCACCACCAGCCGGGTGATCACCACACCGTTGACCAGCCCGATCAGCATCCCCAGCACCGAGACGACCAGGATCACCTCCGGCACGTTGAGAAACAGGATATTGCCGCCCCACAGCGGAATGCCGTTGGTAAGCAGCGCGCCGGCCACCATGCCACAGATACCGGCCACCGCACCGACGGAAAGATCGATGCCGCCGGTGAGGATCACCAGCGTCATGCCGATGGCCAGCAACCCGGTGATCGCCACGTGCTGGGTCATGATCAGCAGGTTAGAAAGGGTGAGAAAGTTCGGCACCATCAGGCTGAAGAAAGCGACAACGATCAGCAACGCGATAAAAGTTCGGGCCTTCAGCAGGTACATATACAGCGTGTATTTTTGACTCATGATGAACTCCGGCCGGTTAGTCGTGAGGGGTGGAAGAGCTGATGAGGATTTCGCGGGTGACCTGACTGCGCGGCAGATCGGCGGTGATGTGGCCGTCAGCCATCACCAGAATGCGGTCCGCCAGCGCCATCACTTCGTCCAGTTCGGACGACGAAAACATCACCGAGAGTCCCTGCTGCGCCATACGCCCAATCAGGTGGTAGACATCGGTTTTGGCGCCGACGTCGATACCGCGGGTTGGTTCGTCGAGCAGTACCACCTGCGGCCGGGTCATCAGCGCCTTGCCCAGCACCACTTTCTGCTGGTTGCCGCCGGACAGCGAAGTGATGGGCAGTTCGTCGTCGCTGACCTTGATAGCCAGTTGGCGCACCATCTCATCCACCTGGCGAGCCTCGTCCGGTTCACGCAGCCATGACCAGGCGCGCCAGAAACCGCGCAGGCTCAACGAAGAGAGCGTCATGTTGGCGCGAATAGACATCAACTGCACCATGCCTTCGCCCTGCCGGTCTTCCGGCACCAGCGCGATACCTTTTTCCAGCCGCTGGCGAAACCCCAGCCCGTCAAGGCAGTCGTCGTTGAGTTGCACGCTACCCTGCTGGCACGGCATCAGGCCGATCAGACCTTTGAACAGCTCGGTACGCCCGGCACCCAGCAGGCCGTAAATCCCCACCACTTCGCCTTTGCGCAGGCTGAAAGAGACGTCGTTCAGGCGATAACCGCCGCTTTGGTGCAGCGCCGTCAGCCCGCTCACCGTCAGCACGGTGTCCTCCTGCGGCGCAGGCTGGTAGTCAAAATGCTTTTTCTTGTCGCCGACCATCTGTTCGATGATCCAGGGCACGCTGGCGTGGCGCACTTCACGTTCGCAGATGAAACGGCCGTCGCGGAAAATGGTGATGTGGTCGCCAATCTCCATCAGCTCTTCCAGCCGGTGGGAGATGTAAATGATAGTGACGCCGCGCCGCTTGAGCTGCTCGATCACCCCGAACAGCACCTTTACCTCCGACTGGCTCAGCGCCGAGGTCGGCTCGTCCATGATCAGCACCCGGGTGTCTTTGGATAACGCGCGGGCGATCTCTACCAGTTGCTGATGGCCGATCCCCAGCTCGCCGAGCGGCGTATAGGGATCAACGTCCAGCTCCAGCCGCTCCAGCAAGGTTTTCGCCAGCGCGTACTGGAATTTTTCGTTGATGACGCCGCGCTGGAAAAACTCATTGGCGATGAAGATGTTGTCCATCACGTTCATGTTGGGGAACAGGTTCAGTTCCTGAAAGATGATGCTGATGCCCTGCCGTTCCGCCTGCTGGGTCGAGCCCAGCGTCACCGGTTTGCCGTCCAGCAGAATCTGCCCGGACGACGGCGTTTCCACCCCGGCCAGCATCTTCATCATGGTAGATTTACCCGCGCCGTTTTCACCGATCAGCACGTTGACCTGATTGCGATACACCCGGTAGTTGACCTGATCAAGCGCGGTCACCCCCGGATAGACGCGCGACAGGTCGCGGGTTTCGATAATCACCTCCGGCGCGGTCTCAGCCTGCGTCGTCGGCGATGTCGTGGTGACTGCCGGTGCCGTCGGCATTATCGCCGCTCTCATCGGTATGCTCATGTCAGCCATCATCCCCCCTTGCCGTCACGCGTTATCTGCGCCGGTGTGATGTCCGGCACCGCCTGCGGGATATCCCAGCTACTGAACACCCCCACTACGTCGAGCCGGTCGCCCACTTTCGGGTGCGCCGCCTGAATCATCGCCAGTGCCTGCTGGTTGATGCCCCGGCCGAAATCGCCGTACAGCACCTGGTCGTTAAAATCCTGATAACTGGCGCCTTTATAACTGTCGCGCAAGTCGGTGCCGCGCAACGTCGGCCCCAGTTGCACCGACACGCTCTCGCCGTCGGCGTCTTTAAGCCGCATTTTGCCGCTGCGCGAGGCGGTATCGATTTGTTCTACCGTGCCGGTAATACGCGCCGTGAACACGCAGGCGTTTTCATCCTGCGAACGGTAACCAAACTGCTTGCAGGCGGCGTCCATATCGCTGCTGCTTTGCAGGTCTTTCATCAGGGCGGCAAGCGGGCGCGCCTCGTTGACCAGTTGCGGCACCAGCTTCTGCTGCCAGGTTTGCCCGATATTCGCCATATGGGGATTGGGGGGATGACGCAGGTCGGCCAGCTCCTGTTGCGAGACGATGCGGCATCCGCCCAACCCAAGAATGGCCAGCGCCAGCCAGACTTGTCTGGACATACTCTTCTCCTTCTGCGCCCCCGCAGGGGCGCGACGGCATGGACTCAGGATTTGAAGTTGAAGTCTTGCACCTTGCTCGCGTTACCCTGTTGGATCAGGATGCCGCGGAACATCACGCGCTGTTTGGCGGGTTGCACGCCCTTTTGGAGATAGTTGTCGAGGTCGGTCACGCCCTGCGCGGCGATGGCCTGCGCCTGCAACATCACGGTGGCCTTCAGCGAGCCTTCTTTCACCGCGTCACGCTCATCGTTACTGCCGTCGATGCCGACCACCACCACATCGTTACGGCCGGCGGCTTTCAGCGCGGCAATCGCGCCCAACGCCACCGGACCATTGCCGCAGATCACCCCTTTCACGTCCGGGTGCGCCTGCAGGATGCTGTCCATGATGCGTTTGCCGTCGATCAACGTACCTTTGGCATCCTGACGGGCGATGCTCACCATGCCGGGGTACTGATCCAACACCTGATGGAAGGATTTAGAGCGGGTCACACAGTTGTTGTCCGCCAGGCTACAGGTCAGCTCGGCGTACTTGCCTTTTTCGCCCATCTTTTCGACGAACACGTTGGCAACGTCGGAGCCCGCCTGGAAGTTATTGTGGGTAATCTGCACCAGTGCCACGTCATCCACCGGGATTTCGCGGTTGATCAGCACCACCGGAATACCGGCGGCCTTCGCTTTTTTGATCGCCGCGACGCTGGCGGTGGAATCGGCGTTATCCAGCACGATGCCCTGTACTTTCTTGCCGATGGCGGCGTCGATAAGCTCGCTTTGTTTCTTCACGTCTTCACCGTGGGAAAGCACCGTGGTTTTATACCCCAGCTCCTGTGCTTTCTTGTCCGCCCCTTTCGCTTCCGAGGCGTAGTAAGGGTTATCCAGCGAATTGACCAGAATCATGATGGTGCCTTTTTCCGCCGCGTGGGCGGTCAGCGATAAGGCACTGGTGATGGCGGCAGTTAACAGCATTGAACGCAATTTCATGATGATATCTCTCTATCTTTCGTTATTGTCGGGGTACAGCGAAACAGCGTAATCAATTGTTTTTTAAATCTATTGGTAGTGTGTTCCGGCCATCACCAGATGGTGAACCCGCCGTCGATCATCAAATCCGCGCCGGTGATCATGTCGCTGCCGTTACTGGCGAAAAACAGCACTGCGGCGGCAATTTCATCGGTGTAGGCAAAACGCCCGAGCGGGATCAGCTTTTTCATCGCTTCGCCTTTCTCACCGCGCCAGGCTTTCTCGCCCATCGGCGTCAGCACTACCGTCGGTGACAGCGTGTTGACGTTGATGTGGTGCGGCGCCAGCTCTTTCGCCATCACTTTGGTCATCCCCAGCAACCCCGCCTTGGCAGAGGTGTAGGCCACATGGTTATCGATAGCGATAGACGCCGCTTGCGAGGCAATATTGATAATCTTGCCGCCGCGACCGGCAGCCACCATGTGGCGCGCCGCCGCCTGCGAGCACAGGAACGGGCCGGTCAGGTTGACGGCAAGCTGCTTTTGCCATTCGTCGAAATCGGTTTCCAGCACCGGTTGCAGCATCACGTAGCCGGCGCAGTTGACCAGGATATCTAGCTGGCCGTAGTGCGCCGCGACGGTGGCAAACGCGTTTTCCACCTCGGCGGGCGCGGTGACGTCGCACTCGACCAGCAGCACTCGCGTCGGGTCAAACTGTTCGGCGGCCTGCGCCGCCTTGTCGCGCTCAAACGTGGGATACAGCAGCGCCAGACGCGCGCCTTTTTCCAGCAACATCTCGTTGCTCGCCATGGCGATACCGCCCAGCCCACCGGTGACCACCGCCACCTTGTCGTTCAGGCTGAGCCCGGTATCCACGCCATAACGCAAATTCACGTCATACTCGTTGTCATGACTCATCAGGTTGTTCTCCTCAGGCAATGGTGCGTAACGCAAGCTGTTCCAGGGTTAAGCGCAGTCCGGCCGCATCGATATGGAACTGACGCCGCAATGCGCTGCGGCTGCTGCTATGGGTAAACTCATAAGGCGGGACACCCAGTGAAATGAAGCGCTGCCTCAAATGGTGTTTGTGCAACAATTCACCAATGATGCTGCCAAGGCCACCACTGAGTACGTGTTCTTCCATCGAGATCACATACTGGTGTTGACTAATAATTTCCAACAGTGACATTTCATCCAAAGGCCACAGTGAAGGTAAGGACACGATGGTGGCGTCCGTCGCAGCGGCCAGCGCCTCATGGACAAGGGTGCCGAGGCAGAACACCACCACATCGCTCCCCTGCCGCACCACCTCCGGCTTGCCCGGCGTCAGCGACCAGCCGGCCTCATGCAGCACCGGCACTTTGTCGCTGTCCATACGGATATACACCGGCCCGCGATGATGAATGGCATAGCGTGCGATCGCGCTGGCCTGCATCGCATCCGCCGGGGCGAATATCTGCAAATTGCCGAACGAACGGGCAATCGCGATATCGTTCATGCAGTGGTGGGTCGCCCCCAGCGGGCCGTAGGCAAACCCGGCGTTCAGCCCCAGCATTTTGACGTTGGCGTCGGTATAACAGATATCGTTCTTCACCTGTTCGTTAGAACGTGCCAGCAAAAACGGCGCGGCATTAGCGGTAAACACCGTCGGGCCGCTCAGCGACAGACCCGTCGCCATCCCGACCATGTTTTGCTCGGCAATCCCGACGTTCACCACCCGTTCGGGGAAGGCTTTCTCGAACGGTGCGATTTTCGACGTGGAGGTGGAATCCGCCACCACGACGCACAAATTAGCGCCCGCGTTTTGCTCTTCGAGCAGCGCGGCGACTACCGCATCACGTAAATCTTGCATCATCACTCCTCCAGCTCCGCCAGCCCCTGCGCCAGCTGTTGATCATTCGGCACCGCGTGGTGCCAGGCCGGAACATTCGCCATAAACGAAATACCGTGCCCTTTTTCGGTATTGGCGAGGATCACCCGCGGCTTGCCAATGGTCGGGGCGTTTACCGCGTCGATGATGGCGGCGGGGTCATGGCCATCGCACTCGATAACCTCGAAGCCGAAAGCGCGCCATTTATCCGCCAGCGGCTCCAGCGGCATGATGTCTTCGGTTTTGCCCGCCAGTTGCAGACGGTTTCGATCGACAATGGCCACCAGGTTATCCAGCCGGAATTTGCTGGCGGCCATCGCCGCTTCCCAGTTGGAGCCTTCCGCCAGTTCACCGTCGCCCATCAGCACAAAAACGCGGCGATGCGCACGGCTTGCCAGTTTGTTACCCAGCGCCAGCCCGGCGCCGATCGACAGCCCATGCCCCAACGCCCCGGAGTTGATCTCCACCAGATCCGGCAGTTTCTGGTGAATCGGATGGCCGGCCAGCAGCGTGTCGTCACCCATAAACTGATCCAGTATCACCGGGTCAATCAGCCCCATCGCCGCAGCGCTACAGTACAACCCGCCCGCGCCGTGGCCCTTCGACAAAATGAAACGATCCTGATTCGGCCGCGCCTGCGAACGATCCATCACCGCCATAAACAGGGTGCAGATAATATCCACCTCCGACAGGTCCGCGCCGGTGTGCCCTTTGCCCGCCCGATGATTCATCTGCAACACATAGCGCCGGGCTTGTCGCGCTGTCTGTCTGATTGTCTGTACGTCCACCCTTACCTCCTGATCGCTGACGAATCGCTCCCGATCACTTTCAATTGATTTTCGATCGAAAACATACACGCTCTGTTTAGCCTATTCTGTGGACGAGATCAAATATCAAACAAAAGCAGATCAAAATAACACCACGAAGAGAACGGCGTGATCCGGCAAAAAGGCGCGAACGGCCGGCGTGAACGGTGGAAGAAGAGGGGGGATCGCCTCGCAGGATCAGCGAAAATGTCCATGCTTTTTCGCCGCCTTCACCTCGCATTCCGCGCAGGTGAAGGGTAAACTTGCTGTCAATTAGCGGGTTGACGGCGGAACATCGTCACCAGTTTGGGTACAGGAGAGTTTCGATTGAAAAGCAAAAGTGAACAACTGGCGGATATGCAGCAACGCAGGGAAAAAATTCTGGAGATGGTGCGCGAAGACGGCACCGTCACCGTGAAAATGTTGACCGAAACCTTCGGGCTGACCGAAGCCACGATCCGCACCGATCTGCGCGAATTACAAAAAGAGGGTTACGTTCAGCGTTATTACGGCGGTGCAACGCTGGTGACCGGCAAGCAAAATACCGGTGCCTTGCTGCTGGAACGGCAGATCAATCTGGCAGAGAAAGATGCCATTGGTCGGCTGGCTGCCACGCAGATAGAAAACGGCGACACGGTGATTTTCGATTCCGGCACCACCACTACCGCTATCGTCGAACACCTGACGGATATTCACCGGCTGTCGGTTATCACCACCGCGGTCAATATCGCGCTCAAACTGGGCGGCGAACCCGGCATCAACATTCTGCTGACCGGCGGCACCTTCAAGTTTCCTACCCTCTCCACTTCGGGTGAAAAGGCCGCCAGCTTTTTCGAAAACGTGCTGGCCGAAAAACTGTTCCTCGCCACCGCCGCCATCTCCCCGCGCATGGGGCTGAGCTTCCCCAGTGAGACCGACATCAAAGTCAAAAGCGCGATGATCCGCTCCGCCAAGACGGTGTATGTGGTGGCGGACTCCAGCAAGATAGGCAAGGTGTCGATGTTTGCCCTGCCGTGCGACTGGAGCAACATCCACTACCTGATTACCGACGCCGGCATCAGCCAGGAGGCGGTCAACGCGTTCGAAGCGCTGGGGGTCACGGTGATGGTGGCGTCATGAGCGCCGCCCCCCGGAATTACCATGAGATGGCCGCGCCCTTGCGGGACACGGCCAGCTCTCTGGCCGTTAGCCGACGCGTTGGCCATTAACGCGGACTTCCGTATACTTGCGGTTTTCTCCCGCCAGTTTCAGTTGCCCTCTGGTCTTCATCTGTTGGGTGTTCTGAATATTCGCCGCATTACACGGCCGACAGGCCAGCACCAGCCGGCTAATATCATCATTATTCGCCAGGGCAGGGTTGGAAGGTTCCGGATAATGGTCGGCCTCAACCGCCTCTTCCGTTATCCAGTTCTTACAATGAACACACTGGAACACGATCCGTCGCCCACCGTCCGGGAAATCTATAACCCGGCACTGATTATTTCTTATCGCCCGGTCGATCACTTTGCCTTTGTTGGTTGCATTACTTTGATCCCACGCGATCTCTGGATTATTGCCATACATAGTTTGATCTCCTCGTTGCACATAGTGGCAGGAGGATTGTCGTCAAAACCCACTATCCGTTAATCGGCGTAACGCATTAACTGTTCGATGAAAGTAGCGGTTATACCGTTAACTGCATAATCCAGCGCGATGATCTACCGCACACATGCCTCAAGACACCGCCAACCGCGAAATCCGCTGACCGCTGACCACCGCCGCCAGCGCAGCAAAGCCCCCCGGTATCAGCTAGTTACTGGCGAGCCCCGATAGCCAGACGATTGAACGCGCTCATCAGGGCAATGGCAAAACACAGATCGGCGATCTCCGCCTCGGTGAAGTGGTCGCGCAGCGGTGCGAAATCCGCATCCGGTGCATGGGTCTGCGCCACGTCGGCCAGTGATTCCGTCCACGCCAGCGCTGCCTGCTCACGTGGGCTGTATAACGAACACACCCGCCACCCTGCCAGACTATCCACTTTTTCATTGCTGACGCCTGCACGCCGCAACCATCCTGCGTGCAGGTTTAAACAAAAGGCACAGCCGTTGATTTGGGAAATGCGTAAATAAACCAGTTCGATCAGTTCAAGGCCAAGCGTACTTTTCTCCAGTGCGTTTTTGGTCGTCAACAGCCCCTGATAGGCCTCCGGCGACAGCGTGGCATACGGAAAACGTAATGTATTCAAAGTGTTTCTCCACTGTGGATCGGCGCGTTAAAACGTAGGGCTCGCGCCAACAGCCCCTGGCGAAAGTAGAAACGATGGGCTAACGCATTGGATAACGCAGAGTCCAACACCCGTTGAGCACACTGCGCGCGGGCCGCTTCCTGATACATCGCCTGCATCAGCCGATCGCCGATGCTGTGCCCGCGCACCTCATCCCGGCATACCAGATCATCAACGTACAGAAAGCGCCCATACACCAGATTTTCCTGCACCCGATAGCCGGCCAGCCCAAGCGCAACATCGGCCTGCCAGGCGACCAACAACTGGTAGCCATGCTGCGCCTGCCGTTGCACCTGGCGAACAAATTGCTCGCGGTCGGTTAAATGCGGCCGCAAGACCTGCATCAGACTAAAACACGCCCGTTGCTCAGCCTGCCTACCGGCCGATGCCAGATGAATATCAGCCATCATTTCGAGCCTTACGCCCTCAACATGGTTGCAATGCGGGCTACTGTAGGCCAACAATGGCCTACTCAACAGAGGCAAGATCTGTCATTTTGATAAGGACATAGCGATGGATTTTCTGACCAGACCGTTTTTGCCGGCGCCTTCCACACCACTCAATCAACAGCTTTATCTGCGGATCCGCGATGCTATCGCCTGCGGGCAATTACGCCCCGGCGAGCGTGTTCCTTCGGTTCGCAGCCTGGCCAGCGAGCTGAATCTGGCGCGCGGCACGGTAGAAACCGCCTATCAGCGACTCACCAGCGAAGGTTACCTGTTGCCGCGGGGTCCGGCAGGGACGATCGTCTCCCCCGGTTTGACCAACCTGACGCCGGGCCATCCCCCCGTCGCCCCGTCGCTGTCCCGCCAGCAAGCCGAACCGCAACCTCCGGCGATTCTGCCGTTCCAGTTGGGCTTACCGGCGCTGGATGCCTTTCCACGCAAAACCTGGAACCGACTGACGGCACAATGCCTGCGAACACTGGCCGGTGAGACGCTGGCCTACCCTGACCCGCAGGGATACCTGCCGTTACGCCGCGCGATTGCCGCCTATCTCGGTGTCTCTCGGGGTATCGCCTGCTCAGAGCAACAGGTTTTCATCACCGCCGGTTATCACTGCTCGCTGGATTTGATCTGTCGATCGCTGCTCACCCCCGGCGATCTGGGCTGGTATGAGGACCCCGGCTACCCGTTGGCGCGGCGCTTTCTGCTGCACGCCGGTATGCAACTGGCCCCGGTATCGGTGGATGAAGAAGGTCTTGATGTGGCCGCAGGCGAGCAATATGCAGGGCACGCCCGCTTCGCCGTTGTCACGCCAACCCACCAAAGCCCGCTTGGCGTCGCGCTCTCGTTGCCGCGGCGTTTGGCGTTGCTGACGTGGGCGGCGCGCCGGGAAGCGTGGATTATCGAAGATGATTACGACAGTGAATTCCGCTATCACGGTCGGCCATTGCCGGCACTAAAAAGTCTGGATAACGACGAACGGGTTATTTACACCGGCACCTTCAGTAAGGTGTTTTTCCCCGGTCTCAGGCTGGCTTATCTGGTGGTGCCGCAGGCGCAGCTCGGGGTATTTCGGCAAACGGCGCATCTCCTGCACAGTAACGGGTTCATCCTGCCGCAAGCCACCGCAGCCGACTTTATGGAACGGGGATATTTTGCCCGACATATCAGAAAAATGCGGGTGCTCTACGCCGAGCGTCGCCGTTATCTGCAAGATGCGCTCACCACCCTTGCCGACCACCGATTGCAGCTTCACGCCAGTGCGGGCGGTATGCAACTGCTGGCCCGCCTGCCGCCGGGAAGCGCGCACGATGCAGATATCGCGGCAGAAGCGGCCTGCGCCGGGTTATTCATTCAGGCACTGAGCCAATGGCGGCAACAGCCGGACCACGAGGAAGGATTACTTCTCGGGTTCACCAATCTGGTGAGTGCGCAGCAGGCGTATCAGCTTACGCAGCGCCTCTGCGCCTTACCGTCGCTTCAGCGCACCCTGACTAGTCGACATTCAACCGCGAAATCCGCTGACCGCTGACCACCGCCGCCAGCGCAGCAAAGACCCCGGCGGTAATCAGCGCGGCATGGGTGCCTTGCCCGCCGAACAGGTTGAACATCAGCGCCACCAGCGCCGCGCCGGCGGTCTGCCCCACCAACCGGGCGGTGCCCAGCATACCGCTGGCCCCGCCGCTGCGATGACGGGGCGCAGCACTGATAATGGTGTGATTGTTCGGCGACTGAAACAGCCCAAAACCGATGCCGCACAACACCATACGCAGGCAAATATCCAGATAACCCGGCGAAGCCGGCAGCCAAGCCAGCGAGAACAGCCCCAGCGCGAACAACGACAACCCGATGGTGCACAAGACTCCGGCGTTGACGCGTTCCAGCCAGCGCCCGGCCAGCGGAGCTACCGCCATGATCGCCAGCGGCCAGGGCGTCAGCAGCAGGCCGGTTTCGATTTCATTCATCCCCAATACGCTTTGGAAATAGAACGGCAGCGACACCATCGCCAGCATCTGCGCGCAGAACGAACTGACCGAAGTCCCAACCGACAGCGCAAACACCGGAATACGCAGCAGATCCACCGGCAACAGCGGATAAGGCTGATTCAACTGCCGCCGGAAAAAATAGCCGCCGATCAGCACGGTGAGCGCCAGTTCGCCCAGCACCATCCACACGCTTTGACCATGAGCGACGCCGCCCAGCGCGATAAAGAACAACCCGAAGGTCAGCGCATTCAGCAGCGCACTCGGCGCGTCGAAGCGCTGTGCCCTCACCCCGTCGTTATGCGGCAGGAAACGCCAGCCCAGAGCCATCGCGGCCAAGCCGAACGGCACATTGATGGCAAATAGCCACTGCCATGACGCTACGCCCAGAATCCCGGCGGCGATGGTCGGCCCGGCGGCGGTGGACACCGCCACCACCAGCGAGTTGATCGCCATACCGCGCCCCAGCCGGTCTTTGGGGTAAATCAGCCGAATCAACGCGGTGTTGACGCTCATCAGCGCCGCCGCCGCCAGCCCTTGCAGAATGCGCGCCAGCGTCAGCGTCGTCAGTGAATCCGACAATGCGCAGACAAACGACATCAGGGTAAACAGCACCAGCCCCACCAAATAGACCCGGCGGTAACCGACGATATCGCCCAGCGACGACAGCGACAGCAACGCCATGGTGATCGCCAGTTGATACGCATTGACGATCCAGATGGAAGACGCCGGGCTGGTGTTGAAATCTGCGGCGATGGTAGGCAGCGCCACGTTGACCAACGTCCCGTCCAACACCGCCATGGCAATGCCGAATGCAATCGCGAAAATGGCGCCGAGACGCGCCGGCATCGGTAATCCGTCGACAGCGGACCCCGCACTCTGAGAGGTAACAGCAGCGTTCAAAATCATGTCCGAAGATGAAAGATGTGGAATGTACGGCAGGCCACACGCCGCACGTTTTTTGTACCCGTTACCCTACTGGGTTTAGTTGGGGGGTGCAATTGATACGCTCGGCAAATCGTGCGCCATCCTGTTGATGAACCCCATGATTTTTACCTCGCCGCCTGGCATAGTTAACGCTTCGACTAACACTATCTATTCACTTTCGGGAAAACGCATGGCCGCCCCCACGCTTTGGACACGCGACCAATTATTGGTTGCGTTTACGCTGTACAGCCGGCTTTCGTTCGGCAAGCTCCATTCGCGTAATCCCGAGATTATCTACTACGCCAAGCTGATTGGCAGAACGCCCTCCGCGTTGGCGATGAAACTGGTGAATATCGCCAGTCTGGACCCGGTCATCATCGACTCCGGACGCACTGGATTAAGCCAGGCTTCCAAGGCCGACAGGCAACTGTGGCAAGAGCTGGAACGCGATCCGCAAGCCTTCAATCAACAATGTCAGCAGGCCATCGCAACGTTAACCGCGCCGGATGAGGCCCCATTACATGCGCAGGAAGACACGCCGCCCGACTACTACGGGCACGAGCGTATGGCCATCACTACCGTCCGCGTTGGTCAGCAACAGTTTCGCAAGCGGGTGTTGAAGGCATACGACGAACGCTGCTGTATTACCGGATTGGAAGAACCGATCTTATTGATCGCCAGTCATATTCGCCCGTGGAAAGACATCGCCGAGCACCGCTTAGACCCGAGTAACGGGCTGTGCTTATCTGCGCTGCACGATAAAGCCTTTGACCAAGGGTTGATCGGGTTTAACGATCATCTGGAGTTATTGCTCTCGCCGCGCCTCAACGCACTGACCAGCGACATAGTGCAAAGTCAGTTTGAACAATACGAAGGCAAGCAACTCCGCTTGCCGAAAGAACCCCATCATGCGCCCAATCTCGCGCATATTCGTCACCATCGCGAGAATCTCTTCGGCAAACATGAGTCGATTGCTGTATTAGCCTGACTAATTACAGATTAAATCTATTCATTGGCCTTATCGCCGAAATTTATCCATTATCCACCCCCAACAAAGGAACGGGCAAAAAACCGCTCAACCCATTGTTATTATTTATTTTCTCAAATTTATTCCTGATATACCCAAAATAATTCGAGTTGCAGGACAACACGCTCGCGTGTTGAACAACGCAACGCGTTGGCCCGTCAGGGCAAGGCTCATTAGAGCCTTGTAACGCGGCGACGCAGCGAATCCCCGGGAGCTTACTCAAGTAAGTGACCGGGGTGAGCGACAAATCTGCCGGGAGCAGATTTGAACGCAGCGTGCTGCGGCCCTGAAAGGGCGAGGCCCAGGGATGGGCCGAGTAATAAAGCCAACGCACCTGCAACTTGAAGTATGACGGGTAAAAGAGAGCCCATGCCGTTACCTATTTTTATTACCGGTTTTATGACCAGTGCCGGTTTGATCGTCGCGATCGGTGCGCAAAATTCCTTCGTGTTGCGTCAGGGGATGCGACGGGAGCATGTGTTCTGGGTCAGTTCGGTGTGCTTTTTATGTGATATGGCGCTGATGACGCTTGGCGTGCTGGGCCTGGGGAAAATCATCAACGACAGTAAACCGGCGATCACTGCGCTGACGCTGGCTGGGGTGCTGTTTTTGCTGTGGTACGGTTACAACGCGCTGAAAAGCGCCTGGCGCGGCAACAACCAGTTGACGCTGCCTGAGGGCGACGGCCTGCGCCGCCGGCGCACGGTGATCGGCTCCAGTCTGGCGGTCAGTCTGCTGAATCCGCATGTCTATCTGGATACGGTCGCCATCATCGGCGGTATTTCTTCCGGCATCGCCGCCGACCTGAAACTGTTTTATCTGGCCGGCTCCATCAGCGCGTCGTTTATCTGGTTCTACACCATCGGTTACACGGCCGCCGCCTGCTCGCGCTATTTCGCCAGACCACTCACCTGGCGCATCATCGACAGCCTGATCGGCTGCTACATGATTTTTATGGCGTTGCAGTTGTGTCGTTTTTTGTATCAGATATAAAGGTATTCTGACGCGGCCACCCCGCCGCGTCGCTATTCAATCTCCAGTGCTGACCTACACAACCTAAAAGAGCCCGCCAGGCAGGAAAACTAGTTACCCCGATAATCGGTATCGGCACCCATATTGCTGACATACACGTTGTGCGCCAGCCCGGTTTCCTTCATTGCTTCCCAGAAATGTTCGTCTTGTACCAATGAAGGCAGGCTTTGCCACTGCAGCACCTTTCCCGTCCCCCCGTTACGCTGATACAAACCGAACCAACCGATAAAGCCGGACGCTTCAGCCACCGGCGCAAGTAGCATCATCGTCGAGGACGGCTGGCCGTGCGCCTGACGCATCAGTTCCAGCCATCCCAGCAGTTGCGGCGGCGACAACGGCTGCCCGGCGTGCCCGTGCAACACGCCGGCATAAAGGCAGGCAGGCCGCGGTTTCAGTTCCAGAAACTCGCTTGCCGACATATCCTTACCCGTCAGGTGATTATCTCCCCAGCCTTGCGGCGAAATGCGAAGCTCGCCCTGTTCGACGGCGGCAAATAAATCCAGCCCCAGCAGAAGGTAATGGCTATCCGGTAATACGTGGTTTTCTTTAGCGATCACCGGCAGCGCCAGATCGGCCCCTGGCACCCACTCCGGCGTAAACGCTTCTTTGACGGAGAAGATCTTCTCAATCTGATGAATGTTTTGCCGGGCATTAAAATCGCACCGATAGAGAATATCGAAAAAGGTTTCCCCCTCAATGTCGCGAGTCATCACCGACGGCGACACCGGCATTGTCAGCCTCAATGTGTTCAATAGCTCGGGCAGATAGTTCAATAACGCCGCCTCTGCATCCGTATTCGTATCACGCACCCAAGATTTCCGGCGGTGTTGCTCTTTTAAATGGTAGCCTTTCATGGTGTTTCCCCGACAGATAGATGTCTTCACACCATAATTCGGCACGAGAAAATCCCTCCGGCGACAAATAGGGAAAAATGGGAGTGAAATGGGGAGTTAGAGAGTCATCGCTACACGGCAATCAAGCGGGGAATGGAGAGCTGATCACTCGGCTATCGCAGCGAACAAGACATAAATATTGCACACATAAAAGAATACCAGTACGCTTCAGCCTCTCTGTCGATACACATAATAGTTGCCATCACGGCATAGCCAGCATTCCTCATGATGAAATCCATACGTGAATTGACGATAAAAGATATTACTCATCTCATTTTTTCCATGCGCACGTTGTACATAATAGCTGTCAATGCTTGCACGCTATCTCTCGGATATTATTTCCTCTGGTCCTCCACTCTCACCCAAAATACTATTCTAGTCACAGGTTTACCGAAAGAAAGCATCGCATTAAAGGTCGCTCTGGCCGCAGGCATCAGCATAACCTTTATAGCCAATGTTTTTCGCCCAGCCAGAGGGATGCTCAAACAATGGAGTTTTTCTTTTACGTTCAGCGCCGCTTTCGGATTCGCATTAACGATTAACGTATTTGAGGTTTATATCTATCTCTACCCGGAAAAGGTTATTGATTACGTCACCGACTATAAAGTTACTTTTCCCGGTCCATCTAATGGTAAACACCGCTGTGAAGCTGGCCTTTGGATAAAAGAGCAATATACCGGGCGCTGGCTGGAATTGTGCTCCTCCAAAGAACAACTCAAACTCGGTGAAAACCGCAGGCAGGGAATGGATGGCATGTATGTCGTTGCACAGGTTAATCGCTACGGCAGCCATATTCAACATTATGAATTTGCATTTAAGTAGAGATATTGCTCACCGCCGTCACTCCTCAATTATCACGGTATATTCCCTTTTTTCGCCACAGCGGCTCTCTGCACGTTGTGAGATGTTTGTGCTGCAAACCCCAACATGAACAGGATAATGACATGGCGATTAATACAGAAATATACTGTCCAACAGAATCAGGAAGCTGGCGCAGTCAGGGGAGTAACGCCGTCACTAAGGTTAATAAATCTATTTTCAGCCACAGTGAACGAGCACTTTTTGAAGATAAGAAGGCAAAAGGCTCATTATTCCTGATCGTTCAAGATGCATTTCCTTGTGCCGACTGCCATGAGTATTTCAAAAAAGAAACCCAAGATGGCAAAAAAAGCATCATCTTTAAAATAGTCGGCAATAATGGCTGCTATTCAGCAGAGCATGGCTTAGGGTTAGAAACAACCACACCAAAATTTATTTACTATCACCTAGGAAATAGTCTGATGGTTGATAAACCTGCCGCACCACCTAAATTCCCTAAGCATCTTGGTATCACAAGTATTTCATAGAAATATATAAGTATTTCATTAACATGAAGTTGCAGAAGCCTATACCTCTGCAACTTATTTTTATATTACGCCTACCAAAACCTCAGTGTGTTAATTTACCCCTATCTTGTATTCCCGATGTGGCCACGGCATTCTCTGCCCGTCTAATGCCGAAATACGATACGGCACCACCCACAACCGTAACGTTTCCGAAAAAATAAAAGGGGATGGGAGCGGCTGGGTAAATTCATCGTGCTCGGGATAAATCAGGTACATATCACCTTTACCGGCCAGATAGCGCTGCCCATAAGCAAACATCTGATAAAAATCGGATTCGGACAAACCACGGAGCCTGTCCGCCTGTTGCCCATCGCGGAGCCACTGTCGTTCACGGATCAACTTCCATTTGGTATCCAACACCGCCAGATTGCAGGCAGGGTGGCGTGACTGGAGCAATAAATCAGGCTGTAATTTGAACCGCGCCCTACCCGCGTAACTCACCAAGGTCTGCTCCGCCACCTGCGCTTTCAGATGCTGGTCGGGCGGAATATCTTCCAACAACGTTTGCGCCACAAACGCCTCAAACACGGCTTCCATCGGAAATAACAGCGATATCGCCCCCTCGCTGCCCGCCGACGTTCGCGGGCTCATCCCGGTCAGAATCAGTTTCGCCCAAGCCAGCGGTGCCTGATAATGCGCCATATTGCGGTCCACACGCAGCCCGCTGATATCACTGTCGATATCCCGGCTAGGTGGAATGCCATCAAATGCAAACCGCAGCATCTGGCATTCACGCTGATTTTCCGACGACAACCGCCACTGGCTGACCAAATTAAGGGCCGAATGTAATAACCTATTTGCCGGACAGTCCGGTAAATAGTCTTCATATTCAACCCAGAACTTATGCCGATTCACATTATTGCGGCGCAACTGCTCAGGCAGCAACAGCTTACCTTTGATAAACGGCAGGTTGCCTTGTTGGCTCACATAATCGGAGCGCAACCCTTGCCTGATCAGTTGGCTGACGCTCTGCAAAAACTGGCTGATGAAGATTTCCAGCAGCGTCATCCGCTGCACCTGCACCAACGCCTGCTCTGTCTCGATATGCCGAAAATCCGGTAATACCGCCAGCATAGCCAGCAACACATGCCGTGCTTGTTCAGGGGGGGACGTCCGCCCAATTTTAGGCAAGATCTCCAGTTGCACGCCAAAGGGCGTGGCAAGCACCCCGGCATAGTTCTGCACCTGAATCAGCCGATGCCCTTTGCGTGATGTCAGACGCAGGAACGGGCAGCCCTGTTCATCCAGCGCCAGCGATTCCAGATAGTTGAATACCGCCGGTGGAACCGCGGTGACATCAGCCAGCCGAACCGGAGCCGCGCCGACACAGCCGTATTCAAACACCGAGATAACCTCATGCATCGAGTGGCTCTTGTGCTTCAACGGGCTGATAAATTGCACGATAGGCTTGGGGATCGACCCAGACACCTTGTTCAAAATCTTTCAGCTCATAAGACACCGCTTGCTGATTGTGCAGCCTCAGGCCGTGGTTATCGCCGAACAGCAGATCCAGGTAGTCCGCCCTTTCGATAAAGAATTGCAGTTCATCCTGCGGCTTTTGGTTATCCGCCAGCACTAGCCGGATTTTGTTCCAGTCGTCAAAAAAGTACTCCTGCAACAACGGAATAATTTTTTGGCGGAACGCCGATGTCAGCTGTTTAAACGCGTCGTCTTCGTTCCCGGCTTCCAGTGCGACTTTTACCGGTATAAAAAACGCGTGGCCTAACCGGTGTTCCCGGTCATACAGCGCTTCAATACGGCTATTAAGGCGCTCCAGCAGTGGTTCAAGCTCAACACCCTTCACTGTGATACCACTTAACAGCGATAAATCCGGTGCCATCTCGATAAACTCAAACCGACGCCGCAACGCGGTATCCATCAGGGCCAGCGAGCGGTCGGCCGTATTCATCGCGCCGATAATGTCCACATTCGCCGGTACACTGAACGGTTCGCCGCTGTACGCCAGTTGCAAACTGAGCGCATTTTTCATACCGGCACGCTTGTCGGTTTCGATCAACGAAATCAGCTCGCCAAAAATGCGGGAGATATTGCCGCGGTTGATCTCGTCAATAAACATGGCGTAACGATGAGTCGGGTCGGCCTTAGCCCGCTGGCACAAACGCAGGAAAACCCCCGGTTCGATGGGATAGGTCACGCCCTTGTCGTCACTACGGGCACGAATCCCCTCAATGAACTCTTCATAACCGTAGGATTGGTGGAACGTCGCCACGGCAAAGCGCTGAATAACCTCGGCAGACTGCGGCCCGCGTTTCAGCTCTGCATACAACGCCTGCAAATCCTCGATTTGCTCCAATTGTGACTCGACCAGAAACCATTCGCTATCTTCGGTTTTATCAAACACCGCGGGCTCACGGCGGCCGGTATATTTCACCGTTGTCGAATCCGGGACGGTAAAGCTTTGCAGCTCCCGCCATGCGGTTTGCGACAAATTGCCGTTGCGCCCGTTCAGCTGCGCTTTACGCTGAAACCACGGATGCGCAATCAACTGCGGCACCTTGGTGTGTTTTTGCTTATCCAGCAATACCAGCACGATGACCTGCATCCAGCTCAGCGGTTCCAGGCGGGCATCCAGCCAGACGTCGTAATCCGTCAGCTGCACCTGCGAGGTGTATTCCTTCATTTTTTGCTGCATGGCATAGGTTTTGCCGGTGCCTGGCGGGCCAAAGAAAATCTGGTTGATGGGAGAACTGATCAACACCGGGTTTGGTGTTTCATCGTCAGGCAGCGGCACGTTGCTGGATGGCTTCTCGGTTTCATAATCCGTATTACGCCGACGTAATTCGTCATAGAGCTGCCATATCGCCATATTGACGTGATAAAAATCGATACCGTTCAAACGCTCAGAAAGCGCTTGCTTCAGTTCTCGGTTATTTTGCAACCAGCTTCCCTGAAGTTGTAACCCCAGAGAAAACTGCTGGTTAATAAACCCTGCGACCTGATTAAAAGCACGCCAATCCACCGTGGTGCTATACGTTTCGGGTGAAAAAGCAGCGAAAACGCGATTGCGCACGGCCCAATACATGCGGCTGATCGTTCCCTCATCTCTCGTCTGTAGCATCTGAACGGTTACTGCGTGATAAGCCAGATCATCTGGCTGCTGTCGAATCCGCTCGGTTAACTCACGCCATAACGGAAGATTGCGCTGAAATTCAGCCAAAGACGGCACGCCTTGGCGGATGCTCGCAATGCCATTGTCACGCACATACCACAGCCGCTTTAACAGCTCATCGGTGCTTGCATCCGTGAATGTCGACACTTGCCGAATAGCATCCACCAGCGCGTGATAACTGCTCTCCCAGGGTGATGCCTTTAATTGGTTAATCTTCACCAATTCAGTGAAAAGCTCTTCGAGCGTCAACGCTTCCGTTTTAATACGGGCAATCAAATCCATTACTACACTCCCTTTTTTGCTGTATGCGACACCTTGCCTTAATCGTCAACGCCACCTTCAGCAAGGCAAAAATCGGTAAACGAAACTCATGTCATCCTGCATAACCGCCGCCGCTGCGACAGCGCCATTTGCTCCGCCACATAACTGGATATAACTCATTACGCTATCACGTAAAATTCTTTGCCAAAAGCACGGGTAACGGTATGATTTTACACCAATCGAATAATAAAACGTGCACCGCCGCACATCACGCCGCCTTGCTTTCAGTGCCACGACCATAAAGCGATAGTTAACTGTTGGCATCGTTTAAGGAGAAAACGCCTTGAAACAGACCGCACCCCAGCCTGCGGGCAATTTTGGCTTTCTTGCCGAGCATGACCCTCTCTTCGCCCAAATTGCGGCGGCGGCCGAGCAAGCCTTTTACAGCGACCCCAACACCACACTGATCAAGCTACGCCAATTAGGCGAAGCGCTGGCGCAGCACCTTGCTACGTTATCCGGCATCACGTTTGATGAAAGAACCAAGCAGGTGGACCTGCTTTATCAACTGAACCGGGAATTACAGTTGGAACCCACGGTGCGGGAGCTCTTCCATATCCTGCGGATGGAAGGCAACCGGGCGACACACCACTTCAGAACCCAGCATAAAGAAGCGATGGATGGGCTTAAAGTCGCCCGTTCACTGGCTATCTGGTTCCACCGTTCCTTGGGTAAACAAGGGGCGGATTTCAAAGCCGGGCCATTTGTTCCACCGTCCGACCCCAGCGCACAGTTGCGTCAGTTACAGACAGAAATCGAAACACTGAAAAACGACCTGCTGTCAGCCAGTATCCAGCTCGAATCCAGCCAGCAATTGCAGCTATTACTGGGTAAGGAAAAAGCCGAATACGAAGCACTGGCACTGGAGATGGATCAGGAAGCCAGAGCGTTGGCGAAACAGGCGCAAGCCCATGCCGCCGAACTACAGCAACTCCAGCAAGACTACGAAAGCAGGCTCAGAACGTTACAAGCGCAACTGACCGCCAAAAATGAGCAACAGCGCAACCAGCAAAAGCAGCGCGCCGCGCGACAAACCCGTCAGGCCAGCAAAAAGATTACGCTGACCGAAGAACTGACGCGCATTCTTATCGATCAGTCCTTAAACGAGGCGGGCTGGCAAGCCGACAGCCAGACGCTCAGTTGGGTGAAAGGCGCCCGTCCGGAAAAAGGCGTGAACAAAGCGATTGCCGAATGGCCAACGCGCCACAACGGTGAGAAAGGCCGTGCCGATTACGTTCTGTTTTATGGGCTCACCCCCATCGCCGTGGTGGAAGCCAAACGGCAGAATGAAAACGTCGCCGGTAAAATTCCGCAGGCAGAGCGCTACAGCAAAGGCTTTCAGGTAGCGCCCCCGTTAACCGCCGCCTGGGAACTGGAAGGGCGCAGCATCGCCTGGGCCGACGACACAGAAGGGCATTACCACATCCCCTTTGTTTACTCCTGCAACGGCCGCGCCTACCTACCGCAACTGGCGGAACAATCCGGCACCTGGTTTCGGGATGTACGCGAGCCCGGCAACCTGCGGCGTCCGCTGCCGCAATTTCACACCCCGGAAGGGCTGCTTGACCTGCTCAAACGCAGCAAACAAAAAGCCGAGGAGAAACTCAGCCAGGAAGGGTTGTCTTATCTGCGTCTGCGTGAGTATCAGGAACGCGCGATCATCGCGGTAGAAACCACATTAGCGCAGAACATCCGCACCGCCCTGCTGGCGATGGCGACCGGCACCGGCAAAACGCGCACCATCATCGGCTTGATTTACCGCTTTCTGAAAACCGAGCGCTTCAAGCGCATTCTGTTTTTGGTTGATCGCACCGCACTGGGCAAACAGGCCACCGAAAACTTCAAAGAAACCACGCTGGAACAAAACCAGTCCTTGTCGCAAATCTACAACATCGCGGAACTGGGCGACATGGCCCCGCAGGCGGAAACCCGCGTGCAGGTCGCCACGGTGCAGGCGATGGTCAGCCGGGTGTTTGCCAGCGATACCCCGCCGCCAATCGACCAGTACGACTGCATCATTGTGGATGAAGCCCACCGGGGTTACACGCTCGATCAGGAAATGACCGAAGGTGAGCTTGCCACCCGCGACGCCGCCCAGTACCTCTCCAGCTACCGCCGGGTGCTGGATTACTTTGATGCGGTAAAAATAGCGTTGACCGCCACACCGGCCAAACACACCAGCGACATCTTCGGCCGCCCGGTGTTTGTGTACGCCTACCGGGAAGCCGTCGCCGATGACTGGCTGATCGACTACGAACCGCCGATCCGCTACCTGACGCAGCTCAACCAGCACGGCATCCATTTCGAAAAAGGCAGCCAGGTGAGCGCCATCAACATCGATACCGGTGAGCTGGAAATTGACCAGCTTGAAGACGACCTGCACTTCGATGTCGATGCGTTCAATCGCCGGGTCATCAACGAAAACTTCAACAGCGTTATCTGCAACGAGCTGGTCAAAGAGCTTGACCCATTTGGCGAAGGCAAAACCCTGATTTTCTGCGCCACCGACAAACACGCCGATATGGTCAAACGCCTGCTGGATGAAGCGTTCACCGCCATCTATCCCGACTACAATCAGGCGGCGGTGGAGAAAATCACCGGCAAAAGCGACAAAGTCGATACGCTAATCAGCCGTTATAAAAACGAGCGCTACCCTAACATCGCCATCACGGTGGACCTGCTCACCACCGGCATCGACGTGCCGACAATCAGCAACCTGGTGTTTATGCGCCGCGTGCGTTCGCGCATCCTGTTTGAGCAGATGATTGGCCGTGCCACCCGCCGTTGCGACGACATCGGCAAAACCGTGTTCCGTGTTTATGACCCGGTGGATATCTTCGAAGCGCTGCACGACGCCAACACCATGAAACCGCTGGTTAAAAACCCCGACATCACGTTGGAACAACTGGTGCGGGAACTGACCGACGCCGAGCTACTGGAAACGGCGCTCGCCAGCCCCGGTGAACAAGCAGGAGAAAGCCAGGCCGATGCGGTATTAACCCACCTCAGCCAGAAACTGATGCGGGTGTTACGCAAAGCGGAAAAGCGCGCCGAAACCCAACCATCGGTCAGGCAAAAGCTCGACGAGCTGGAACAGTTGTGGGGCATTGCGCCCAAAAACCTGCATCAGCACCTGCACTACATCGGGCCGCGTCAGGCTGCCGAGTTCCTGCGCCGGCACAGTAACCTGACGACCCAGCTCAACGACGTCGCCCATCTGCTGGGCAGCGATTACCGCCCGGTCATCTCCGAGCACCAGGACGCCTTGCTCGAACGCCACCAGTCTTACGGCACCCATTCACGGCCGGAAGATTACCTCAACAGCTTCAACGAGTTCATTCAAACCCAGCTTAACCAGTCTGTGGCGCTTGCCGTGGTGGTCAACAAACCGCGCGACCTCACCCGCGAGCAGTTGAAAGAAATCCGCCTCCTGCTCGACAACGCCGGTTATTCGGAGACCAACCTGCAAACGGCGGAGCGCAATCAGAGCAGTCAGGATATCGCCGCCAGCATCATCGGGCATATTCGCCGGGCGGCCATCGGCGAGCCGTTGATCCCGTTCGAACAGCGTGTCGATCAGGCAATGGCGAAAATCTACCGGCTGCACAACTGGAGCCCGGTGCAACGCAACTGGCTGCAACGGCTGGCCAAACAGCTGACGTTCGAAGTGGTGCTGGACCGGCCAACCCTCAACCGCAGCTTTGCCACCACCGGCGGCGTCAAAGGGCTGGACAAACTGCTGGACCAGCATCTGGACGAAGTGCTGAACACCCTCGGCGATGCACTCTGGCCCCCCAAAAGCGCCTGATTCTGCTAGACTGCGCCCCACGCATTTTTAACCTCATTCACGCCCTGCGCTCCCGCACGGGGCGCTTCAGGGATCATCATGAGCAATAACGATATCGTACAAAAACTGTGGAACCTGTGTGATGTTCTGCGCGACGACGGTATTAACTACAGCGATTACGTCACCGAACTGGTGCTGCTGCTGTTTATCAAAATGGTGCATGAAAACACCGAAGCAGAACTGCTGGACCAACACATTTTGCCGGAAGGCTGCCGCTGGGCCGACCTGAATAACAAATCCGGCCTGACGCTGTTAAACGACTACAAACAGATCCTGTTCAGCCTCTCCACCGGGAAAACCGCTGACGGCACGCTGGTGCATGACGATGCGTTGATCCGCGCCATTTACGCCGATGCGCAAACCCGCCTACGCGAGCCGCGCCACCTGGCGCAGATGATCCGCACGCTGGACCAGATCGACTGGTTCAGTGCCCAGCGCGACGGGCTGGGCGACCTGTACGAAGGGCTGCTGGAGAAAAACGCCAGCGAAACCAAATCCGGCGCGGGTCAGTACTTCACCCCGCGCCCGCTGATCAACAGCATGGTGCGGTGCATCAAGCCGCAGGCCGGCGAAGTCATTCAGGACCCGGCTGCCGGCACCGCCGGCTTTCTGATCGCCGCCGACCAGTTCATCAAACAACTGACGAACAGCCTCTACGAACTGGATCTGAAGCAGCAGGAATTCCAGCGCAAAAAAGCCTTTATTGGCATTGAACTGGTGCCGTCCACCCGCCGACTGGCGCTGATGAACTGCCTGCTGCACAACATGGAAGGGGACGACGAAGGCGTGGTGCATCAGGGCAACGCGCTGGGCATGGCGGGCAGCCGCCTGCACAATGCCGATGTGATTCTGGCCAACCCGCCGTTCGGCACCTCGAAAGGCGGTGAAGCCAGCATCACCCGCGACGACCTGACGTTCAAAACCAGCAACAAACAACTGGCATTTCTCCAGCACATTTACCGCAACCTGAAGCCGGGCGGCCGCGCCGCCGTGGTGCTGCCGGATAACGTGTTGTTTGAAGCGGGCGTCGGCACCGACATCCGCCGCGACCTGATGAACAAGTGCAACCTGCACACCATTCTGCGCCTGCCTACCGGTATTTTTTACGCGCAGGGGGTGAAAACCAACGTGCTGTTCTTCACCAAAGGCACCGTGAACCACCCGCAGCAGGATGAAAACTGCACCGAAAACATCTGGGTGTATGACCTGCGCACCAATATGCCGAGCTTCGGCAAGCGCACACCGTTTGGCGAAACCCATCTGGCACCGTTTGAAGCGGTGTACGGCGACGACCCGCGCGGCCAAAGCCCGCGCACCGAAGGAGAATGGAGCTTCACCCACACCGACGACAGCGCCGAACTCAGCGACGCCCAGCGTCTGGAAACCAGCCGCTGGCGGGTATTCAGCCGCGAGTGGGTCCGCGACAGCAAAGGCGATTCGCTGGATATCAGCTGGCTGAAAGACCACAACAGCATCGACGCCGCCAGCCTGCCGGAACCGGGTGTATTAGCCGCCGAAGCGATGGGCGAGCTGACACAAGCGCTGGGCGAGCTGGATGCGCTGCTGCGCGAGCTGGGTGCCGACGACGAGGCCGACGCACAAAAGGTGCTGCTGCAAGCGATGCTGGGCGAGGTGAAGTAATGAGCGAGCTGAAATTGCCGCAAGGGTGGGTTAGCTGTAAATTTACTGACCTTCTTGATATTCAAGGAGGAACACAACCGCCTAAATCAGAATTTATCTCATCACCTCAAGATGGATATATAAGATTATTACAGATCCGGGATTTTGGGAAAAAACCCATTCCTACATATATACCTGACACTAAAAAAATAAAAAAATGTGAAAAAATGGATCTATTAATTGGTAGATATGGTGCATCTTTAGGAAAAATATGCTCAGGCATGGATGGCGCTTACAATGTTGCTTTGGCCAAAGTTATAAGCTCACCAAAAATAAAAAAATCATTTCTAAAAAAATATCTTGAATCTGAGCTTTTCCAAGCCCCATTGCGATTGTTATCTCGTTCGGCACAGAATGGTTTCAATAAAGAAGACCTTAGCACCTTCGATTTTTTACTTATACCTGAAAAAGAACAAGCTATCTTAGCGGAAAAACTCGACACACTACTGCCACAGGTTGACAGCATCAAAGCTCGTCTCGAAAAAATCCCTTTGATTATTAAAAAATTTCGTCAATCCGTATTGGTTGCTGCGGTGAGTGGGAAATTGACCGAAGCAAACTTGATAAGCTCAGAAAAAATTGACGATATATCTGACGTTATAGGTGGGCTAACCAAAAACGCCAATCGGAATGATTTTTCATTAAAATTACCATTATTGAAAGTCGCCAATGTATATGAGAATAATATCAGGGTAGAGGACATAGCGGAAATTGGAATATTAGAAAAAGAGATAGAAAGAGTTAGCCTAAAAAAAGATGATATTCTAGTCGTTGAGGGCAATGGTAGCATTGAACAGATTGGGCGTGCTGCTATTTGGAACGAAGAAATAAAAAATTGCATCCATCAGAATCATTTAATAAAGATAAGGTCTTACACTAACAAAGTAGTTCCAAAATTTGTTCTCTATTATTTCATGTCTCCACAAGGAAAAAGTGAAATTATTAAAAAAGCTACATCTGGAGCCGGGCTCTATACGTTAAGCATATCCAAAATATCTTCCATTAGTATTCCTCTTTATTCTATCGAAGAACAAGCCGAAATCGTCCGTCGTGTCGAGCAACTGTTCGCCTACGCCGATGGTGTGGAAAAGCAGGTGCAAAGCGCGCTGGAGCGGGTCAATAACCTGACGCAATCGATACTGGCCAAGGCGTTTCGTGGCGAGCTGACCGCGCAATGGCGCGAAGAAAACCCCGAGCTTATCAGCGGGGAAAACAGCGCCGAAGCGCTGCTGGCGCGCATCAAAGCCGAGCGCGCCGCCCAGCAGCCGCAAAAGAAAACCCGCCGGAAAGCCAACGCCGCCGGTTAACCCGGCCAGCGACAGCGTTTCGGCACGGTTGCCGGTTGATTTTGCGAGCGGCATTCCAAAACGCTCGGCAACCCTACTGTAAATCCATCCAGCCTCTTTCACCCGGTTAGCGGCTGGCATAGAGTGTGTGTGCTGCGGCAACATCCGCAGCCGGGACTGGAACCCCCGATACTCTCAAGACTGAAAAACGCTTTGTTTTTTCAGGGGCTACGTGCACACTCGTTACGGTGATGCAGGCAGGGCAACCGCAAGGTTGACCGGTCTTCTTGAGAACCGGGGTTCCAACCCTGTCTGTGTCACCACCAGGTCTGGAACCCTTGAGTGGTGACGTGTTGATACAATCTCAAGGAAAACAAATCATGACGGACAATCACACCACTCCCACAGACAGCAGCATCACCCTTTTCCGCGAGCTGATCGCCAGCCTGCCGTTTCACCAGCTTGATGAGGTTCAGCTCTGTGACCTTGGCGCTATCGCTGCGGAATCCGTTTCCGGGTTGTGCCATGGGCTGAGTGAACTGGGCGACCGGCTGCAAGACGGTGCCGACATCGGCCCCGAACAGCGTTACCAGTTGGGTGCCAGCCTGAATGCCGCCGCGCACCTGATCCCGGCGCTGCTGGAAATCTGCGAACAGGCGGAACGCCACGCCCACGCGCTGCCGCAGGCGAAGGAGCCCATCCCGCTCTACGCGGTTTAAATACGTGACTGCACAACGCATCACGCAACCCGGCGTGCTTTAACGGCTCGGGCATCCAGCATTCATGCCGGGCCGATATACATCCGATATGCACCGTTAACCAGTGAATCTCGCGCCGGTTTATGCTCACGAGACAACGTCAGCACAATCTCCAACAGTGTGTCACGGCTAAGATCGTTTAGCGCGACAAGCTGCTTTTTCGTCAATTTACTGGTCATGTGGGTTAAACCTTATCGAACTTCCCGGCGTGGTAATCCGCTATCGCTTGCTGGATCTCGTCACGCGTATTCATCACGAACGGCCCGTAAGAGACGACGGGTTCCTCTATCGGTTCCGCATATCCAAACAGCAGCACCGTTTTTTCTGTGGCGTTGATGACAACGGCATCGCCATCATCATGCATTTCCACCAAATTCCACGGCGAAACAGGAGTATCCGCGATGTTTACCGAGCCACACACCACGTATAAGAACACGTTGTTTCCCTGCGGCGCAGGTAACACTACCTCTGTTCCCGGTTGCAACTGCACCACCGACATAAACACACCGGTGAGCGATGGGATCGGGCCGGTCACACCGGCATACACCCCTGAAATCAACCGCATTTCCCCCTGCCCTGATGCCAGCGGTACACAGGGAATATCGTCCCGTTGCAGCCCGATATAACGCGGTGAGGTCATTTTCAGGCGAGCCGGCAAATTCACCCACAATTGCAGGATCTCCATCGCACCGCCCTGACGTTTGAAGTCCTCCGGCGACAGCTCGGAATGAACCAGCCCGGAACCGGCCGTCATCCACTGCACGCCCCCAGCATTGATAATGCTTTCATGCCCACCGCTGTCACGGTGCGCCAGACTCCCTGCCAAAATAAACGTGACGGTTTCAAATCCACGGTGAGGATGCGGCCCGAAAGGTAGCCCCGCGTTATTCGGTGGATACACTTGTGGGCCGTGGTGATTCAGAAACAAAAAAGGATCCACCTGCGGCACGTCCGGACTGGGCACCGGACGACGGGTTATCAGGTCTGCAATGTCATCCCGATAAGCGGCATGGCAGGCTGAAACAGTACGCATAATTCCCTCGCTACACGAAAAAGTTCGATGAAGGAGACGAACCCTATTAGGGCACGATACCCGCACCATGTGGTGAGTGATAAAAACGTACCTCATATTCCCCCTCGACGGGTGGAAATATAAAGCATATCGGCCAGCCTTATTCAGGATCGCCTTGCTGTGCTACTGGTGCCTGTTTAAAAATCGCCCCGACCACCGCTAAGGTACAGGTAATCACTATGTCGGGTAATACACCGTTTAACGATGTCTGTAACAACGCTTTTCTTCTGGACATCATGATGGCGAGAATGCTGCCGTTTGTGAAACCTGACGGGCATTACGCCTGCCACACACTCACTTCTTTTGTGCCAGAACGATACCCAAAAGTATCAAGCCGATACCCAGACTTTGAGTCAGCGTCAGGGATTCCGAGGCAAGGGTAACGCCCATCAGCACGCCGGTAACCGGGCTCAATAGTCCGAGAAGCCCAACCATACCGGCCCCCAAATACCGAAACCCGGTGAACAAACACGCATAACTGACGGCGGTTGAAATTAAGCTGACATAGCTAAGGGCGATAAACTCGCTGCTATTAACCGCAGGCGGAGCACCTTCTACCAGGACAGCGACGATGAGAAGCTCTATCCCGCCCGCCATAAGCTGCCATGCCGTCGTCGTGAGAACGGGAGTACCATCGTCCCACAACTTGCCCAGCACTGCGCCAATCGCCATGAGAATAATCGCGCCGAATGCAGCCGCCATTCCGACCACATCGATAGTTCCCTCTTTAGCCCCTACAATCAGCAAGATACCGATGATGCCAAACGCGGCTCCGCCCAGAAAGCGGGCGTTAACACGCTCATGAATCAACAGCCAGGCCACCCCGGCAAACACCAGGGGACTAAGTGCGCCGATGGAAGCGGCAATACTCGAAGGTAATCGCTGAGTGGCGATATAAAGTAACAAGAAAAACAGCCCCATACTCAGCGAACCCAGTATGGCAGAACGCCACCACCACTTGCCGGAAGGCAAGCGCCGAACGATGAGAAGCAACACAAGTCCCGCCGGTAAGGCACGCAGGGCGGATGCCCAAATCGGGGGAATCGCAAAGAGAAACTGGTGTATGACCCAATAGTTAGTACCTAACAAAATCCAGGCGATGGTGGTGGCAAGCCAACCGCGAAAGTGATTGCCATTGGATAATGTCTTCATGGCGTCCCCCCCAAAAACGGAGAGGTCGTATTATGAGAATGGGCGCGACGCTGAATCAGCGTAATCATCGCCAAATGTTTTTTTACGCAGCAGCGGCTGATGCAGACCAAGGTGAAGAACAAGCTCATATAAGTCTCTTTTTCATAGCAGGTGAACAAATTTCTCAAGAGCATTATTCATCTGCTAAATTTATGGAAATCGCTTATATGCACACTTAATATTCGCCACATGAATGAACTTCGCCGGATTGACCTCAATTTACTGCTGACATTGCACGCGTTGTTAACGGAAAAACACGTCACGCGCGCCGCGCTACGGTTGCACAAAAGCCAGCCGGCGATCAGCCACGCGTTAGCACAGCTTCGTGCGTATTTTGATGATCCTTTACTGGTACGGCGCAACGGCAAAATGGTGCTGACGGCTCGCGCCAATGCCTTGATGCAACCGCTCCATGACGCATTGACCAGCCTGAACGGCCTGTTGGGCGGCTCGATGGAGTTTGACCCGTCACTCGTCAACGGGCGTTTCCGAATAGCCATGTCGGACTATGCAACGCGCATTGTGTTACCCCGGTTAGCGCGACACGTCCGCGAATTGGCACCGGGCCTGGATCTGGCTGTCAGTCAGGTCAGCCGTGATGCCATGGTGGTACAGTTGACGGATGGCGAATTGGATTTAGCGTTGGGATTATTCCCGGATGCGCCGGACCACATTCGGGTACAAACGCTATTCTCCGACGGTTATATCAGCGTGGCGGACAAATCAACATTGCCCGTCGATGGCGGGTTATCGTTGGAAGAGTGGTTGCAGCGCCCGCATATACTGGTCGCTCTGCGGCCAGACTCCAATGATGAAATTGAAAGAGCATTGGCGTTGCTGGGCCTGAAAAGGCGAATTGCAGTGGTATTACCCCATTGGGGGGCAGCGGCGGATCTACTGGCAGGCACAGATTTTATTCTCACCGTCCCCAGCCGGACGGTGGAGCACATACAGCAGCACACAGCCCTGCGCCAATTTCTTCCACCACTGGAACTCTCCCGCTTCGCCTATCGGCAAGGGTGGCATATCCGTAGTGAAAACGACGCCGCCCATCAGTGGCTACGTCAGGCCGTGCTGATGTGCAGCCAACCGGGAGACGGTATAACCTGAGATGGATTTGGGGAAGGAACCCGCTGGAATCAGATTGACTTCGTTTGACAGAAAACTCGGGGAAAGCCTTGCGGATACTGGATTTCAGGCATAAAAAAAGACGTCGGTTGACGTCTATTTATATACTGTTGGTGCCGAAGGCCGGACTCGAACCGGCACGTATTTCTACGGTTGATTTTGAATCAACTGCGTCTACCGATTTCGCCACTTCGGCACGAAGTAGTACTTTGCGGAAAACGTGGTGGATTATACCTTTGTGCAGGATCGGTGCAACCCTAATCCGTCGTTTGACGTTGCGAACGTTGAAAAAATCGCCGTTAGTGCAGTTTTGGCCGGTTAATTCATGGCTGCAAGCGTGTTTTTGTAGAGTGGTGAAGGTGCTGCAGATAAAAACGGGCGAGCTATCGCAGCTCGCCCGTTGAGTAAATAGATGACGATTAGCGCCGTTTCAACAGCAGCATGATGCTGATGAACAGGAACAGAGCACTCGGCAACGAAGCTCCCAGCACCGGCGGAATGTGATACACCAGACTGAGCGGGCCAAAAATCTGATCCAGCACGTAAAACAGAAAACCGAAGCTAATGCCAATCACGATTCGCATACCGGCAGGTACACTGCGCAGCGGACCGAAGATAAACGACAGCGCCATCAGCATCATGACGGCCACAGACAGCGGCGCGAAAAGTTTACTCCACATATTAAGCTGATAACGGCTCGCCTCCTGCCCACTCTGACGCAGGTAATTGATGTAATCGTACAGGCCGCGGATAGAAAGCGCGTCAGGCTCCAGCGCCACAACGCCGAGCTTGTCCGGCGTCAGGTTGGTTTTCCATTCACCGCTGACGGTCTGGCTGCCGCCAATCTGCTTGCCGTCGCTCAGGTCGGACTCCTCAACCTGAGACAGTTTCCAGCCGCCATTCTCATACACGGCAGAGGCGGCATAGCGAACGGACAACAGTTTGTTTTGTTTGTCGAAATGATAAATGTTGACGCCCAGCAGTTCACTTTCTCCCGCTACCCGCTGGATGTAGACGAAATCATTGCCGTCTTTAGCCCACAAGCCACTTTGCGTCGATAGCATCGAACCGCCGTACATCATCTGTGAACGGTAGTTGCGCGCCATCTGCTCACCTGCCGGCGCCACCCATTCGCCAATGGCCATGGTCAGCAACACCAGCGGAATAGCGGTTTTCATGACGGAACCGGCAATTTGCAACCGGGTAAAGCCGGATGCCTGCATCACCACCAGTTCGCTGCGGGTCGCCAGCGTTCCCAGCCCCAAAAGTGCGCCGAGCAGCGCCGCCATCGGGAAAAAGATCTCGATATCTTTCGGTACGCTGAGCAACGTATAGAGCCCGGCGCCCATTACCGAGTAGCCGCCTTGCCCCACTTTGCGCAATTGATCGACAAATTTAATGATGCCGGAGAGCGACACCAGCATGAACAACGTCATCATGATGGTGTTGAAAATGGTTTTACCGATGTAGCGGTCCAGTACGCGAAACATCTCAGGCCGCTCCTTTTACTACTTTTGCTACTTTCAGGCTGGCGCGCAATTTACGCACCGGTACGCTATCCCACAGGTTCAGGATGACGGCAAGCGCAAGATAGACCAGGTTGGTCAGCCACATCCACACCATCGGGTCGAGCTTGCCTTTGCCGGCGTTAGATCGCAGCGAACTTTGCAGCAGGAAAAACACCAGATACAGCAGCATTGCCGGCAACATACTCAGCACCCGGCCCTGACGCGGGTTGACCACGCTCAACGGTACCACCATCACCGCCATCACCAGTACCGACAAAATCAGCGTTAACCGCCAGTGGAATTCGGCGCGGGCGGCAATATCCGAAGACTCCCACAACGTCTTCAAACTCATCTGTTCAACGTTGCTCGGGTCAACGGCGACCGGCTGATAACCAACGATAGCCTGATAATTGATAAAATCGGTGATACGAAAATCACGCAACATCGCCGTGCCTTCATAGCGGGTGCCTTTACTGAGCGTCACCACCTGAGAACCGTCGCCGCGCGCAGCGACAGTGCCGCGATCAGCTACGACCACCGACGGCCGGGTGTTCTCACGCGGATGTAATTGCGCCAGAAAAACCCGTTCAAAATCGCTGCCGTTCACCTTACCGACGAACAGCACCGAGTTGCCGTCCTGCGTCTGCTGGAACTGGCCTTCCGCCAGCGATGCCATGCCTGGGTTGGCTCGCGCTTGTGCCAGCACTTCATCCTGGTGACGCGACGACCAGGGGCTCAGCCACAAAACATTGGCGGTCGCCAGCGAAGCGGTCAGCAACGAAAGCAACAGCGCCGCCTTGAGCAACACGCTCTTACTCAGCCCACAGGCGTGCATGACGGTGATTTCACTTTCCGCGTAGAGCCGACCGAAGGTCATCAACAGCCCGAGGAACAGACTCAACGGTAAAATCAGCTGCGCCATCTGCGGCACGCCCAGCCCCAGCAGGGACAAAACCAGATTCGTCGGGATGTCGCCGTCCACGGCCGCGCCCAATATCCGCACCAGTTTCTGACAGAAAAAAATCAGTAACAGGATAAACAGAATGGCCACCTGGCTCTTGAAGGTTTCCCTTACCAGATATCGAATGATGATCACGCTTAATTACGCCTGTGAAAACTTGTATTTTTGCAGGAAAGCCGATAGTTTTTTCGCTAACTCGCCATTTACACTCATTTGTGGCAACCTTCGTAGCTAAAGCGTTATTAAAACATCCCTGTTTGTGGGATGTTTATCAGAACCTGCTGAGTATCCTCGCACAGATTCGCTACGTCGTTTAGATTAACACAGTTTATGTTAACGCAACGGCGGGAAAAGATTACGGAACGCCACATTCTAGCCGTAGATCCCACCGTTGTCTTTAAAGATTCAGGAGAGTTCATGGAGTTCAGCGTAAAAAGCGGTAGCCCGGAAAAACAACGCAGTGCCTGCATTGTCGTCGGCGTGTTTGAACCGCGTCGGCTGTCCCCTATCGCAGAACAACTCGATAAAATCAGCGATGGCTACATCAGTGCGCTTCTTCGCCGAGGCGAGCTGGAGGGCAAAGTCGGGCAATCCCTGCTTTTGCACCATGTGCCGAATATCCTTTCCGAGCGGATTTTGCTGATTGGCTGCGGTAAAGAGCGCGAGCTTGATGAGCGCCAATATAAGCAGGTTATCCAGAAAACCATCAACGCTCTCAATGAGACCGGTTCGATGGAAGCCGTCTGTTTTCTGACCGAATTGCATGTAAAAGGCCGCAACACCTATTGGAAAGTGCGTCAGGCGGTCGAAACCGCCAAAGAAACGCTTTATACCTTCGATCAGTTGAAGACGAATAAGGTCGAGCTGCGTCGCCCGCTGCGTAAAATGGTGTTCAACGTGCCGACTCGCCGCGAGCTGACATCCGGCGAGCGCGCCATCCAGCATGGTCTGGCAATCGCCTCCGGCGTCAAAGCGGCCAAAGATCTGGGCAATATGCCGCCGAACATCTGCAACGCCGCCTATCTCGCCTCGCAGGCGCGCCAATTGGCCGACGGTTACCATCAGGTAACCACCCGCGTCATCGGCGAACAGCAGATGAAAGAGCTGGGGATGAACGCCTACCTGGCGGTAGGGCAGGGTTCACAGAACGAATCGCTGATGTCGGTTATCGAATACAAAGGTAATCCGGATAGCGCCAGCAAGCCTATCGTGTTGGTCGGTAAGGGTCTAACCTTTGATGCCGGCGGCATCTCCATCAAACCCGCCGACAGCATGGACGAAATGAAGTACGACATGTGCGGTGCCGCTGCGGTTTACGGCGCCATGCGCGTGGCGGCGGAACTGGCGTTGCCGCTCAACATCATCGGCGTACTGGCAGGCTGTGAAAATATGGTGGATGGCCGCTCTTATCGCCCCGGCGATATTCTGACTACCATGTCCGGCCAAACGGTGGAAGTGCTGAATACCGATGCCGAAGGCCGTCTGGTGCTGTGCGATACCCTGACTTACGTCGAACGCTTCGAACCGGACGTGGTGATTGACGTCGCCACCCTGACCGGCGCGTGCGTCATCGCATTGGGTCACCATTTGACCGGGTTGATGTCGAACCATAATCCGCTGGCGCATGAACTGTTGGGCGCCGCCGAGCAGGCGGGCGACCGCGCCTGGCGTTTGCCGCTGGGCGATGAGTATCAGGAACAGTTGGACTCCAATTTCGCCGATATGGCGAATATCGGCGGCCGCCCCGGCGGCGCCATCACCGCCGCGTGTTTCCTGTCGCGCTTTACCCGCAAATACAGCTGGGCGCATCTGGATATCGCCGGCACCGCCTGGCGTTCCGGCAAGGCGAAAGGCGCGACCGGCCGCCCGGTAGCATTGCTGTCGCAGTTCCTGCTAAACCGTGCCGGGTTGAATGACGCCGAGTAATCATCGGCAATCGCCGCCGGTTGGCGGCGTATTCATTCCCTTCCAGCCCGATCCCCGCGTTTGCGGGGATTTGTTATTCTGTCTGTGACCTTCATCGGTATGCGGAGCATCATGAAAAACGCGACCTTCTATCTCATTGAGAGCGACCGCGTCAGCGGCGAACTGAGCGCTTGCGAAGCGCTCGCCTGTGATTTGGCGGCGGCGCGCTGGCGCGCCGGCCAGCGCGTGTTGATCGCCTGCGAAGACGAGCAACAGGCATTAAAGCTGGATGAAGCACTATGGCAACGCGAACCACACGCGTTCGTGCCGCACAATCTGGCGGGAGAAGGGCCGAGGCAAGGCGCGCCGGTGGAGTTGGCCTGGCCGCAAAAACGCGGCAATGCGCCGCGCGACCTGTTAATCAGCCTGATGCCGCAGTTCGCAGATTTTGCCACCGCTTTCCATGAAGTGATAGACTTCGTTCCTTACGAAGAATCTCTGAAACAGTTGGCGCGCGACCGCTATAAAGCCTATCGCAGCGTCGGCTTCCAATTGACCACGGCGACGCCGCCAACTCACTGACTTTTTGAGCATAATGGAAAAGACATACAACCCGCACGACATTGAGCAGCCGCTGTACGAGCACTGGGAAAAACAGGGCTACTTCAAGCCCAACGGCGACACCAGCAAAGAAAGCTTCAGCATCATGATCCCGCCGCCCAACGTGACCGGCAGCCTGCACATGGGCCATGCTTTCCAGCAAACCATTATGGACACGATGATCCGCTACCAGCGTATGCAGGGTAAAAACACCCTGTGGCAGGCCGGGACCGATCACGCCGGCATCGCCACCCAGATGGTCGTGGAACGTAAGATCGCCGCCGAAGAAGGCAAAACCCGCCACGATTACGGCCGTGAAGCGTTTATCGATAAAATCTGGCAGTGGAAGGCGGAATCCGGCGGCACCATTACCCGCCAGATGCGCCGACTGGGCAACTCGGTAGACTGGGAGCGCGAGCGTTTCACCATGGACGACGGCTTGTCCAACGCGGTGAAGGAAGTGTTCGTTCGCCTGTATCAAGAAGACCTGATCTACCGCGGCAAACGCCTGGTGAACTGGGACCCGAAACTGCGTACCGCCATTTCCGACCTGGAAGTGGAAAACCGCGACGTCAAAGGATCGATGTGGCATCTGCGCTACCCGCTGGCGGACGGCGCGAAAACCGCCGACGGCAAAGAGTATCTGGTGGTGGCGACCACCCGTCCGGAAACCGTGCTGGGTGATACCGGCGTAGCGGTAAACCCGGAAGATCCGCGCTATAAAGATCTGATCGGCAAGTTCCTGATCCTGCCGCTGGTCGGTCGCCGCATTCCGATCGTCGGCGACGAACACGCCGATATGGAAAAAGGCACCGGCTGCGTGAAAATTACCCCGGCGCACGACTTCAACGACTACGAAGTCGGCAAGCGTCACCAGTTGCCGATGATCAACATCCTGACGTTCGACGGCGATATCCGCCAGGAAGCGGAAGTTTTCAATACCAACGGCGAAGCCAGCACCGCCTACAGCAGCGACATCCCCGACGCGTTTCGCGGACTGGAGCGTTTCGCCGCTCGCAAAGCCGTGGTAGCCGCGTTTGATGAGCTGGGCCTGTTGGAAGAAATTAAAGCGCACGACCTGACCGTGCCCTACGGCGACCGCGGCGGCGTGGTGATCGAGCCGATGCTGACCGACCAGTGGTACGTTCGTGCCGGCGTGCTGGCTAAACCGGCGGTGGAAGCGGTGGAAGACGGCCGTATCCAGTTCGTGCCGAAGCAGTACGAAAACATGTACTTCAGTTGGATGCGCGACATTCAGGACTGGTGTATCTCTCGCCAGCTGTGGTGGGGTCATCGCATCCCGGCGTGGTACGACGATAACGGCAAAGTCTACGTCGGCCGTGATGAAGCCGAAGTGCGCCGCGAGAATAATCTGGCCGCGGATGTAGCGCTGCGTCAGGACGAAGACGTGTTGGACACCTGGTTCTCCTCCGGGTTGTGGACCTTCTCCACACTCGGCTGGCCGGAGCAAACCCCGGAGCTGAAAGCCTTCCATCCCAGCAGTGTGATGGTCAGCGGCTTCGACATCATTTTCTTCTGGATCGCCCGCATGATCATGATGACCATGCACTTCATCAAAGATGAAGACGGCAAGCCGCAGGTGCCGTTCCATACCGTGTATATGACCGGTCTGATCCGTGACGAGGAAGGCCAGAAGATGTCCAAATCCAAGGGCAACGTGATTGACCCGCTGGATATGGTAGACGGTATTTCGCTGGAAGCGCTGCTGGAAAAACGCACCGGCAACATGATGCAGCCGCAACTGGCGGAGAAAATCCGCAAACGTACCGAAAAACAGTTCCCGAACGGCATCGAACCGCACGGCACCGACGCCCTGCGCTTTACGCTGGCGGCGCTGGCCTCTACCGGCCGCGACATCAACTGGGACATGAAACGCCTGGAAGGTTACCGCAACTTCTGTAATAAGCTGTGGAACGCCAGCCGCTTCGTGCTGATGAACACCGAAGAACAGGATTGCGGCTTTAACGGCGGCGAGAAAGTGCTGTCGCTGGCAGACCGCTGGATTCTGGCGGAATTCAACCGCACAGTGAAAGCCTACCGTGAAGCGCTGGATAGCTACCGTTTCGATCTGGCCGCCAACGTGCTGTATGAGTTCACCTGGAACCAGTTCTGCGACTGGTATCTGGAACTGACCAAACCGGTGATGAACGGCGGCAGTGAAGCCGAACTGCGCGGCACGCGCCACACGCTGGTCACCGTACTGGAAGCATTGTTGCGCCTGGCGCACCCGATCATCCCGTTCATTACCGAAACCATCTGGCAACGGGTGAAGGTACTGAAAGGCGTGAGCGCCGATACGATTATGCTGCAGCCGTTCCCGGCTTTTGATGCCACGCTGGAAGACGAGCAAGCATTTAACGATCTGGAGTGGATCAAGCAGACGATCATCGCAGTGCGTAATATCCGCGCTGAAATGAACATCGCCCCCAGCAAACCGCTTGCCCTGCTGCTGCGCGATGCGTCCACCGATGCCACCCGCCGCGTGCAGGACAATCTCGGCTTTATTCAGACGCTGGCGCGTCTGGAGAGCATCACGCTGTTGCCGGCTGGCGACAAAGGCCCGGTTTCCGTTACCAAACTGGTGGATGGCGCCGAGTTGTTGATCCCGATGGCCGGCTTGATTGATAAAGTGGCCGAGCTGGACAGGCTGGCAAAAGAAGTGGCGAAGCTTGAAGTGGAAATCGGCCGCATCGACAGCAAGCTGTCCAACGACGGTTTTGTGGCGCGCGCACCGGAAGCGGTTGTCGCCAAAGAGCGTGAAAAACGTGACGGTTACGCCGCCGCCAAAGCCAAGCTGCTGGAGCAGCAGGCGACTATCGCCGCACTGTAATCAGTGCTACAGGCTAACGCCGGTTAAAGACGGCATTAGCCTGATTGATAGCGGTTTGATTGATAATGCTCTGATTAACATAAAAAAGCCCCGCCTGTTATCGCGGGGCTTTTTCTTTGATGTAACAACGCTAACGGCTATCCGGTACGGCTTACCGTGAACCGACCAGCGCAACGCGCGGCTGTGCTCTGCGGTTATCGTCCAGCCGGGGTTGGGGCTCGTTATCAAGGCGGAAACTGGCGATCGACTGCTGCAAATGCGTCACCTGTGCCTGCAACGAACTGGCGGCGCTCGCCACCTCCGCTACCAGGCCGGCGTTCTGCTGGGTTACGCCGTCCATCTGGCTAATGGCGATATTGATCTGTGAAATTCCCCGGCTTTGTTCACCGGAAGACAGCATGATCTCACCCATAATATCCACCACTTTGCGGACATCCGACAGAATCTCATCCATCGTCTTGCCGGCCACTTCCACCAGCCCGGCGCCTTTCTCGATACGGCTCAGCGAGTTATCGATCATGGTGCCGATCTCTTTCGCCGCCGTGGCGCTGCGTTGCGCCAGCGTACGTACTTCGGATGCCACCACCGCAAAGCCTTTGCCCTGCTCGCCCGCTCGTGCCGCTTCCACCGCCGCGTTCAGCGCCAGCAGGTTGGTCTGAAAGGCGATGCCGTCGATCACGCCGACGATATCGGAGATACGCGCCGAGCTCTGCTGAATGGAACGCATGGTATCGACGACTTCGGTGACCACATCGCCGCCGCGAGAAGCGGAATGCGAGGCTTTCTGCGCCAGATCGTTGGCTTTACGGGTGTTGTCTTCGTTGTTGCTGACCGTCGACAGAATCTGCTCCATACTGGCGGCAGTTTCATCTAATGATGCGGCCTGCTGTTCAGTACGGCTGGATAAATCGATATTACCGGAGGCAATCTCCTCAACGCCGACGCTGATGGCGTCAGTACCGTTGCGCACCGCCCGCACCATATTTTCCAGCCCGTCGCGCATATGCTGTACCGCGCCGAACAACTGAGCAATTTCGTTATTGCCGCGAATCTCAATGTTGGCGCGCAGGTCGCCTTGCGCAATCCGGCCAAACACGCTAATCGCCTGATTGAGCGGTTTCACCACCAGGTTGGTCAGAATCGACCAGGCCAGTGCCGCCAGTACCAGCGCACAGACAATCACCACCGACAAAATGAACTGCATACGGCTAACGCGTTCGTTCGAATCGCTGTACGCCTCGTCGATGCTCTGCCGCTTGTATTGCACCAGTTTTTTCGCCGCACCGTCAAAATCGGCGTACAACGTGGTGGACTTCCCGGCACGCTGGCGGTACTCATCCAGATTACCCGCCTCCAGCGCGGTGAACGCCGGGTTGATAAATTCATTCATCAGGGTGTCGCGCTTGGCCGCCATGTCGGAAGAAATGGCCCTTTCCTGCTCGTATTGCGGGTAAGTGAGGTACTCCTGCCATTTCTTACCGGCATCATCGATTTTGCCTCTGGCGCGCTTGAGAGCTACGGTAGCGGCGTCCTTGTCTCCTTTCCCCATCAGGGATTCGTACAGGCGTAAATCGAGACGGGCGCGTAATAGCAATTCTGAACTTTCATTCAACGCCACCAGCCCCGGCAGTACCACCGTATCCACATGTGCGAACGACTTATTCCCCGACTGAACGGCGACCAGCCCCAGCACGCCCACAACCAATGACAACGCGGCCAGAGAGAACACCATAATACTGAGCGTCGTACGGATCTTTATCTTACGAAACATAATTGTCCCTGCTGTTTGGTAATGAAAATGTTTGGCAATAAGAAACCATGAGCGTCAACTCACATATAAACCGCAACAAAAATGAAAAGGAATTATCATGAAAGGAAAGGGCCGACGTTATGGTGTTGTCATCATCGGCCCGATGCGGTTAATTCTGTTATTGATTACGGGGTGGAACCGCTGCCAAAAACTCACCCAATTTATTTTTGTAAAATTTCGCCGACATCATGGTGGCATGACCGCTGGTTTCCTTACTTGCCGGAATCAAAAACAATTCGGCACGCGGTATTTTCTTCAATTCACTTTCCAGTATTCCTGTTTCAATCGGATTACGCTCATCATCGGCCGAGTTAATCACCAACAACGGCGCCTTGATTCGGTTCAATTCCGGCGAAGCGTTATAATCCGCCGAGGAATTCCAGATATAAATAAAGTCGTTGGCGTCAGCCGTGACCGGTGCCGCCAGACGCTCGTCCACCAGTTTATCCGCCAGAGCGCGGGTCGGGGCCTTGTTCTGATAGGCCAGCGTACCGCCGGTGGTGGCGATGCTGAACATGATGTTCGCGGTCTGCAATGACGGCGGCTGCGTGGTGTAGTCACCGTTTTTCCATGCCGGATCGCGCTTGATGGTCTCAATCAGCATCCGGCGCAGCATCCAGTTACGGCCAGACAATTCATTCGGCTGCGATGCCATCGGCACCAGTGCATCCATCATGTCCGGGTATTTTTCACCCCACATCCAGGTATGCATCCCGCCCATCGAATATCCCATCACCAGACGCAAATGCGTAATACCGAGCCCTTCCGTCAACAGGCGATACTGTGCCAGCACCATGTCATCGTAATTATATTGCGGGAATTTAGTGCGCAGGCCGTCAGACGGTTTGGCGGATTTTCCCGAACCCATGCTTTCAGGAATAATGATGAAATACTTGCTGATATCCAGCGGCTGACCAGGGCCGAATAATTCCCCGCCGAAACCTGCCGCCAATAATGCGCTCACCGGCTGGTTCGTGCCGTGCAGCAATAATACCGCCGGCTTTTTACTGTCACCCAACGTGTAATAATGGATACGGAGATTATTGACGGTTTCGCCGGTATGGAATCGGAACTCAGGGGCGGCCCAGTTACCTTCTTGAGGTTGTAACGTTTGCGCGGTGGCAACAGGATAAAAAACGAACAAAAAAACCAGACCAGCCAGTCCAGACAACACACGGTTAACCATAGAACAACTCTTCCGTAATCATAGGCGGGGAGTTCGATGTTAATGTTTCCCGTAAAATATCCCAATAACGCTCGCTGACTAATGATTAAAAAAATAATTATATGCCGTCAATTTTAGTTATATCGGCACATAATTTAGCCTTAAAGAATAATCACAAAATAATCCGTGTCACCGTTCTGCTCGGGCACGCCATGCGTTGCATCATGGGTAGTATAAAGAGCGCCTGACGTTCCCTGCTGGTTGTCGATATTGTCGTCTGTGGACAAAGAAGTACAGAAATCAGGCGTCAAAACAGCATTGTTATTACAGCGATAATTGTCATCACAGCGATAAATGCAGGAACTGATTGAACTCACTGGCATCATACTCCGCGAACGCACCGCCGTTCACAAAACCGTGTTGACGATACAACGCCAGAGCCGGTTCAAACGCCGGGCCGCGGCCTGTTTCCAGACTCAGGCGCTGCAAGCCGCGTCGGCGCGCTTCATCCACAATATGCACCAACAGATGCGCGGCGACGCCCTGACGTAAGCACTGCGGGTGAGTACGCATGGACTTCAGCTCGCCATTGCCATCCGGCAACATTTTAAGCGCACCGATACCGGCTATCTGCTCGCCACGCCAGACGCTCCAGAACGTCATATCAGGCGCCTGTAAGCCGGATAGATCCAGCGCGAACACCTGATCCGGCGGTGAGTTTTCGTGCATTCCCGTCAAATGCAAAGCCACCAGAGACTTTGTTGCTTCACCCGTCAGATCATCAAGGCGGACAACCAGCGGTTCCTGTCGTGATGTATTGCTCATACTCTTCAACTCCGTAGCAAAAAAAGTTCAGGGGGTGCAGATAGCTATCAAATAACGCACCACGTCAGGGCCGGGATTATGGAAGCCGGACGCGCCATACAGCCGATAGCGCAGGCTGTCTTGTGGACCAAGCGTATGAATAACGCCTTCCAGCGTCATCACCAGTTGCCCTTCCAACACATACAGATGGTGCTCCAACCCGGCCAGCGGCGGCGCGTGATAGTCGATACGCACCCCGGCCGGCAGCTCGCCGTGGATCATTTCGGCACGAAAGCCGGCGGACGGCGGTGAGACCGAACGACGGATAAATCCAGTTTCCGGATCAATCCACACCGGCTGTTGCGCCGCGCTCAATTTTTGCGGCAGTTGAATTTCCACCTCGGCCAGCAGGCTCGACATCGTACAGCCGTATACCGCACATAAACGGCCCAGTAACACCGCCGTCGGGCTTGATTCCATGCGTTCCAGCCGGGATAACGTCGCCCGGCTGATGCCGCTGCTCTGCGACAGTTCGTCGAGCGACCAGCCGCGTTCACGACGCAGCGCCGCCAGCCGTTCGGCCAGCCGACGATCGGTTTCAGAAAGCCGGCCGGTTTCAGAAAAATGAGGTTCCATCACATCACCTGAAATATCAATTTAGATAAAAAATCTCACATATGAGAAACAAGATCAAGATCCGTACAAAGAGAAAGACGATGAAAATACAGCCCTCTGGCAACCGTGTGCTGTTTCACCACGCCAGGGTTGCGCTTTCCACGACACGCCGTTATCAATAACAGGGTTTTGAGACCACGCACCGGTACGTATAATCAACGGCGCGTATCATCGGAACACGTAAGCCAGCGGCGAACGTGTTCGATCTGACAGGATTTCGCCGACAAGAGTGAGCAACATGACAACTTCAGCGTCTACACCCCTGCTGACCCGCCCGATTACGGCCGCCGATAACGCGGCGATTGCCAATGTGATCCGCCGGGTTTCCGCTGAATTCGGCCTGACAGCCGACAAAGGGTATACCGTGTCCGACCCGCATCTGGACCAGTTGTTCGAACTCTACAGTCGCCCTGCCAGCGCTTACTGGGTGGTTGAGTGCAATGGCGAAGTGGTGGGAGGCGGCGGTCTGGCACCGCTATCCGGCGGTGAGCCGGATGTCTGCGAGTTACAGAAAATGTATTTTCTGCCGTTGGCGCGCGGCCAAGGCATCGCCCGGCAGTTGGCGGAACTGGCACTAACATTTGGCCAGGAGCAAGGATTTCGCCGTTGTTACCTGGAGACGACGGCGCACCTGACCAGCGCTATCCACCTGTATAAAAAGCTGGGGTTCGAGCCTATTGCGCACGCCATGGGCAACACCGGCCATGTGGATTGCGAAGTCAGGATGCTAAAGACGTTATAAAACACGTTGTGAATGCGCGGCCGCTCTCGCTGCACTGAAAACACATCGCCCGGCGATAGCCGGGCGACACATCAACTCAGAATCAATGACGCTTGCCGTCGTCATCCTCATCATAGAAGTCTTCGTCTTCACCGAACTCGTCGTCGTCTTCACCGTTCGGATCTTCGAAATAGGTGCCCCAGCCGTCATAGTTCACCCCATGACGTTCGGCCAGATCCAGCAGTTGCTCCACCTGTTGGTCGATAAGCTCGGCGTTCAGCGCCACTTCGCTAATCGCGTCACAACACATCAGCACCACGCCGTCTTCCATTTCCATCTCTTCGGCGTCAGTCACTTCATAACCCAGCTTGAACGCGTCTACCGCCACTTTTTCCAGTTCTTCAAACTTCTCGGCAGAGAAATGGTGTTCGATGGTGTAGAGCGCATCGGGATCGCTGCCGTCCTCCAGCAGTTCTTCGATGATCAGGCGGGTCTCTTCACGTTGTTCTTCCAGCAGTTCGCGGTTTGCCATGTCTCAGTCCTCATCAAAGCGGCAAATATGGCGGCTATTTTCCCACAGGCCAGCCTCTCTCTCCACCAGAAAGTTGAACTCAACACTTGAATTTGAATATTTACACATATAAAGTGAATTTTAATTCAACCATCAGTGTTGAGTCACATGGAGAAGACAACGATGAACCCGTTCTACAAGCGCCATTTTTTACGGCTGATGGATTTCACGCCCGCTGAAATCAGCAGCCTGCTGACTCTCGCCGCTACCCTCAAAAACAATAAGAAAAACGGCACCGAGGCCCGCCACCTGCAAGGCAAAAACATCGCACTCATCTTCGAAAAAGATTCGACCCGCACTCGCTGCTCTTTCGAAGTTGCTGCGTACGACCAGGGCGCCCAGGTCACGTATCTCGGCCCCAGCGGCAGCCAGATAGGCCATAAAGAATCGATGAAAGACACCGCCCGAGTGCTGGGCCGTATGTACGACGGCATCCAGTACCGCGGTTATGGTCAGGTGCTGGTGGAAACACTGGCGGAGTTTTCCGGCGTGCCGGTGTGGAACGGCCTGACCAACGAATTCCATCCAACCCAGTTGCTGGCGGATTTGTTGACCATGCAGGAACACCTGCCGGGTAAACCGTTGTCGGGCATGAAACTGGCCTATGTGGGCGACACCCGCAATAACATGGGCAACAGTATGCTGGAAGCGGCGGCCATCACCGGGCTGGACCTGAGATTAATCGCGCCGAAAGCCTGTTGGCCGGAGGCAGGTCTGGTGGCGGAGTGCCGGGCGGCGGCGGCCAAAACCGGCGGTTCGATTACGCTGACGGAAGACGTGGCGGCCGGGGTCAACGGCGTGGATTTTATCTACACCGATGTGTGGGTCTCGATGGGAGAGCCGAAAGAGGTGTGGCAACAGCGTATCGACCTGCTGCGGCCTTATCAGGTCAACGCCGCGATGATCGCCGCCACCGGCAATCCACACGTGAAATTTTTGCATTGCCTGCCGGCATTTCACGACGATCAGACCACCCTCGGCAAACAAATGGCCGAGCAGTACGGCCTGCACAACGGCATGGAAGTCACCAACGATGTGTTTGAGTCCGCCCACAGTATTGTGTTTGATCAGGCGGAAAACCGTATGCACACCATCAAAGCGGTAATGGTGGCGACGTTAAGTCAGAGCGTCGAGATGTAAACGACGGAAAGAGTGAGCCACATCCAATGACGATGTGGCTCAGCAATGGGCCGAATAACCTGAGTTATCGCTCCACTCGTTCACCCTGACACGGGTTACAGTTCCTCACCGTTTGAGGCAATCACCCGCTGATACCAGTAGAACGATTTTTTCGGCGTACGCGCCAGCGTTCCGGTGCCGTCATCGTGCTTGTCGACGTGGATGAAACCGTAGCGTTTAGCCATTTCGCCGGTGGTAAACGACACCAGATCGATACAGCCCCACGGCGTGTATCCCATCAGATCGACGCCATCTTCCCATACCGCCGCCTTCATCGCGTCAATATGGGAACGCAGGTAATCGATGCGGTAGTCATCCTGACACACACCGCTCGCATCCGGTTTATCCACCGCGCCCAGCCCGTTCTCCACGATAAACAGCGGCACTTCGTAACGCTCATACAACGTCGTCAGCGCATAACGCAGACCGGTCGGGTCTATCTGCCAACCCCAGTCGCTGGCTTTCAGGTGCGGGTTAGGAATCGAATGTTCGGAGCTGCCGTCCATGCTGGCATCGATGCGGTTCTGCACATCGTGTTTCACCACATTCGACATGTAATAGCTAAAACCGATGTAATCCGCTTTGCCTTCCCGCAAAATCCGCTCGTCTTCCGGCTCCATGTGGATCTGGTAGCCTTTGAGTGCCCATTCACGCCGGGCATACGCCGGATAGTGGCCGCGCACCTGCACGTCGGTAAAGTAAAAGCGGTCATGCATCGCTTGCGCCGCCAGCATCACGTCTTCCGGATGGCAGGAATACGGGTAGTAAGGCAAAAATGCGCACATGCAACCCACTTTGATATCCGGATTGATGTCATGCGCTTTTTTCACGATCAACGCGCTGGCGACAAACTGATGATGCACCGCCTGATACATCGCTTCTTCCGGCTGCGCTTTCTGCGGGAATTTCACCCCGGAACACATCCAGCCGAAAATTTCGGCCGATACATTCTTCTGGTTGTTAATCTCGTTGAACGTCATCCAGTATTTCACTTTGTGCTGATAGCGCGCGATCACCGTGTCGGCGAAATGCACAAAGCAATCCAGCGTTTTACGGCTCATCCAACCGTCGTACTGCTGTACCAGATGCAGCGGCATCTCGAAGTGGCTGAGAGTCAGCACCGGTTCAATACCGTGTTTGAGCAGTTCGTCGATCAGGTCATCGTAAAACTTCAGCCCCGCTTCACACGGCTCCGCTTCATCGCCGTTGGGGAAAATGCGCGTCCAGGCGATGCTGGTACGAAAACATTTAAAGCCCATTTCCGCAAACAGCGCGATGTCGTCTTTATAACGGTGGTAGAAATCGATGGCCTCGTGGTTCGGATAGGATTCGCCGGGAATAACCCCATCAGTGATGCGCCGCAATTTACCGTGTGCGCCGGCAGTGAGCACATCCACCACGCTGATACCTTTGCCGCCTTCATTCCAGCCGCCTTCCAGTTGATGCGCCGCTACCGCACCGCCCCATAAAAACCCTGCGGGTAATTGACTCATATTTTTTCCTCTCACAGAAACTGAAACCGGTTTCAGATTGCATCAACTTAAACCTCTCTGCAACCGGTTTCATAAACTCGTCAGGACAAATAACGGGGAACCGGGATACGGCCATATCAGGCAAAAGAAGGAGAGGAAATGGTACGGCGAGGAGCTCAACAACAGCGGGAGAGCGCATTGCGCACTCTCCCGCCAGGCGTGACGGCTTTCGGCAGTCGGGTTACCGCACCAGCGTAGCGTCGATTTTCACTACCGCCTTGCGTACATGCGCCGGCTCGCCGACGGCACACAGCGGTTTGTGCACTTCACCGGGGAAGAACACCACGAAGTCGCCGGTCTGCAGGATAACCTGTTTTTCCTGCTCGCCCGCCGGCAGGAACGCGATGTCCTTATCCGCCAGCCAGTCAACGTCCGGTTTACCCGCCGGCAGATTGCTGAAGGTCATGCCTTCGGTGCCGTTCAGCACAATCTGGATATCCAGGTATTTGGCGTGATACTCGGCCCGGCGCTTCTCGAACGGCTCGGTGCTATCGTTCGACACCAGCACAAACACCTTATTGCCGTCGATATCGTGCTTACCCAGCGGGGTATCGGCATTAATATGCTGCTTCACATATTCAATCGCCTCACGCAGTTTGGCAGGCAGATAGGGAACCAGCTCCAGATGGTCGACATTACCGATGATCATGATCGCTCCTTTAAATAAATAAACTGAAACAATGTTTTGATTCCTTATACTCCTGTCGGCCACAAGCCGCCAGCCGGCCGGCGTAAAAAAGTGATCCGGGCGATGCGTTTCAGCTTACGGTGAAACCCCCAGCCGCAACCGATTGCCCGCCGCGAAAAGAGCGTGTTTTTCTGCTTGAATTCACCTCTTCGGCGCGTATAATTCCGGACAATTTGCCGGGAGGGAACATGTCTAACGCTGCTGTTTTTGTGGGTGTCGCACCGCAACTGCCTGTTGGCAGCATGACGGCGTTTTTCCTTCCGTTGCCTGACCGATTTGTAAAAAAAGCCCCTCGTTGAGGGGCTTTTTTTTGCCTGTCGCCGCCAGCCATACCGTTTGTTTACCGGGCCTAACCGAGGGGAGCATTGCCACATGGTCAATCCGCTATATAAAAGACACATCATCTCAATCAACGATCTCAGCCGCGACGATCTGGAACTAACGCTCAAGGTGGCGGCGAGTCTGAAAGCGCATCCGCAGCCGGAACTGCTGAAGCACAAAGTGATTGCCAGCTGTTTCTTTGAAGCCTCCACCCGGACCCGCCTGTCGTTTGAAACCGCCATTCACCGGCTGGGCGCGTCGGTGGTCGGTTTTGCCGACAGCAACAACACTTCGCTCGGTAAAAAAGGCGAAACGCTGGCCGATACCATTTCGGTCATCAGCAACTATGTGGACGCGATTGTGATGCGCCACCCGCAGGAAGGCGCGGCACGGCTGGCGACCGAGTTCTCCGGCGGCGTGCCGGTGTTCAACGCCGGCGACGGCGCCAACCAGCACCCTTCCCAAACGCTGCTGGACCTGTTCACCATTCAGGAAACCCAGGGCCGTCTGAACAACATCAATATCGCCATGGTCGGCGACCTGAAATACGGCCGCACCGTCCATTCTCTGACCCAGGCGCTGGCCAAGTTCGACGGCAACCGCTTCTACTTTATCTCCCCGGATGCGCTGGCGATGCCGGATTACATCCTCAACATGCTGCAAGAGAAAAATATTCCCTACAGCCTGCATACCAGCATTGAGGAAGTGGTGCCGCAGTTGGATATTCTGTACATGACCCGCGTACAGAAAGAGCGGCTGGACCCGTCGGAGTACATCAATATCAAATCGCAGTTTATCCTGCGCGCCGCCGACCTCGGCAGCGCCCGCGACAATCTGAAAGTGCTGCATCCACTGCCGCGTATCGATGAAATCACCACCGACGTGGACAGCACGCCCTACGCCTACTACTTCCAGCAGGCAGGCAACGGTATTTACGCACGCCAGGCTCTGCTGGCGTTGGTTTTGAACAGCGAACTGGTTCTGTGAGAGAGGAGTACACAGCATGACTCACGACAATAAATTACAGGTAGAAGCCATCAAACGCGGCACCGTGATCGACCATATTCCGGCGCAGGTTGGCTTCAAACTACTGACGCTGTTCAAGCTAACCGCCACCGACCAGCGCATCACCATCGGCCTGAATTTGCCCTCCAACCATCTGGGCCGTAAAGATTTGATCAAGATTGAAAATATCTTTCTGACCGAAGAGCAGGCCAACCAACTGGCGATGTACGCGCCGCAAGCCACCGTCAATCAAATCGACAATTACGAAGTGGTGCGCAAGCTGCACCCGCAATTGCCGTCGCACATCGAAGGCGTGCTGACCTGCCCTAACAGCAACTGTATCAGCCGCAGCGAGCCGGTCAGTTCCTCCTTCGGCGTGAAACAACGTGGTGACGATGTGCAGTTGAAATGCAAATACTGCGAAAAAGAGTTCGAGCGTCAAGCGGTGCTGAACAGCTATTGATACCGGATTGCCGTCAGGAAAACGCCGCCATCGCGTTGCGGCATTGGCCTGACGGCGGGCTTTTTGGAATAATGCGGGAGTCGCATCGTTTCAGACATAATCAGGAGAAAATATGTCACGCATTATCAGTACGGAACAGGCCCCGGCCGCCATCGGCCCTTACGTTCAGGGCGTTGACCTGGGCAGCATGATCATCACTTCCGGCCAGATCCCGGTAGACCCGAAAACCGGTCTGGTGCCGGACGACGTTACCGCGCAGGCTCGCCAGTCGCTGGAAAACGTGAAAGCGATTGTGGAAGCAGCCGGTCTGAAAGTGAACAACATCGTCAAAACCACCGTGTTCGTGAAAGATCTGAACGACTTCGCCACGGTGAACGCCGCCTATGAAGCCTTCTTCACCGAGCACAACGCGCCATTCCCGGCCCGCTCCTGCGTGGAAGTGGCTCGCCTGCCAAAAGACGTGAAAATCGAGATCGAAGCTATCGCGCTTCGCGGTTAAGATCCAACCGGCATCGCAGCAGCAATAACGACGGATTGCGAATGTCGTTATTGTTAAATGACGAACCCCGATTAATACCGGGGTTTCGTTTATCTGGTGGTTTTAGGTTACATCCTGCAATGCATTTCATATTTTGATTAAAACAGCAACCCCTTCTTGCCAAGTTCAAGAATGGTTTGTTTCGGGAGCGAAAATTTTTTAACTACCTAGCTACAAATGAATTCCTTTATCATCTACAGTGATGAGCGTGTACCTTTTCGCTCCCTTTACCTCTTGACTAACGGGATATGTACTAAAATATATTCCCTTACCACCGCATTTACGTGATGGAAAAACAGTCACACTGACAGTGCTGTTTAATTTTAATGGATAGAACTGTCGCTTATCTTTAGGTAATACATCTGTTTGACCATATTGATTATCATTTTTAGTATAATAAACTCTCGCGCAAAAACCAGTAGAATCATTTTGAAGATATATCGGATTAGATAATGGACCGAACTCATTATTATTGGAAAATGAACTCGTTACGTCGAGCAGCATTGAGAGCGAGAAAAAAATAATTATGTTATGGAGCTTTTTCATGTCATTGACCTCATATGAAAATGGAGAGTAATCAAATAAATGATGATACATCCCTATAATCCTGAGGTTGAGATTTAATAAAGAGATAAAATCGTGTAGGCAGTACTTCCGGAAGTTAATGTAATCATAATAAAGCGTGCAATAGCAATCAGAGAGGTTCAATAAGAAAAATCCTAATAAATTAAATGACTCATATACCCAAAATAATTCGAGTTACAGGAAGACGGCAACTGAGTGACAAATTCGTCGGGAACGATTTGACCAGCCAACGGCTGGCCTCTGGTGAGAGACAGGATGTCTCTCATTTCATCCCCGGGAGCTTACTCAAGTAAGTGACTGGGGTGAGCGACAAATCTGCCGGGAGCAGATTTGAACGCAGCTTGCTGCGGCCCGTAGGGCGAGGCCCAGGGAGGGGCCGAGTAATAAAGCCAACGCACCTGCAACGTGAAGTATGACGGGTATATAATATATAGCAATGTTCTTTCCAACCCATAGCGAACACAGCAAGAGAGTAATTAGCGCATTTAATTGGAGTCAAACAATATACAGACAACTGCAACGTACATTGAACAGACAAATCAATTTCCCGGCGAGGAAAGTAAACCTGAGCGTACAGGAAATTTATGGCAAGACAATAACCTTCCGGCCACCCGGAATAATGAACATGGTGGAGATTAAATAAGTAACACTCTCTAATGATTACTTACGCCAGAACAACAGCTATTAATGAATAATGCAGAAATAAAAAATCATGACGACTTCTTGTGCATACTTACCATTTAAGCGATATGCCCGAATAATTCGAATGCTCTGCCGTACCGCCATACGTTTAAGTGACGGCACAGCAGATTTTTTATTTATCTTTATGGTTTTATGATGGTTTCTATACGGGTGGCCATGCCTAGCAGATAGCGGTCTCTTCCACGCAGGGCATCAAAACTAAGCCCCACAGGTAATGTGCCTTCTGGCGCAACCGGAAGTGTAATAGAAGGCATCGCCGCATTGCTGGCTAAATCGGTATTACGAATAAGCTCAGCAAACAATTCCGGCCGTCCAGTCTGGCTCAGGTGTGGAACCTGACGTGGAACCGTAGGATATGCCAGCATATCAACGCCGTAAGTACTGAACAGCGTATCCATATCCAGTCTCAACCTGCCAATATTTCTGACCACAGAGACGTAATCAGCAGGAGAAATACGACCGCCCACCAAATGTTCCTGGATTATCTTGTGGACATTTTTGTCACTGATGTTATCAAACACTGTGGCAATCCTGTTTTCCCATCCCAAAGATAATAGCGTGCGAGGAAAATCGATGAAAAACTCATAAATCGGGAGCGTAAACGTTATTGTTTGATTAAGAGAAAAAACCGCCGCATCATCCACGTCTACACATTCAAACCCAGCGAGAATCAGTTGGTTAATAGCATACCGGCAATGAGTCATAACATCATCATCCAGCTCGGACCACATAGAAAGCGGGAGACCTATCCGGCAGGGAAAATGACCTTGCTCTGTGGGAGAGACATCATCACTGGAGAGATGTGTATATAAAAAATGGGCATCACTTGCCGTACGGGTAATCAGGCCAGGAGAATCTTTTGTGTGAGAAACAGGGATTATACCGGACGATGACCAATGCCCGCTGGTAGGCCTGAAACCGGTAATACCGCAGAAAGAGGCCGGTATTCTTGCGGAACCGCCGGTGTCCGTTCCGATCGCCACCGGCACAATACCGGCCGCCACTGCGGCGGCACAACCGCTGCTGCTGCCGCCAATAGAATATCCGGGCGCAGAGGGGTTCTCGACCGCTCCCCAGTAAGGCTCGCAAGATGTGACGCCAAAGCACAGCTCATTCATATTGTTCTTACCGGCAACAACCGCGCCCAGTGATTTCAGTTTCCGGACGATAGCAGCGTCATGAGTGGCGATACAATCCGCCATTCCTTGTGTACCAACCGTAACCGGAAGCCCGGCAACACAAATATTGTCCTTAAAAGAAACCGGGATACCATACAGCGGCCCGCCTTTATGAACATCCTTCACCTTTTCGAATTGCTCTTCGGCATCATCAATTCGGATAAAGCAATTCAAATGACGCTGTTGCGCTTCGGCATTGAGCGCTTGCTGCCGAATGTCGGCGGCTGAAACTATACCGCGACGTAAATCACTGCACAGTGACTCAAGGGTATATTCTGAATACATACATATCCTCCTATGCGTCGATTAACCATGCCACTCTTGCAATTGAAACCTTGGGCTGTATTTCTCAACTATTCCAGACACAACCTAATAGCAGTAAGCACTGTGCATATCATCCAGCGGATTCCCCACTAAAAGCGCTCCTCCTGAACTGCGTATAACGGCACAGGCACTGTTCAGGGCCGTCTGCATAGCACCTTCAATCCACCCGCCCGTGAAAGAGCAACCACATCCCGCCAGATATAACCCTGTATCTTTTTCTGGTGTATTGGCATTCTTGAACTGAAAGAACAGACGCTGTGAATAAACATCCTCGCCAGGGTAGTTGAGTTTGAAGGCGCCGGCAGAATAAGGATCGACCAGCCAGTCATGGTGCAGAACATAACGTTCATAGTCGCCATCGGCAGGGATAAGGTGGCGGGCAAATTCCGGATTTATTTTGGCAAGATCATCAACAAGGTACTGACATCGCTGCTTTTTATCAGGGATAGACAACAGCTTATGAGCATCATCCTCCCAGGTGTAGCTCAGCAGAACTACCCCTGGGCCATCCGGGTTATCCGGTTCGTAGTCGAGACAATAGACACCCCGGATAAAACCATCAGACTGGATAGTGACGGGCAGAGAATCGTTGAGCCAAAACTTATTTCGCGTGAGCATAAACAGCTTTGACGAACCCGTCAGGTGTGTTTCTTTTACAGCACGCGATATGTCGTGTTCCAGAAAGGTCTCATCACCGGTCAGGCAGTGGACTATTTGCATGGTCCGGGTGCTGCTGGTAACAATCACACGGTCAAAGGTGTGTGTTTGTCCCTTGCCAGAGACAAGTTTTATTTCACCATCTTCTTTATATATTCGTTTTACTTCACTGAAACAGATATGCTCACTTAGGCGGGTATCGCCAATCTTCTGACTAACCAACCGCTCAGCCAACGTGGAAATTCCGCCAATAATCAGGCGCTGGTCATCCTCATAACCGTTGATGACTAATCGCAAAATTTCAGTAAACCCAGCCTGATAGACAGGCAGAAAACCGCCAGAACCGATCCCCAGCGAACCAAAAAGTTCAAAATCATCGGGGCGACGCCACGGGACGCCTCCCGGTGGGGTATGGCTGGTAAACATTGTGACCAGAGCAGAATAAAAAGAGTAATCACGAAATGCATCCAGCCAGGCTTGCCATGCCTTACGCGCCTTATCAAAACAATGTGACTTCAGCATGGCCGTTATGTCTCTTGGCGCAACAAGAGGCACACCATTGTGCAGGTAACCTTCATTGAGTAAAGCCACCCAGCCTTCATGTACACGGCTGAATAGTGAAGGCGGGGGATCACCTGCCGACCAAATATGGCGGACGCCACGATAATGCAGCTCAGTATCAACCACACCGGGATCGGGGAAAGACGTTGTGGTGGCAATATCAAGTTTATTCAGGTAATAAAAAAGGCAAGTTTCACTGGAGGGAAACCGCATGGCTCCCATCTCCGCGATGAGGTGCGGGTAGCGCGGGTCAAACGTCTGAGACCAGACCCTGCCGCCAATACGGCGATCGCGAGCCTCAAACAACGTAATATCTTTAACGCCGGCCCGCAGCAGCTCGGTCGCCGCCACCAGCCCGCTGATGCCAGCCCCTATAATGGCAACCCGCGGCGTAGGAATGCCAGGGGGAAAATAACCAATGCGGCCTTCGGCCTCACTGCATTGCAGGAAGGGAGCATAGTCATACAGCAGGTCAACACAAGGCACTGAATTGGCTAAAAATGAAGCAATATTTGACATATAACCACCCCAAAAAGTCAACAATTAATTTACTTTTTTATGATTAATATATTTTTATTATTAACAAATAAGATAAGTCTCAGGTCATGGTACGCAGTTGTAATATCTTATTTCACAGATAAACCGCTATTCAGGGCTGCTATGACCTCGCAGACTCTTGCTTCCTGGTTTGCCTGACACTGACGTACCATTAATTCTGGTCGGAGTTTGCTCGTTGCCTGGCTATGAGTTAGACGATAAAAAAACAAGATGCTATGTAGCAGCCTCTTCTGCCACCACACCAACGCAGGTTCACCACATCGAGACCTTCAGCCTCCTCTTACTTCGCCACCATCCGTAAAGCCTGGTCGGAAGGATTACTGAATACCTTTCGCCAACTGCCGCCGTTTCCGGCGCAAGGGTAAGGCAGACGCTATCGTCGGCGGAAGCGTAAAGATGACATATCTACCCTGACTCATTCGGGTTACCGTAATGAGTTAGGGTATAAAACCGCCCAAGGCACGATTCATTCCTTTATAAATTTCAGAAAGGGTATTTTTTATAAAATGCTACTCTTTCCTTATAGGCCTTAACCATACATTCATTATATGCAATAGAGTATGCTGGCGAATCTTTAATATTTAGCAATCCTTCCGCCTTACATTCACTAACACTATATTTCTCCCAGAATACTTTCGCCTCATCAATGGAGGCGATAAAATCATCATAGTTGGCCAAATCGTCACGATGAATGTTTTTTATAAAGTCATGATATATAATATTATATTTTTCAGCCTCTTTATGAGACAGCAGCTCCATACAACTCTGAATATAGGCTGTCACCTTTTTGTCATAGCAGGATTGAATCTCATTTGCTTGAGATGAAAATGATAAAGGAAGCATTAAAAGCAAAAAAATTATTTTCCTAACCATACCCACCTACTTATATAAACGAAATACATCACATTACATATCTCTAAAGTAATCACCATACAGAGATATCCTTATAGTAGGGTAAACCCACCATCGACAAGGCTTTATAATTTTCTATGACCCAAACGACCTGTCTATCAAGTACACGTTGTTAACCTCAACGAATTCGTCATCAAAATAAGCATGAGTGATACTCATATGTTTACACTGATATCCTTCGAAATCATCTTTACAGAAATGACTTTCAATAAAATCGCAGTCATTTGATTTACCTTTAAGCTTAATGTTATCTAAGTAATTATCTTTAAAGAAAAAATTTAAATTATCATTATAATGAAAAACATCCCCAACTCTGACAAGGACAACACCAAAATAATTTCCGTGCATTATCTTATCAATATCACCACGTCTCACCTTAATTGAAAAAATTTCACCAACAACCCTGCGCAACCATTTATTTTCAAAACCAGAACCAATTTTTATTGGGTTAACACTTCGAATCACAGAATGAGCGAATTCTTCCTCACTGAAGTTGAAATCCTTTAAAAAAAAGTAACAAATAGAGATAATCAATTTATCACGAATTTCAAAAATTCTTTTAAAATTCTTATGTTTTTTATCCAACCCAGGTGTCATATGCGCAATGTCATCTCTTATTTTTTTTATTTCATGAAAATCACTACTATTTAATCCAATAGCTTTTTTCGCGCTAAAATCCATACTATTCATAAATCTAACATAACGATCTTGAAGCGTCATATTTCTGCTGCTAAATATCATCAATTTATCTTTTATTCTCAAATACTCTTCTCTGTCTCTAGTACTTTCAAAGTGTAAATCTGGATCAAGATTAGAAATAATTTCATTTAATTTATGCCTCAGAGAGTTAGGCAACTTATTATTTTTCTCAGTAACTTTACTGGCAAGGTAAGCATCAAATATGCTAACAAACCCTAAAACATCGAATTCCCAATAACCGTCATACGATAGCATACCGCTAAATCTTGGACATAGCCGTTTAAAATCAACATTAGAATAAGCACCATTGAATATCTTAGCCCATAGACTACCATCTAACATGCTCAGATTTAGAAAAGAGCTTACCCAATTATACTTATCTTCTTTATCCACTTCTAATTTATCAGAGAGAAAATAGAAAGGATACTTTTTTTCCTTACCATCATCTTCAGATATTAACCAAACATAGCTAATATCTAAACGCAGAAGCGTGAGCGTAGAAAAAAGGCTACAAATGAAATTAACTTGTCTATCTACATCAGGAATTTCAAAATACTCAACGGCATCCAATCTAATAATATGTCGCTGAAGAACATTAACAGAATAACCATCAATATTTTTTATATTAGAGAAAACATCCCATCTATCGTAAACTCTTTTTACTTCATCGTGATCTTCAATAGACACATCAAAGTTATTTACATTACAGGGGACACAATACCCTTCCTCACAAAACGCCCCAGAATAACTAACACCATTTATCACACAGTGCAGACTATTTATATTTAACTCAACAGCAGTTATCTTTATCTCATCCGTTAGCCCGACAACGATATATTCCGCATAAATTTTATCACCATACAGAGAACATTGACCCAAATAAAAACGATTATATCCATCATAACATGAGATAACATCTTGAGACTTGAAAATTACTTTGTTTATCTTAAAACCATTATTAAGAGAAAATGAAATATCACTTCTTTTACCAAATTTAAGAACACCATGATAGACATTACCATTCCACTCAAAATAAGCTGGAGATGAAAATTCAGAATCGAAGCTAAACTCATTCATTATTTAACCACACCATTAAATGAAATAACATTTCACTTATAATTGATAGAAAGTAAAATATAGATTTTAAAGAAAAGCATACACTGAATTCTGTCAAGAAAATCAATGTTAGTTTCCCATATGTGAATACCGGACAAACAGCATGTTTGCCCGGTCATAGTGGATAATGCGCTTGTCGTTCGGCGTATTCGGTTATGACAAGGCGGAACGTTCCCGCGCCATCACGTCCCGCAGCCAGTCGCAGCGCATTTCCGGCACGGCCAGCAGCAGTTGTTGTGTGTAGTCATCCAGCGGCGGCGAGAGCGTTTCCGTCACCGGCCCTTGTCGGACAATATGACCGTGACGCAACACCGCCACGGTGTCGGCCACTTCCCGCACTACGTGCAAATCATGGGTGATAAACAGATAAGCGACGCCGGTTTCCTGCTGGATCTGGCGCAGCAGCGCGAGTACCTCACGGGCGACCAGCGGGTCCAGCGCCGAGGTCGGTTCGTCGCAAACGATAAGCGATGGCTGCGCCGCCAGCGCGCGGGCAATACAGACCCGCTGTTTTTGGCCACCGGACAGCGCGGTAGGGTAACGCTGCGCCATCTCCGCCGGCAGCCCGACCTGATGCAACAAGTCGCTGACATGCGCACGCCGCGCAGCAGCGTCCAACTCGGTCAGGCACACCATTGCCCGCTCAATCTGCACGCCGACCGGTAAACGCGGGTTGAGCGCCGTATCCGGGTGCTGGTGAATCATCTGGATCGATTGCAGTTGAGTGCGATTGCGCTGCGCCAGTTTCGGCGGCAAGGCGTCGCCATTCAGCCGAATCTCGCCGCCCGCCGGTGCCAGCAGCCCGCACAGAGTACGCCCGAGCGTCGATTTGCCCGATCCAGACTCGCCGATCACCGCCAGCGTGCGCCCGCGTGCCAGTTGCAGCGATACATCCTGCAACACCGGTTGCTGCTGATAACGTGCGCCAAGGTGGCGGATATCCAGCAGGATGTCGTCGGTCGCCGGTTGCGGCACTTTAGGTTCGCCGCGTGCCTGTAACAGTTCTCGGGTGTATGTTTCAGTGGGGTTTTCCAACAGCGATGCCGTATCGCCGATTTCTACCTGGCGACCATGGCGCAACACCATGATGCGATGGCTGATTTGCGCCACCACCGCCAGATCGTGGCTGATATACAGCGCGGCCACGCCGGTCAAACGGATGATCTCGTCAATGGCATTGAGCACCCCGAGCTGGGTGGTGACGTCCAGCGCGGTGGTGGGTTCATCAAAAATGATCAGGTCGGGACCGGCGCACATCGCCATCGCGATCATCGCCCGCTGCAACTGCCCGCCGGATACCTGATGTGGATAACGCTGGAAGAAGGTTTGCGGTTCCGGCAACGACAATTGGGTAAACAGTTCGATTGCCCGTGCAATCGCCTGCTGGCGCGATAGCACACCGTGGCGCACCGCCGTTTCAATCACCTGCTCGCCGATGCGCTGCGCCGGGTTGAACGACGCACTGGCGGATTGCGCCACATAGGCGATGCGCGTACCACGCACCCGCCGTAGCTGCCGCTCCGATAACGCGGCCAGATCGCTGTTTTTATCGTCGTTCTGAAACCAGATATGCCCGCTTTCGATACGCATACCGTGACGACAGTGACCAAGAATCGCCTGGCCGATGGTTGACTTGCCCGCACCGGATTCACCAATCAAGCCCAGCACTTCCCCCTTATTAAGGGTAAAGTCGATGTCCTGCACCAATGCCCGACCACCTGCCGTCACGCATAACCGTTCAACCCGCAGCAACTCACTCATGACGGCCTCCGCCAGTTACGCCCATCGCGGCTTAACAGCCAATCGGCCACCACATTGAGCGACACCGCCAGCAGGGCGATAGCCGCCCCCGGCACCAGCGCCGCCCACACGCCAAACAGAATGCCGTCTTTGTTGTCTCGCGCCAGCCCGCCCCAGTCAGCGGTCGGCGGCTGAATCCCCAGCCCGAGAAACGACAGCGCCGACAGGAACAGTAAAATGAAAATAAAACGCAGTGCGAACTCCGCCACCAGCGTATTGCGCGCATTCGGCAAAATCTCACGCCACAGGATCCACCCCATCGACTCGCCGCGCAGTCGCGCCACCTCGATAAACTCCTGCGTGGCGATATCCACTGCCAGCGCGCGCGATACCCGTAATACGCGGGTGGCTTCCAGCACCCCTAAAACCAGAATGATGATCACGGTGCTTTTCGGCAGCATCGCCAGTACCACCAACGCCAGAATCAGCGTCGGGATTGCCATCAACACATCGTTGACGCGTGAAATCAGTTGATCGACCCAACCGCCGCATACTCCCGCCAGGAAGCCTAGCCCGGTGCCCAGCACAAACGCCAGCAGCGCCGCCAGCGCCGTCACGACTAACGACGTGCGGGTGCCCCAGATCAAACGGGAAAACAGGTCGCGCCCGATATTGTCGGTCCCGAGCCACGCCTGCGGCATCGGCCCCAGCCAGGCGCCGCCGACCACCTTATCGGCAGAATAAGGCGCAATCCAGGGCGCCAACAACGCTACGCCGATAAACAGGCTCAGCCCCAACAGGCCAAGCACCACGGAAGGTTTTACAGCAGGCATGTGCAAATATCCATTCGGTTGACGGCTTTACCGCCGGGCATGACGCAAGCGGGGATTCGCCATCAGCGAGACCACATCCGCCAACAAATTCAGCAGGATGTAAATCGTCGCCAGCACCAGCGCGCAGCCTTGAATCACCGGCATATCACGTTTGCTGATGCTATCGACCATGTACTGCCCCAGCCCCGGGTAAACAAACACGCTTTCAACGATCACCACCCCGACCATCAGGTAGGCCAGGTTAAGCACGATAACGTTGATGATCGGCCCCCAGGCATTCGGCAGTACGTGGCGCAGCAGGATAGCCGAAGGCGACATTCCTTTCAGCAATGCCGTATCGACATAAGCGGCATTTTGCGCGCCTATCAGCGCTGCGCGAGTCATATTGCTCATGTGGCCCAACACCGCCAGCACCAGCGTCATGCACGGTAGCGCGATAGCCGTCAGATGGGCGCCAAGCGGCATATTGTCGCTGACGTTGCTGTTGCTCGGCAGCCAGAACAAGGTGATGGAAAAAATCAGAATCAATAAATAGCCGGAGAAAAATTCCGGCAAGGCCACCGCGACGCGGGTAAACAGGTTGAGTAGCCGGTCCAGCCAGCTACCCTGATAACGCACCGACAGAAAACCTATCAGCAGCGCCAGCGGCACCGCGACCACCGCCGTACACCCGGCCAGAAACAGCGTGTTTTCCAACCGGTACGCCAGCACCGGCGCAATCGCCTGACGGCTGGTAAAGCTCTGGCCGAAATCACCGCCGAGCACGCCCCACAACCAGCCGAGATAACGGGAAAACGCCGGTTGATCCAGCCCCAACTGCGCATTGAGCGCGCGTACGGCTTCCGGCGTCGCCGTCTGCCCGAGAATGGCGGTCGCAGCATTGCCCGGCAGCAGTTGGATACCGGCGAAAATCAACACCGATACCACCGCCACCATCGCCACCCCCGCCAGCAGACGCCGCAGAATCAGCATCAGCAGCGGGTAGCGGTCAGTCCATTGAGCAAGCCCCGTCCATCGGTGAAGAGTCGTCACATTACCTGCCTCAGGCCAGCCACACTTTTTCCGCTGCGCGGTTGCCGCTCAACGGGAAGCCCGGAATGGCATTCAGCCCTTTCACTTTGGTACTGCAGGCGTCGAGCGCATCAGCATACAGCGGGATGATTTCGCTGCTCTGATCCACCAGCATCACCTGAATATCATGGTAGATTTGGCGGCGTTTCTCTTCGTTCGCTTCGCCGCGTGCCGCACGTACCAGTTGGTCGAACGCATCATTCTTCCAGCCGGATTCGTTCCACGGCGCCTGGCTGGTGAACACCAGCGACAGCAGCGCATCGGCAGTCGGGCGTACCGACCAGTTAGAGGAAACAAACGGTTTTTTCATCCATACATTGTCCCAGAATGCATCATCCGGCACACGCTCCACATTCAGCGGGATACCGGCTTTCTGCGCCGACGCCTGATACAGTTGACCGGCATCTACCGCGCCGGGGAAACCGGCATCGGCGACGGACAACGTCAGCGGACCGCTGAATCCGGCTTTCTGCCAGTGCCATTTGGCTTTCTCCGGGTCGTACGGACGCTGGGGAATGTCTTTGGCGAAATAGCGGTTGGACGGGAAAATCGGGTTGTCGTTCGCCACGCTGGCGTAACCACCCAGCACGGTATCGATAATCTGCTGGCGATCGATGGCGTATTTCAGCGCCAGTCGGCCGTCTTCGTTGTTAAACGGCGCCACACTGCTCAAACCCGGGAAGGTAAAAATCTGGCTGTCGCGCGAACGCAGCAGTTGCAAGGTCGGCATGTTCTGAATGCGCCCGACGATACGCGGGTTCACGCGGTTGATAATGTGCGCCGACCCGCTCACCAACGCCGCCACCCGGGCGGTAGAGTCGTTCATCGCCAGCGTTTCGACCGAATCGACATGGCCGCGCGCGCTGTTCCAGTGATTCGGGTTGCGTTTCACCAACGTGCGCACACCCGGCTGGAAGCTCTCCAGAATAAAAGCGCCGGTGCCGATGCCTTTGTCGAAGTTCTCGTTTTCCGGGGTAATGGCGAAGTGTACGTCGCTCAGCAGCGCGACGAACTCCACGTTCGGCTCGCTCAGGCGGATAGTCACTTGATGGCTGTTGGTCGCATCCATCGCCACCACCGGGTCCAGATACCCTTTCACCGACGAGCTGGACTGCTCGCCGCGGTGATGGTTAAGCGAATAGATCACGTCTTTGGCGCTGAGCGTGCGGCCATCATGGAACTGCACGCCTTTACGGATATTCAACACCCAGGTTCGCCCGCCGTCCTTGCTGTCCCAGGATTCGGCCAGCGACGGCACCAGCTCGCCTTTTTCGTCCAGCTCCAGCAGGTTATTAAACAGTTGGGAGCCCACGAAATACATATAGGTTTCAAACCAAAACGCCGGGTCAAGACGGTCAGTGCTGGAGGCATTATCCACCCCGACAATCAGGTGACCGCCTTTTTTCGGTTGTTCGGCGGCCTCGGCGCCCCAGGCGGCGCTCAGCGGCCAGCCGGTAGCCGCCGCGGCAACGGACAAGGCGCAGGCACTTTTAATAAAATGACGACGATTCATGTTGTGTTCCCTTCGTGAGTGCTCATCCTGTACGGATGGATAATTATTATCGTTATAAAAATCACCGGCGGCGTTTACGCCTGACGGTTAAATGCCTGTGCCAGACGGGCGATGTGTTCCGGGCCGATGCCGCAGCAGCCGCCAACCAGCGATGCCCCCTGCGCCACCCACTCTTGCGCCCATTGCAGGTAGCCTTCCGGGTGTGTATCGGTGCGTAACCGGCTCAGCCCTTCGTTCGCACCGCGCTGATTATCTTCCGGCTCGAACGCGTTGGCGTACACGCCCACGCCAATCGCGGCAGGCTGCGCGTTCAGCGTCGCACGCGCCTGCGCCACCGCCGGCGCCATCACTTCCGGACGGCTACAGTTGAACAGCAGGTTAGCCGCACGCAGGCGAGCCGCCTCTTGCGCCGCAGCCGCCACGGTTTCGCCGGAGCGCAGGCGGGCGTGACCGTCGGCGTCCAATTCATCCTGCAAAGTGAATGACAGCCACAGCTCGCGCGGGTCATCCGCCAGCAGCTCACGCACCAGCGCCACTTCCGCCAGCGAGCTTTGGGTTTCCGCCAGCCACACGTCCACATAAGGAGTGAGGGCGTCGATCAACGTCGTCATAATCGGCGTCGCGGCGGCGGCGTTGAACAGATCCGGGCGATAAGAACCCAGCACCGGCGGCAGTGAACCGGCGACACGCACCGGGTGCGGTGCGGCATCCGCCGCCTGACGCGCCAGTTGCCCGGCCAACGCGGCCAACGCCTGACCACGCACGCTAAACTCCGCGTCGCCGATATGGAAAGGCACCACCGCATAGCTGTTGCTGGTAATCACCTGCGCACCGGCAGCAATAAAGCTGTCATGCACCTGACGCACATGTTGCGGTGATTCCATCAACGCCAGCGCCGACCACTCCGGCTGGCGGAAGGGCGCGCCAATGCGTGCCAGCTCACGTCCCATTCCCCCGTCCAGTATCAGAACGTTGTCTGCCATCGTCTTTCCTTAATCGCGTCATCGTATAAAAGAAATTTCACGCCACCATACAAAAACCCTATATGGATGTCTAGATGCCTTGATAGCTAAAGGCACAGACTGTCGTCAGGCCAGTGGCGGCGGACCCGCACCATACCCGGTCGTTTTTGTTCATTATTTACACAAGACTGATTTCTCTACGATGCTCAAATTTCCTTGAGCCAGGTCAATTTTGGCGCAATAAAACCGGGTCACCCCTCAGGCGAATTCAATATATAGTGTCTATCCTTTTACAAGAACCTACATATTGTGTTTATCCACAAAACCATCCACAGCCTCCGCACTCGTTGTCAGACGCGGTTTTCGCCTGTGGATAACCCCAACAAAGGAAACACACCGAGGAACAACATGAAACCAGTAGTGATTAAACGGGACGGATGTCAGGTACCTTTTGACGAAAACCGAATCAATGACGCAGTCATCAAAGCGGCGAAAGCCGCCAACGTGGATGACGCGGACTACTGTGCCACCGTCGCCGGCGCCGTCGCTCAGCAGATGCAGGGAAAAGCGCGTGTAGATATCCGCGAGATCCAAAATGCGGTGGAAAATCTGCTGATGTCCGGCAAATACAAGCAACTGGCGCGCACCTATATCGAATACCGCCACGACCGCGATGTCGCTCGCGAGCGTCAGGGGCGGTTGAATCAGGAAATCCGCGGGCTGGTGGAGCAGAGTAATGTTGCCCTGCTGAACGAGAACGCCAATAAAGACAGTAAAGTCATTCCCACCCAGCGCGACCTGCTGGCAGGGATTGTCGCCAAACATTACGCCAAACAGCATATTCTGCCGCGCGACGTGGTGCTGGCCCACGAACGCGGCGAGATTCATTACCACGACCTCGACTATTCGCCGTTCTTCCCGATGTTCAACTGTATGCTGATTGATCTCAACGGCATGTTGACGCAAGGTTTCAAGATGGGCAACGCGGAAATCGAGCCGCCGAAGTCTATCTCCACCGCCACGGCGGTCACCGCGCAGATCATCGCGCAAGTCGCCAGTCACATCTATGGCGGCACCACCATCAATCGGATTGATGAAATTCTGGCGCCGTTCGTTACCGCCAGCCACGAGAAACATTGCGCCGTGGCCCGCGAATGGCAGATCCCGGATGCCGAAAGCTACGCCCGCAGCCGTACCGAGAAAGAGTGCTACGACGCCTTCCAGTCGCTGGAGTATGAAGTCAACACCCTGCACACCGCCAACGGCCAGACGCCGTTCGTCACCTTTGGTTTCGGGCTGGGCACCAGTTGGCAGTCGCGGTTGATTCAGCAATCCATCCTGCGTAATCGCATCGCCGGGCTTGGCAAAAATCATAAGACGGCGGTGTTCCCGAAACTGGTGTTCGCCATCCGCGACGGCGTTAACCATAAACCGGGCGACGCGAATTACGACATCAAGCAACTGGCGCTGGAGTGTGCCAGTAAGCGCATGTACCCGGATATCCTCAATTACGATCAAGTAGTGGAAGTCACCGGTTCGTTTAAGACGCCGATGGGTTGCCGCAGTTTCCTTGGCGTGTATGAAGAAAACGGTGAGCAGATCCACGACGGCCGCAATAATTTGGGCGTCATCAGCCTTAACCTGCCGCGTATCGCGCTGGAAGCCCACGGCGATGAAGCGCGCTTCTGGCAATTGCTGGATCAGCGCCTGCTGCTGGCGAAAAAGGCGCTGATGACGCGTATCGCCCGGCTGGAAAATGTAAAAGCGCGCGTAGCGCCTATACTTTATATGGAAGGGGCCTGCGGAGTACGCCTGAAGGCGGACGACAATATCGCCGAGATTTTCAAGAACGGCCGCGCGTCCATTTCGCTGGGTTATATCGGGGTTCACGAAACCATCAACGCCTTGTTCAGCAATCAGGTTCATGTGTTTGATGATGACATCCTGCGGCAGAAAGCGGTGGCGATCGTTGCCCGTTTGAAAGCCGCCACCGAAAGCTGGAAGGAAGAAACGGGTTACGGTTTCAGCCTGTACAGTACGCCGAGCGAAAACCTGTGCGACCGTTTCTGCCGTCTGGATACTGCTGAATTCGGCGTCGTAGCCGGCGTTACCGACAAAGGTTACTACACCAACAGCTTCCATCTCGACGTGGAGAAAAAGGTCAATCCGTACCAGAAGATCGATTTTGAGGCCCCTTACCCGCCGCTGGCGAATGGCGGTTTTATCTGTTACGGCGAGTATCCCAATCTGCAGCACAACCTTAAGGCGCTGGAAGACGTGTGGGACTACAGCTACACCCGCGTTCCCTATTACGGCACCAATACGCCGATCGACGAGTGCTACGAGTGCGGCTATAACGGCGAGTTTACCTGCACCAGCAAAGGCTTCACCTGCCCGCAGTGCGGTAATCACGACGCTTCGCGCGTCTCGGTAACACGCCGGGTATGCGGCTATCTGGGCAGCCCGGATGCGCGTCCGTTCAACGCCGGTAAGCAGGAAGAGGTTAAACGCCGGATAAAACACCTTGCCAGTGGGCAACTGGGCTGACGGTCGATGCCGTGCGCATGTGTTGCACGGGCCTCATACACGACTGCGGCGTTAGGTTGATGCCGCCCTCAGGGCGGCCTTTTGGACGGTCATCGCTATGAACTACCATCAATACTACCCGGTGGATGTGGTCAATGGCCCGGGAACGCGCTGTACGCTGTTTGTGGCAGGCTGCGAGCACCAGTGCCGCGGCTGCTATAACCAGAGCACCTGGCGCCTGAACTCCGGGCACGCTTTCACGCCGGAAATGGAAGATCGCATCATCGCCGATCTGCAAAATACCGACCTGCCGCTGCAAGGCTTGTCGTTGTCGGGGGGCGACCCGCTGCATCCGCAAAATGTGCCTGATATTCTGCGGTTGGTACAACGGGTGCATGACGAATGTCCCGGTAAAGACATCTGGATGTGGACCGGCTACCGGCTGGATGAGCTGACGCCGGAACAGCACGACGTAGTAGGCTTGATCAACGTGCTGGTGGACGGCAAATTCGAACAGGATCTACGGGATTTGACGCTGGTATGGCGCGGTAGCCGCAACCAAGTGATTCACCACTTGCGGTGAAGACCGCCGGTCCGCTGTCACGGACCGGCGTAGACAAACCGAGTGGCGCATTGCGCGCCACCGGCATTACAGCGCCTCCGCTACCGCATCACGGCGCCAGAGGTGCTTCTTGCCAAAACCCAGCGCGTTGTCGGTCATTTTCATTTCATTGAGCGACAGCTTCCAGACCGGCGCGCCGCTGCTGCGCGCGATGGGAAAGCGAACGTTATAACGGTTGCGAGCCTGAGCTTCTTCCTCACCGCTCAAGCGACGGATTTCTCCCAGAAACTGCACGCCCCGAATCAGCAACACACTCTTGGGTTGACCATTCACCGTGCCCGCGACCCGCGAACACCGCCGCATTATCTCGCCATGCCGGGTGTCCGGCTCCGTCATGAGATAAAAAGCGATCTGTTCATCATCAAACACATAAAAGCAGTTGGCGCACCATAAATCGTCATCATCGCTGGTACACAGCGTCAACACATGCAACTTCTTTAAATAGCGGGAAATGACTCCCAAGGTATTATCTGCTTCCACGGCCTCTCTCCGGGGGGAACGTCGTTAATCCTTGTCTGACCGGATAGTATCAGTCCCTGTCATCGCGAACTGCACATAATGCCACTTCCCGGGCAAAATAAAGACCTGCTGCGCCGGGATTTTGCCTGTAAAGAATAGAAAAAACGGATAACACCTTCACAGAAAGGGAAATTTTGGTGGTTTGACCAGTGTGCCGGGCTATCGGCGATAATCACTCAGTTGACTAAATCAGGGCACCGAACTTACTCAATTCTGTCACTGTTTGCGGTAAGCCCTGTCGAAGTAACGCATCCAGGTTCTCACCGACAGATTTGGGCGGTCTTTTCATGTTATGGCGCTGCTCATTTACGGCAGATAACACAAGTGCCTGATTCAAATCGAACAGGTCTGTCATGAAGTCATCCGGGTGTTGTGCTTCAATGCCGAAGTTATTGAGCGATGGCTGGGGAAAATCCTTCAGGTTAAACGTCACGATGATTTCAGCGTTACCGCGAACGGCGGCCGCAACCACATGACGATCATCAGGATCAGGAAGTACGATGCCTGGAATGAGCGGTTCGAACCCTGTAATCATCGCATCAGGAACCGCCTTATTCATCAGCTCGCTTGTCCGAGAGATTTGCTCCGGGGTTAAATCCGGTCTATTCGCCAGTAGATTGCGCTGCCATTCATCCTCGATGATAGCCGTCCATTTGGGCTGATACAGCCCCGTTAGCCCTAAGTGGATTAATAAATCACGTAGGAGAGATGGATAAATTACGCAAGCATCTAATACTACGGGATAAGGCGTGTGTGTCATTAGTAGAGTCCGAGCTCCTGACTATGGTCAGCCAATTCCTGCATTGCTCTACTGTTTTCATTATCCCGTTGGTGTTTATAGTCCATCAGGTTAGCGAAAAGCACGCGGCGGTGACGACCGGTTTTATGAAAAGGCAGCTTCCCATCTTCCAAAAGCTTCACCAGGTGAGGACGTGAAACATTCAGAATATTGGCTGCTTCCTGCGTTGTTAACTCAGCATGTACGGGAACAACCTGAACCGCATTACCCATGGCCAGCTCACCTAAAATCGACATCAGCAGCGTCAGTGACGACGTCGGTAATTCGATCTGGCGAGTGTTGTTATCTGCATCCTGAATCGAAATTTTTTGTGTTTCCATCTTCGTGGAGAGATAGGCAGCAAGCTCCCTTTGTCCACGCACAGCCGCCTCAATCTCCCCCGGTGCCGGAAGGCTCAGGCTATCAAGAATTGAGTTTGTCATTTTTGGGTATTCCATTTTCAGTGAGTTACTTTCAGTTTTCGATTAAGCGTTAATTTTCAGTTTACGATTTAGTGGGAACGGCAGCCGTTACGAGCAGATTATACGAAACAAACGAAATAAACGCAATAAACGAAAATTTGAGTTCGATAAACAGAGACTGGGGTCGCCGGTTTATCCCCGCTGGCGCAGTGCCTCCGCCGCCAGAGAAATCAAGGAGCTGATTGACCATTCGGTACAAACGGTGGATGCCGGGAATCGACTGGTGGAAAAAGCCGGAGCCTCGATTCAGGGGATTGAGGATGGCGTGCGCAAAGTGAGCGAACTGGTCGGCGAAATCAGCGTCGCCAGTCAGGAGCAGTCACTTGGCATCGAGCAGGTCAACATGGACATCAATAAGATGGAACAAACCACACTGCAAAACGCTTCGCCGATGAAAGGTCCTTCGTGGCCGGGCAGCGCTCGGCCACGAGGGTTTTCGTTATACTGATGCCATCATTACTTAAATCACGGTTCGATCTTCTCCGCCTTCATCGCTGCCGGCTGGTCGCCCGCCTGCGACGTGGCGGTCTTATCCATTCACCACCTCTTCCTGAGGCTGCAATTGTTTAAGCTGTTTCATCGACTTCTGGCTATAGAACAGTTTCACCATCTCGCTGCGCGCTTTGACCGCCTGTGTCATGTCGTGTTGCTGATCCAGATTACCGAAAGTCAATCGATCGAAGGTGCCAATCAGGTACATGTAGAGTTGGTTCTGCCAGGCACTCAACGCACCAATGGCGCACTTGCCGCCGGCTATCGAGCGATAGAGCTGACGGAAAAACTGTTCAGTCTCTTGCCAGAACGACACATCAATAAAACTGAAGTCGCCGTCCGACTCTTGTTTAGGGCAACTGAGCCAAGCGGCTTTCACCGACTGACGCAGCAGTTGCTGAGCGTCGTGCGCCATTTGTAAGCCCAGCGGCAGGTAGTCGCGGACTTCCGGGGTGATATCTTTCCATACCGGGATACGGTGTTCATGCCAGCAACGCGCTTTCATGTTGTCCATATCGTAACCGAAACACCACAGCCCGACTTTATGACGCAGCGGCATACGCTGCTGGTTCAGGCTGACTACGCGAGCGGGCAAGGTTTGCCCCTGTGCATCCTGGGTGCCGGCAACCAGCCCCAGCCAATCTCGATAGGCAAGTCCGCCAGGCCGGCCTTTTAACGCCAGCAACATGCCGTCTTTATTCGACAGGCGGTAAGGCGTCAGCGGGTGCTGCCAGTGTGCGTACTGTACGCCATCATTTTGGGTGCGGTAGTGCGTCAGCAGATGTTCCGCACTATCGCCGCATACATCGCAGTGGCCGGATTCAGTATGGCTGAAATCGAGTTCGATACGGCACGGCATCCCCCAGAACGCGTGTAATGGGTGTGCATTTTCCGGCGTTACCTGCACATTGTCATTCTTGTCGGTACGGGTGGACGCCAACCAGGGGAACACGTCGGCACCACAACGCCCTCGTTCGCCGGGGGTAACGTTAGCCCACAGTTTGCGCCACAGCGACACCGGTTTTTGTGCATCGTAAGGCATCAACAGCGTGGTAATCGGGCCATCACCACGTACGCCGACACCGCCCGACGGCGCATTGATTTGTCGAGTGTAGAGCGCCAGCGCCGCACAATGCGGGCAGATGGCCCCCACGGCATCGCGTTTGGTGAAGTGATCTTTATTACGCTGGAGAGTATGACTGCCCGGCACATCGATCAGTAAACCGGAAATCGGACTATTGTCAGCCTTCAATGGCGAGAAACTCTGCATAAATGCCGGTTTTTCACCGCCAAACCGGAGCGCAGGCGCCAGGCCGTCGAGTGCTTTTAACCAGCCGTCACCTAATCCATCGCACCAGATAGTCTGCCAGCCGTCGTCATCCGGCGGCGAATACGCCGTTTGCAACAAGCCAATCAGTAACTGCCAAGCCGCGCCCTGAAAATCAGGCCGCGGACACGCCAGATCGATAATCCTATCGTCGGCCAGTTGCCGGAGAGAAATATGGGTACGGTGTCCGTCCGCACCCACTACGGGTAACCAGGGTGTGTCAATCAGTGAAAACATGAACCTACCTCTTCAGTAAGGCCTCATCCGTAAGGTCGTCATGATTCCTGTTATTGTTTTCTGCCCCGGCGCGGCCAGAGTTCGCGCCAGTAGCACCGATGTTTCCCGGTGGACAACTCTGCTGAAGCAGCAAAAAAAAACTGTAGAAAAACAGTCGCATTATTTTAAGGCTGTTAATCAACAGCTCTTGCGTACCGATAAGCTCGTCATGGCCAGAGGCAATAAATGATAAAGCACGTCATTTCCATTTCTGGAAAACGGCTGTGCGCGGCCCCAATAACGAAAACAAGGCCTGGACAACAATGCCAAATAGACTGCTTCGGACACGACATAGCTCATCGGCTGATGAGTGATTCACTATAAAGTATGGAAAATTAATATTCTGTGACAAGATAATTTTTATAAATAAAAAAGCGACTTATCTCCTCTCCAACTTTTGTTAGCTGAAAAATAATATTAAGAAATGAATATAATATGATTGTGATAATAATTATTTAAAAATATATCCCACGCCAGTGAGATAATTATTTGGGATATAACTCCAAAACAATTCGAGTCACAGAACGGCGGCACGTGAGCGACAAATCGGCAGGACCGCCATTCGCACCATCCCCCTAATCTGAGCTTTTCATGCCGTTCGTCGATCAACAAGTTGATTAGCTAAACCGTTTCTTCTATTTTAGCGAACAGTTTAACTATTCCGATGATTTAACTATCCCGATGATTTAACTATCCCGATGAAGAGTGTACTTATGTCTCACAAAGTATGGGTAATGGGGGATGCAGTGGTCGATCTCATCCCTGAAGGCGAAGAGCGCTATCTGAAATGCCCTGGCGGCGCTCCTGCCAACGTTGCGGTGGGCGTGGCCCGATTGAATGGACGCAGCGGCTTTATCGGCCGTGTCGGCGAGGATGCATTCGGTCATTTTCTGCGTGATGTATTAGCCCGCGAGCAGGTGGATATTCGCCACATGCAACCGGATGCGGAACACCGGACCTCCACTGTGGTGGTCAGTCTGGACGCACAAGGTGAACGCACCTTCACCTTCATGGTGCGCCCCAGCGCCGACCTGTTTCTGCAACCGTCTGATCTGCCTGAATTTCAACGCAGCGAATGGCTGCATCTCTGTTCCATCGCCCTGTCGTGCGAGCCCTCGCGCAGCACCGCGCTTGAAGCGGTACGCCGGATTCGTGCAGCGCAAGGGTGGGTGAGTTTTGACCCGAATATCCGCGCCGACTTGTGGAACAGCGAACAGGCGTTAAGAGACAGTCTGGACCAGGTCCTGGCGCTGGCAGACGTGGTGAAGCTGTCGGAAGAGGAGTTTCGTTTTCTCAGCGGCAGCGACGATATTCGCCAAGGCAGCAGCCGCCTGATGGCCCGCTACCCGATCAAACGGTTACTGATTACTCAGGGTGGCGACGGCGTCTGGCTGCATGACGGCAACCAGTTACGTCACTTTCTGGCGCACCGCGTCACACCGGTCGATACTACCGGTGCCGGCGATGCCTTTGTTGCCGGTATGTTGGCCGCGCTGGCCGGCTACGATAGCCTGTATCAGGTCGACGACTGGCAAACAGTGCTCACGCAGGCACAGCGCTGCGGTGCACTGGCAACCACCGCCAAAGGCGCGATGACGGCCCTGCCGTTTGCCCATCAACTCACCGCCGCGTCATAACCCCGCCAGACCTGTTCCCGCACGCCGTGCTTCGTCGTCGGGAACCGCTTTTGTCGTCACGATCACAGTTAGCACAGCAAGAACACAAAATTCCTTGCCAACGTCTGGTTCCGCCATTTAGCTTTCCCTGCATAACCGGTTTAGCAATTTAGCAAAACAAAAAAACCATCTTACCATCCAAGGGAAACCCAACATGATAAAGCCAGGTTATCTTGCCGCCGCCGTAGGACTCGCACTTTGCTCTCCTCAGGTCTTGGCAGCCCCTTCTGATAGCATTGAAGCGCGTCTGAACGCGCTGGAGCAGCGTTTGCAGCAGGCGGAACAACGTGCTAAACAAGCGGAAACCCGCGCCGACGCCGCCGAAAAACAAGCTAAACAACTGGCCGCCCGGACGACGCAGGTCGAGCAGAAAACCCAGCAGGTGGAACAAACCACCCAGCAGGTCGCCCAGCAAACGCAACAGGTCGCGGCGCGCGCCACACAAAACGAACAGCAGACCCAGCAAGTGGCATTGAAAACCGACGCGCTGGCCAACAAGCGCAACGTTGCCGACGGTTTTGAATTCCACGGTTACGCCCGTTCCGGCCTGGCTATCCATGACTCCGTGACCAGTTCAAAAGCGAACATCGGCCCCAGCATGACGCCGGCCGGCGAAACCGGCGGCCATATCGGCCGGCTGGGCAACGAAGACGACACCTATCTGGAACTGAAGCTGGAGCACCGCACCAAACTGGACAACGGCGCCACTACCCGCTTCAAGGTAATGATGGCGGACGGCCAGCGCAGCTATAACGACTGGACCGCCAGCACCAGCGATCTGAACGTGCGAGAAGCGTTCGTGGAGCTGGGCTCGCTGCCGACCTTCACCGGCGCCTTCAAAGACACCACGTTATGGGCGGGTAAACGCTTCGACCGCGATAACTTCGATATTCACTGGATCGATTCCGATGTGGTATTCCTGGCGGGCACCGGCGGCGGTATCTATGACGTAAAACCGGTGGACGGCTGGAAAACCAACTTATCCCTGTACGGCCGCAGCCTTGGCGAGATCACCACGCTGGATAATGAAATCCAGAACTACATCGTCACCAGTAATAACTTCGTCGGTCCGTTCCAGTTCATGCTGAGCGGCCTGCGGGCGCGCAACAACGACGTGAAGGAAAATATCGGACGCAACAACGGCAGCAATGTCACCAATACCAATGCCGGCGACACGGGTTATCATGCACTGGCCGCCTGGCACGGCGACAGCTTCTATGGCCTGCGCGACGGGACATCCAAAGTGGCGCTGCTGTACGGTCACGGCCTCGGCGGTGAAGTGAAATCCATCGGTTCCGACGGCAATCTGACTCAAAACGCCAATACCTGGCGTCTGGCGACCTACGGCACCACCGCGCTGAATAAAACCTGGAGCTTCGCCCCGGCGATTCTGGCGCAAACCAGTAAAGATCGTTACGTTCAGGGCGATGATTACCGCTGGGCCACCTTTAATGCGCGCTTCATTCAGGAAATCACGGAAAACTTCGCACTGGCGTACGAAGGCAGCTATCAATATATGAATCTGGACCCTCAGGGATACTTATCGCGTAATCAGGTCAGCGGCGGGTTCTACAAGCTGACTTTTGCCCCGACGTTCAAAGTGGGTGATATCTCCAATTTATTAAGCCGCCCGGAGCTGCGCGTATTCGCCAGTTACATGGATTGGGACAAGCGACTGGATAATTACGCCAGCGACGATGCGTTCGGCACCACGGGTTTCAAAGCCGGTGGAGCATGGACCTTCGGCGTCCAGATGGAAACCTGGTTTTAATGGTTAAAGCGGCTGTCACCGGCAACGCTTATGCCGCCGGTGACGGATCTGTTGATAAAAGAGGAACATTATGGATATTCGTGCCATTGCGGCATCTCTGCTCCCCTTGCTGGGCGGCCGGGAAAATATCGCCAGCGCCGCGCACTGCGCTACCCGCCTGCGGCTGGTGCTTAATGATGACAACCTAGCCGATAAAGCCGCCATCGAACGTGTCGAGGGTGTCAAAGGCTGTTTCCAGAACGCCGGTCAGATGCAGATTATTTTCGGCTCAGGGTTGGTAAACAAGGTCTACGCCGAATTCATCCAGGCCGCCGGGATCAGCGAAGCCAGCACCAGCGAGGCCGCCACGTTGGCGGCGCAAAAACTCAATCCGCTGCAACGCCTGGCCCGTTTGTTGTCGAACATTTTCGTGCCGATTATCCCGGCGATTGTGGCATCCGGCCTGTTGATGGGGTTGCTCGGCATGATCAAGACCTATGGCTGGGTCGATGCCGGCAGCGCCATTTTCATCATGCTGGACATGTTTAGCTCCGCGGCATTCATCATTTTGCCGATCCTGATCGGCTTTACCGCTGCGCGCGAATTCGGCGGCAACCCCTATCTGGGGGCGACGCTGGGCGGCATCCTGACTCACCCGGCGTTGACCAACGCCTGGGGGGTGGCCGGTGGTTTCAAAACCATGCATCTGTTCGGGCTGGAATTCGCCATGATCGGCTATCAGGGGACGGTATTCCCGGTACTGCTGGCGGTATGGTTCATGAGCCTGGTGGAGAAGCGGCTGCGCAAAGTGGTGCCAAACGCACTGGATATTATCGTTACGCCGTTCCTGACGGTGATCATTTCCGGCTTCGTCGCCATGCTGGTGATTGGGCCGGCAGGCCGCATGTTGGGCGATGGTATTTCCCTCGTACTGAGCACGCTGATTACTCACGCAGGCTGGCTGGCCGGGCTGTTGTTTGGCGGGTTGTATTCCGCCATCGTCATCACCGGCGTACACCACAGTTTCCACGCGATTGAAGCCGGATTGCTGGGCAACCCCTCCATCGGCGTCAACTTCCTGCTGCCGATTTGGGCGATGGCGAACGTGGCGCAGGGCGGTGCCTGTCTGGCGGTGTATTTCAAAACCCGTGATGCCAAAATCAGGGCCATCGCGGTGCCGTCGTCGTTATCCTGCCTGCTCGGTATTACCGAAGCGGCGATCTTCGGGATTAACCTACGCTTCATCAAGCCGTTCCTGGCCGGGCTGGCGGGCGGCGCGCTGGGCGGCGCCTGGGTCGTCGCCAATCAGGTCACTATGACGGCGGTCGGGCTGACGGGGATTCCAGGGCTCGCTATCGTGCAGGCAGGTTCTATCATGAACTATCTGATTGGTATGGTTGTCGCCTTTGGTGCCGCCTTCCTCATTTCCCTGTTGCTGAAATACAAAACGGATAACGCATAATGAAGGAAATCCATCTGATAAAACGCATGGCCTGCGCTCTGATGTCTGCCTCCTCGAAACAGGCATTCGATCCCCATCGGCCGCTGTGGCACCTGTCGCCGCAAGTCGGGTTGCTGAACGATCCCAACGGGTTCATCCAGCACAAGGGGCGTTACCATCTGTTTTATCAGTGGAACCCGCTCGCCTGCGCCCACGGCGCCAAATTCTGGGGACACTGGAGTTCGACCGATCTGGTGCACTGGCGTCATGAACCGGTGGCGCTGGTGCCGGCTGAAAGCTATGAAAGCCACGGCTGCTATTCCGGTTCCGCCGTGGTAGACAACGACACGCTGATGCTGGTGTATACCGGCAACGTGAAATATGACAACGGCTCACGCACCGCGTACCAATGCCTGGCGCAAGCCAATGAACATGGCGAATTCGATAAACTCGGCCCGGTATTGTCACTGCCGGAAGGGTATACCGGCCATGTCCGCGACCCCAAAGTCTGGCGTCATCAGGATAACTGGTACATGGTGCTGGGAGCCCAGGATCTGGATTTGCAGGGCAAAGTGCTGCTGTACCGGTCGGCTGACCTGCGGCAATGGCACTTGCTGGGAGAAATCGCCGGTTCACGGCTCAACGGCCTCGGCGATTTCGGTTACATGTGGGAATGCCCGGACCTGTTTACGCTGGAAAACCGCGAGGTGTTGATCTGTTGCCCGCAAGGGCTGTCGGCGGAAGAAGAGCGCTATCTGAACACGTATCAGTCCGGCTATTTCATCGGCTCGCTCGATTACGAGAACGGCCGTTTCACTCATCACGCCTTCCACGAATTGGATTTAGGCTTCGAATTCTACGCACCGCAGACCACGCAGAGCGAAGACGGCCGCCGGCTGCTGTTCGGCTGGATGGGCGTGCCGGATCAGAACGAGTTTTTCCAGCCGACGCTCACCCACGGCTGGATCCATACCATGACCTGCCCGCGTGAACTGACGCTGCGCGATGATCGGATCTACCAACAACCGGCGCGCGAACTGCAAAGCCTGCGTCATCTGGAACATCTGTGGCAGGGCGTTGCCGACTATGCGCCCGCCTTACCCGCCAGCAATGCCGAATTGATGATGGATACGCAAGGCGAATTTCAAATCAACTTTGCCGGTGTGATGGTGTTGTGCTGGGACGGAGAGCGCTTGACCCTGAGCCGCCGCAATCGGCGCACCAACGAGCCGGAGCACCGTTACTGGCATGACGGGCCGCTGTACCACCTGCAAATCCTGTGCGACCGCTCCAGCGTGGAAATTTTTATCAACCACGGGCAGGCGGTTATGTCATCGCGTTATTTCCCCACTTGCGATGCCATGATCAGTTTCAGCGGCTCCGGTCGTATCACGCTGCAACACTGGCTGTTAGCACCATGCGTGGTAGAATAAGACTCCTTTTCATGCCGTTAGCGGCACACTGATTTCTAAAGATATCACGGTGAAACCAACCAAACGCGTCACAATCAGCGACATCGCACGACTGGCAGGGGTATCCAAATCCACTGCCAGTCTGGTTCTCAATGGCCGCAGCAAAGAGTTCCGCGTTTCGGACGAAACCCGTGACCGGGTGCTGGCGCTGGCGCAACAACAACGCTACCAACCCAGCATTCATGCCCGTTCTCTGCGCTCCAGCCGCAGCAACACGCTGGGGCTGGTGGTACCGGAAATGACCAACTACGGTTTTGCGATGATCTCGCGCGAGCTGGAGTGTCTGTGCCGGGAAGCCGGATTACAGTTGCTGATCGCCTGTACCGACGAAAACGCCAGTCAGGAAATGATGGCGGTCAACAGTTTGATTCAACGTCAGGTAGACGGCCTGATCGTTGCTTCCAGTATGCTGAGCGACGCTGAATATCAGAAGATCAACCAGCAGTTGCCGGTCTTGCAATTCGACCGGGTCATCGGCGATTCCGACTTGCCGATGGTCGTTTCCGAGGCGGTGGAATCCACCGCTGCGCTGGTGGAAAACATCGCGCGGCGGCACCAGGACGAATTCTATTTTATCGGCGGGCCGTCCCGCATATCACCGACTCGCGACCGGCTGGCCGGTTTCCAGCTTGGGCTGGAGCGCGCGGGTGTTGAGTGCCGTCCGGAGTGGATCATCCACGGCAACTACCACTCCAGCGCCGGTTACGAAATGTTCGCCCAACTGTGCGCCAGTCTTGGCCGCCCGCCCCGCGCCTTATTTACCGCCGCTTGTGGTTTGCTGGAAGGGGTTTTGCGTTACCTGAATCAGCATAACCTGATGGATTGCGACATGCGGTTGTGCAGCTTCGACGATCACTATATGTTCGATTGCCTGACGATGAAAATCGATACCGTATCCCAGGATTGCGAGACACTGGCACGCAACAGCTTTGAGATGATCACGACGCTTATCGAAGGGCGGCCGCTGACAGAAAGCCGGATCTACGTCCCCACCCGTCCGCACTGGCGTCATCCCGACTCCCGAGCCTGAAGGCGACGGCGGCCACAAAATCTTGCGCATAAAAAAACCACCGCCAAGGCGGTGGTGAGGCTGTTGACAAACAGCCGGGTTGTCTTGTGAACGGTGAAAGTCTGCCTATTCAGTGAATGGTTTCGTGCGGGATAAACGGTGTGGTTCCTCTGCTATTTCATCGCACGCACGACAAGGAGAGGTGCAAGCGCCACCTCTCCTTGACCACTGGCTGGGTGGCTAAACTGCGGCGCTACGCGCTACCTTCGGCGTTCGACTTCGCGGTTCGGGCCGCCCGTGACGTGTTCCCAACACGGCACGGGCTTTCGCGACGTCCTGTCGCTCACCCGGCGAAGTCGCCCACCTCAGCACAGTTTTTGACGCCGGAAAGATGCTTCATCCTGTACTTAATGCGTTTGTCAGCAGTCTGAGGGAGACGATAATGTCTCCCTTTTTCTTGTTAGCGTTAAACCACCTCTTGGTGAGGTGGTGGGTTGTTTTTGCGCTTGCTGCGCTTTTCCCGATCTTACTGCGGGAATTACGCCACGCCGTAGCGTGCAAACCACGCCAGCATACGTTGCCAACCGTCTTTGGCGGAGGCTTCATGGTACGTTGCGCGGTAATCAGCATGGAAAGCGTGATCCGCGTCCGGATAGACCACAATCTCCGCATCGGCATTGACCGCCCGTAACGCCTGACGCATGGTTTCCACCTGTTCCGGCGGAATGCTTTTGTCCTGCCCGCCGTACAGCCCGAGCACCGGCGCGCTCAGATCTTTCGCCACATCCACCGGATGTTGCGGCGAGGTCAGCGTTTTTTCGGCGACCAGTTTACCGTACCAGGCGACGGCGGCTTTTAACTGTGGGTTATGTGCGGCGTACAACCAACTAATGCGGCCGCCCCAGCAGAAACCGGTAATCGCCAGCCGTTTGGCGTCGCCACCCTGACGTACCGCCCAGTGCGCGGTATGGTCAAGGTCGGACAAGACCTGATTGTCCGGCACTTTGCTGACCAGTTCACTCATCAATGTTGGGATATCGCTGTATTGCTGTGGGTCGCCGTGGCGAAAATAGAGTTCCGGCGCGATGGCCAGATAACCCTGTTTAGCCAGCCGCCGACAGACATCACGAATATGTTCATGCACACCGAAGATTTCCTGGACTACCAATACGATCGGCAGCGGGCCGTCGGCTTTTTCCGGTTTGGCAATATAAGCAGGCAGGCTGTCGCCCTGCGAAGGGATGGTGGTTTCGCCGGCCACCAGCCCGACGGCGTCAGTCGTCATCGCAGAAGAAGCCAGCGGCATGACGGCTGGCGAAAATGCCCGTGTGGTCTCTCTGAGTGTCAGTAGCGCATCGGTTTTCATTGCCTTTCCTTTATCAAGACGGGAATCTGCCGGTGGGACAAATCTGCCAGTGGGACAAATCTGCCAGTGGGACAAATCTGCCAGTGAGACAATGTCGCCCCCGTGTTAAGCAAGTGTAGAAACTTTGTAGTGTATTGCGAATAACAGCAGCCAGATAGGGCAATCAGTGCGCACATTGTGAGGTGCAACAGCGGACTATTGCGCCTTAAATTGTGATGTAAATCACAATGTTTATGTAAATAGAGATTCGTTACTTTCCAATGAGCGACGTGCTTCACTTAACGGCGGCTACCTGTGCGCTAAGATCACCCTGTACCTGACAGCTTGCCTGGGAGGCGTTTATGTCCGATGTATTTCATCTCGGTTTAACAAAGCAAGATTTGCAAGGGGCCACGCTGGCGATTGTTCCCGGTGATCCTGCGCGTGTGGAAAAGATCGCCCGGTTGATGGAGAGCCCGGTTTTTCTGGCGTCGCACCGGGAGTTCACCTCCTGGCGTGCGGAACTGGCGGGTAAACCGGTTATTGTCTGCTCTACCGGCATTGGCGGCCCGTCTACGTCGATCGCAGTAGAGGAACTGGCGCAACTGGGTGTGCGTACTTTCCTGCGCGTCGGCACTACCGGCGCTATCCAGCCGCATATCGCGGTGGGGGATGTGTTGGTCACCACCGCGGCGGTGCGTTTGGACGGCGCCAGCCTGCACTTTGCGCCGCTGGAGTTCCCGGCCGCGGCCGATTTTGCCTGCACCTGCGCACTGGCGGAAGCGGCGCGTGAAGCGGGGGCGACGCTGCATGTCGGCATTACCGCGTCCTCGGATACTTTCTATCCGGGTCAGGAGCGTTACGACACCTATTCCGGCCGGGTCGTGCGGCGTTTTCAGGGCTCTATGGCTGAATGGCAGAGCATGGGCGTGCTGAACTATGAAATGGAGTCCGCGACGCTACTGACGATGTGCGCCAGTCAGGGCCTGCGCGCCGGCATGGTGGCGGGGGTGATTGTCAACCGCACCCAACAGGAAATTCCCGATACCGCCACGATGCAAAAAGCGGAACATGCGTCCGTCAATGTCGTGTTGTCGGCGGCGCGTAAATTACTGGACGCCTGAACCTGATGTTATCGCCGGGCGAGACGCTCGGCCGGCGGTACGACGACGCTCGCGTACCGCCTGTTTTATTTCCGCTGGGATACCACCCCACGAGCTGTTCATCTGTTTGTCTGCCTTAATGCTAATTTAACTGTCAGATCTGATAATACCCGTCAGTTTCCGTTGTTCGACTATGGCGTAAACGTAATTGTTCGGCATAGATAACTCATTCTTGATAACTCATTCTTGATAACTACAGGGAACGATATGACTTCATCTTTATTACTGCATCCCTCGGTGCTACCGCTCGACGGCGGCGTCAATTTTCGTGATTTAGGGGGAATTCGAGTGGCGGACGGTCGGCAAGTTCGCCACGGCAAACTGCTTCGCTCCGGCGCCCTTGACCAATTAAGCGAGCGCGACATCGACCAACTCGCCAGTATGCCGGTCGCCCACGTGGTCGATTACCGCGATCAGGACGAGGCCGCGCTGCGGCCAGACCGGCTATGGTCCGGCGCGCGTTATCATTCTGTTCCCGCCAATCCGCTGCGTCATGAAGTGACCGCCAGTCTGGAAACGTTGGGATCGGCAAAACTCGAAGCGTTCGATTCCCGTGCTTTTATGATGGAGCTGTATCGCCGTTTACCGTTCGGCAATCCGGCCTATCAACATCTGGTGGCGTTGCTGCGCCAGCCGGATGACGGCGCTCTGGTGCAACATTGTGCGGTGGGTAAAGATCGCACCGGTATTGGTTCCGCGCTGGTGCTGTTTGCTCTGGGGGCGGATGAGCAGACGGTGATGGAGGATTATCTGGTTACCGAGTCCACGTTGACGCCGTTTCGTCGGCAGTTGCTGGAAGATCTGGCAGCCAGCCTGAGCGAAAAAGCGCTGAAGCGGTTCGATTTTGTGCTCTCCGCCCGTGAAGAGTTTCTGGCAACGGCGCTACATACAATCCGTGAGAAGCATGGGTCGGTGGATAACTGGCTGGTACAGGATTACGGGCTGGACGCCTCATCGCGTGATGCGCTGCGGGAGAAGTATCTGGCTTAACTCGCGTTGGCGAATGATGAGTTGTCATTCTGCTGGTTTGCATCGCCTCTCGTTTATTTGCCCTGATTGTCGTTATTTGTAATCAGGATAATAGGTTGCGAAAGGCGATATAAACTGGTTGATATAGAGTTTTTGCTATTGAGATAAATATTGTTTATCCATAAAGACGCAGATATTTAATTATCATCATTTCATTGATAACTTTTTGTTTTACATATGGTTCTAATTCTGGACTTATCAAATTTTTTTGATACTATTGGTAGTAATTTTTAACTGTATAAAAAAACAGTAATTGGTGTTTATGAACACATCAAAAGGAGGCGTAAAATGGCTTACTCTGCAATATCCGTCGCCAACTCTTTGATAGAAAAAGCAAAAAATAGAGGAATTACAGACCTCACACCAATGAAGTTGCAAAAGCTGGTTTATTTCGCTCATGCATGGATGTTAGCGATTGACGAGCGTCCTTTAATTAATGAAACCGTTAAAGCCTGGAAATTTGGCCCTGTCATTGATTCCGTTTATCATGAATTCAAAGCATACGGTGCTAAAAATATTGATTCTTTTGGCACCGAATTTGATCTGATTGATGCAGAGGATAATGGCGGTGTTCCCGACGTTGGATTTATTACGCCGTATGTTGATAGCTCTGATACCAGAGCGCATTCTGTTATGGATGCGATTTTAGATACTTATGGCGATAAGAGTGCGACCTTTCTGTCAAATTTGACTCATGCCCCCGACTCTGCCTGGAGTATTACCAAAAGTGATCATCATGATGGCAGCCGAAGAGGTTTTGTCATCGATAATGAAATTATTAAATCTGCCATGAAACGGAAACTTGGGTTATAGCTTTTTATGAAAGAGCTCAAGGATGATGATGTCTTATTTAATCAGAAGTTAAAGCAGGCCACGCTCCGAAGCCGGGAAAACAATAGTCTCTCTTCAGAGAGTCAGGATACGTTTCCGACAGAAGAGATGAGCGAAGCTTACTCAGAAGCGACATTAGAAGAACAAGATATTGCCAGATTAAAGAGAGCAAACGTTGCCATGTCTCAGCGGATGTCTGCTCTTCGTGTTGAACTGTTGCAGGGAAAAGTAAAACTTCAGCAACAACAGCTTGATATGCGGCAGACTTATGCATCAAAAGCGTATCGTTTTGTGTGGCTATGGTCTATCGCACTGATCGTTATTCTGCTCTTGCAAGGTTCATCCTATCCATCATTTAAATTCTTATTTATTCAGTTTAATGCACATGATTTTAAACTGGATAAAGAAATTGTTATTGCGCTTATTTCTGGTGTGACAATAAATATTGTCGCAGTATTTGTGGTTGTAATAAGAAATTTATTTCCTTCGGATATCAAAGGAAAAGATCATGAAAAAGAAGAGAGTACGGATAAAGGAAAAGAAAGCGATAATGTAAAATGATATGACATGAGTAAGCCTTATGTCATTTATATCCGTCACACTTCAAGTTGCAGGGAAACACGCCAGCGTGTTGAACCACGTAATGTGTTGGACCCAACGAGGCGAGACCCGGAGATGAGCCGGGTAATAAAGCCAACGCACCTGCAACTTGCAGTATGGCGGGTAAAAACCGGGAGCTATGCACTCCCGGTGTTGTTATACAGCAAGATGTTCGCGACTAACCCGTATTACGCATCCCGGCGGCGACACCGGCGATGGTGACCATCAGCGCCTGTTCGACCTGCGGGTCCAGCGTGTCCTGCTGACGTGAGCGGTGCAGCAACTCTGCCTGTAGTACGTTGAGCGGGTCGGTGTAGACGTTGCGTAACGCAATGGATTCGGCGATCCACGGCAAATCAGCCATCAGGTGATCATCGTTGGAGATGGTCAGCACCGCCTTGATATCTTTCGCCAGTTGCTCGCGCAGCTGTTTGCCGAGCGACCACAGTTTCTCTTCCACCAGCCGTTGATCGTAATATTCCGCCAGCCACAGGTCCGCTTTGGCGAACACCATTTCCAGCATACCGATACGGGTGGAGAAGAACGGCCAGTCGCGGCACATGGCTTCGAGCTGGTTTTGGTTGCCGTCGTCGATCACTTTCTGCAATGCCGCACCGGCACCCAGCCAGGCAGGCAACATCAGGCGGTTTTGCGTCCAGGCGAAAATCCACGGAATGGCGCGCAGGCTTTCCACGCCGCCGTTCGGACGGCGTTTGGCCGGGCGCGACCCCAACGGCAGTTTGCCCAGTTCCAGTTCCGGCGTAGCCGCGCGGAAATAGGGTACGAAATCCGGATTTTCACGCACGTAACCACGATACATGTCGCAGGAAATACGCGACAGCTCATCCATGATGTGATGCCACTCAGGCTTCGGTTCCGGCGGCGGCAGCAGGTTGGCTTCCAGAATGGCGGACGTGTAGAGCGACAGGCTGCTGATGGTGACTTCCGGCAGGCCGAACTTGAAGCGGATCATCTCGCCTTGTTCGGTAACGCGCAGGCCGCCTTTCAAGCTGCCCGGCGGCTGGGAGAGCAGCGCCGCGTGAGCCGGCGCGCCGCCACGGCCAATCGAACCGCCGCGACCGTGGAACAACGTCAGCGCGATACCGTATTTTTCGCAGGTCTTGATCAGTGCGTCCTGCGCGCGGTACTGCGCCCAGGACGCCGCCATCACCCCGGCGTCTTTGGCGGAATCGGAATAGCCGATCATCACCATCTGCTTGCCCTGGATGAAGCCGCGATACCAGTCGATATTGAGCAACTGAATCATGACGCTATCGGCGTTATTCAGGTCGTCCAGTGTTTCGAACAGCGGCGCTACCGGTAGCGCGTACGGGCAGCCGGCTTCTTTCAGCAGCAAATGCACCGCCAGCACGTCGGACGGGGTACGCGCCATCGAAATAACATAAGCGGCGATGGAGTCGCGTGGGGTTTCGGCGATGACGCGGCAGGTTTCCAGCACTTCCTGAGTGTCGGCGCTGGGTTCCCATTGACGGGGCAGCAATGGGCGCTTGGAGTTCAGTTCGCGGATCAGGAACGCCTGCTTGTCGGATTCCGACCAGCTTTCATAATCCCCTAACCCCAGATAACGGGTGATTTCCGCCAGCGCATCGGTGTGACGGGTGCTTTCCTGACGTACGTCGATACGTACCAGCGGTACGCCAAAGCAACGCACGCGGCGCAGGGTATCGAGCAACTGACCATCGGCGATGATACCCATGCCGCAGGCGTGCAGCGATTGGTAACAAGCGTACAGCGGTTGCCATAGCTGCTCGTTGGTGACCAGCAAATCTTTAGGCGGCACGCGTTGCTCGCCTTTCAGGCGGGCATCCAGATAGTCCAGCGTGGAGGTTAATTGCGCGCGCAATGCTTTCATCAGTTCGCGGTACGGTTCTTGTATCTCGTCACCGCCGGCCAGTTGCTGCAACTCAGGCGTGCAAGTGGTCATCGACAGTTCGGATACCAGCACCTGCACATCACGCAGGAACAGGTCAGCGGCTTTCCAGCGGCTCAGCAGCAGCACGCGACGGGTAATTTCGGCGGTTACGTTCGGGTTGCCGTCCCGGTCGCCGCCCATCCACGAGGTAAAGCGTACCGGCACCGAATCCACCGGCAGGCGGTAACCCAGTTCCTTGTCCATTTGCTCGTCGAGTTCACGCAAGAAGGCGGGCACCCCTTCCCACAGGCTGTTTTCTACTACCGCAAAGCCCCATTTCGCTTCGTCTACCGGCGTCGGGCGGATTTTGCGGATTTCATCGGTATGCCAATATTGGGCGATCAATTGGCGCAGGCGACGCATGATCTGGTGACGTTCATAATCGGCCAGATCGTCATGATCGAGCTGCTTGAGGCAGGTATTCACTTCGACCAGTTTGTGGATCAGCGTGCGGCGGGTGATTTCGGTTGGGTGCGCGGTCAGTACCAGCTCGATAGAAAGCGATTCCACGGCGTCGCGGATGTCTTTGTCGCTCAGATTGTCGCGGTTTTTCAGGTTGCGAAACACCGTCGCCAGCGCTTCCGGGTTACTGGCCGCTTCGCCGTGCGGTGAAATACTGTGGTACTGCTCGGCGGTATTGGTCAGGTTAAGGAACTGGCTAAACGCACGGGCGACCGGCAGCAGTTCTTCGTTGGACAGGTTCTGCAATGTGGTCAGCAGTTCCTGACGGTGTGTTTCGCTGCCGGCCCGCGAGGCTTTAGACAGCTTGCGGATGGTTTCAACACGCTCAAGGATATTGGCGCCCAGCGCCTCCTTGATGGTGTCGCCCAGCAATTTACCCAACATGCTGACATTGCTCCGCATGGCGGAATATTGTTCATTCATAGTTACCCTGACCCACCTCGTGATTTTGTAAATTTATTACACACAAAAAATGTGTGGTTACTGTCTGTTATCTAGCCACGTTCGCGATTGTTCGTCAATGAACGTCATTTAATCCCTACAGTTGTACCTGTTTAACCGGTACAAAGGCAATTTGTGAAATTTAATTACAAAAGCTTGCCTATAAGAGTCACTTATTATTTGTCCGTTTCAGAGGGGGAAAGACGAGGGGGGGGAGGCAAGCCAGTCCGGTGCTCCTGCGGGCGAAGCACCGGATGGCGGGGGAAAAATTAGCGGTTCTGCCTGACGACCAACAAGTAAGAGAGTGAAAAAGAGAGAGTCAAGGCAATGAGTACGCCACTGATGGCATAAACGAAGTAAGGGCCAATGTAGGCGGGCAGGCTAAATACGCTCGACAGGATATATCCGAACAATCTCACGCCGAAGAAAGCGATGAATGCGGATGCAATCGAACTGGCGATGGTCGCAGACAAAAACGCTTTTTTGTATTTGGTGAGTACGCCGAATAACGCCGGTTCCGTGATACCCAACAGCGCCGAGACGGCGGCAGACAGCACCACCGATTTATCCTGCCGCGTTTTTTCGTAAAAATAGATGGCGAACGTCGATCCGGCAATCGCCATATTGGCCATACACATCATAGGCATCAGCATGTCGTAGCCTTTTTCGGCAAAGTTCTGCAAGGCGATAGGCGTCATGGCGTGATGCATACCGGTGAGTATCGCTACCGGGCGGATGGCGCCGACGACAAGACCGGCCAGCACAGAGGAGAGATCGAACAGCCCTTGAATCAGCCAGGCGAGCCCTTTACCGAAGTGGATCCCCAATGGGCCGATGATCGTCAGTGAAACTAATGCGGTAATGAACAGCGTCAGCGTTGGGGTAAACACCGTTTTCAGTACGGCCGGCATAATCCGGTCGACTCCCTGATGGATATAGCTTAAGGCCAGGATGGAGAATATTACCGGTATAACGCTGGCGGAGTAATTAAATACCGGTATGGGTAACAGGCCGATAAAATAAAACGAGTCGATAGCATTCGGTGCCTTGCTTGACAGCGCTTTCGCCGCATCAATCAGCGAGGGGTACATCATGCAGGCGGCTATCGCTGCGGCCAGATATTCATTGGTTTTGAACATGCGGGCCGCTGAAATAGCCAGAAAGAATGGCAGGAAATAAAAAACGCCGCTGGCGATAAGGTCGATGATGATAACGGTGTCGGTTTTGGTGGGGATCACCTTCAGGGCCAATAACCCAGCCAGTAACCCTTTTATCATCCCGGCACCGGCGATAGCCGGAACAATCGGGCCGAATACACCGGAAACCGTATCCATGAACAACGACACAATCCCTTTCTTTGTCGCCGGATGCGTAGCCGCGGGCTCAGTGTGCCTGGCGGTATTGCCCGACAGGTTTTGCGTCAGCAAAGTGTAATATTCAGCGACTTGTGGGCCGATAATAATTTGAAATTGTTCGCTCTGATATTGTGCGCCTAATATTCCTGGGAGATTTTTTATCGTGTCGATATTGATATTTTCTTTATTGATGACATCAAAGCGGAGCCGGGTCATACAATGCCAGACCTTATTGATGTTTTCTGCGCCGCCCATCATTGTAATAATTGATTGAACAACTTCATTTTTCCCCATAAATAAAACCTCAATGTCATTATTGTGAAAATAACGGCTTCGATGATAGTGACATGACCTAGTAAAAACAAACCAATAAAACATGATGATGGTCACATTTGCCCGTTTATTGCGGTGTTTGTGGCATTTTTTTTAAAATTGGTATGGTTTTTAATTCAATAATGATGGTGTTTTTAGACCAAAAAATAATGCCTTTACAAGTCGGTTTTAAATAAGTAAAACCCTCTTATCTCATGCCGTTTCGCGCAGTGAAAAGCGTGTTTTCGCCATCGGGAAAACGGCTATCAACACCAGGGAATATGTTTCTGTGACTCCAACGATCATTACTCATATAAAATGTATTATCACTAAACCGGATAGGCATAATCTGGTCACGGTGATAGTGAATACAAATAAAGGTATTACCGGTTATGGCTGCGCGACTTTCCAGCAACGCCCTCTGGCGGTGAAAACATTGGTGGATGAATATCTGTCTCCTCTGTTGGTGGGGAGGGATGCAAATCACATTGAAGATCTTTGGCATTTGATGATGGTCAACGCCTATTGGCGCAATGGCCCTGTCATCAACAATGCGATAGCCGGCGTTGATATGGCGTTATGGGATATTAAAGGCAAGCTGGCGGATATGCCGTTGTATCAACTGCTGGGCGGAAAATCGCGTGATGCGATTGCCGTATATACCCATGCCGCCAGCGATACGTTGACCGGTCTGTTCGACGAGGTTGATCGCCATTACGCCGACGGTTACCGGCATATTCGTTGCCAACTGGGTTTTTACGGCGGAACCCCTGCGCAATGGCACGCGACGCGTCAACCGACGCCGGGAGCCTATTACGATCAGGAACAGTACATGGCGAATACGTTGACCATGTTTCGTGCCCTGCGGGAGCGTTACGGCGACAAGTTTCACATTTTGCATGACGTGCATGAGCGGCTATTCCCGTCTCAGGCGGTGCAGTTTGCCCGTGCGGTGGAAAGCTACCGGCCTTACTTTATTGAGGATATTCTGCCTCCTGCGCAGAACGGCTGGTTGGCACAAATCCGTGCCCAGACGGCGGTGCCGCTGGCGACAGGGGAGCTGTTCAACAATCCCGCCGAGTGGCAGGAATTGATTATCCATCGGCACATCGATTTTATCCGCTGTCATGTCTCCCAGATCGGCGGTATTTCGCCTGCGTTGAAGCTGGCGGCACTGTGCCAGAATTTTGGCATCCGCCTGGCCTGGCACTGCCCGCCGGATATGACGCCGATTGGCGCGGCGGTGAATTTACACCTCAATATTCACCTGCATAACGCCGCCATTCAGGAATATATCGCGTATCCGGACAACACTCGGCATGTGTTCCCGGATTCGCCGAGACCGGAGCAGGGATATTTGTACCCAATAGAACGGGCGGGCATCGGCGTCGAAATGGCGGAAGAGGCGGCGCAGGCGTTCCCGGTAGTCTATCGGCCGCACGAATGGACGCAGAGTCGCCTGCCGGACGGCTCGTTGCATACGCCATAGCCGTTTCGGGAAAACGATTGTTCAGGGTGACTGACGGAAGGTTAGGTTGTCCTGATTGAAGGGAATCACGTAGGTACAGGTGTAGTTGATGTCGATGATATCGCTGACTTCGTATACCCGCCCATCTTTCAACATGCCGCGATTGATAATATGCATCGCGGCGATACCTTTCTTGCACTCCAGCAGTTGCGCTTGTACCTGATTTACGGTGACGGCCTGGTAATGGGTTAAAAAGTGAGAAATTTCATAGCCCTTGCCCAGAACGTATTTTTGGATGGATTGCTCTGGAACACGTCGCGTCATATCGGCAAACAGGTCGGCAGGCATTCTGGAGACCTCGATTTGTACCTTTTGATTATCAACGCACCGTAACCGGCAGAATTCCCATAAAAAAACGGCATCGGAAATACCGAACATCTGTTGCTCGTCTCGGGTGGGCAGGCGCTTATGCAAACTGAGCAGGCGGAATGTGATCTGATTAAATTTCTTCTCGGTAACGGAGTTATACACCAGCGGATTGTTGCGAATATCCGGATTGATGTAATTACCCGCGCCCTGCACCAGACGAACGGCACCGATACTGGCCAGCTTTTCCAGCGCCTTGCGGATGGTGAAGCGCGATACACCGTATTCCTCCGCCAGCGTACGTTCCGGCGGTAGTTTTTCCGGCATCTGTTTGCCCGGCAGTGATGCGGCGTGCTGGTAAATTTTGCTCAGCAAGTCCTGTGCAATAAAGTCTTTTTTCTTCATCGAACACCTGGTGAACAGCGCCGCCTGCTCAGCACGGCGCTGCAAATGTGAACAACGGTATCAATGCCGGCAGAAATGATGCACCAACTGGGTAATCAACGTGCGCGTGGGTTTGATGAACGACATGTCGATAAATTCATCCGGCTGATGCGCCTGGTTGATGGAGCCGGGGCCGAGTACCAGCGTCGGGCACAGTGCCTGAATAAACGGTGCTTCGGTGCAGTAATTCACTACATCGGTCGGTTGCCCTACCAGTTTTTCCACCACCTGCGCCAGTTGATGGTCCGCCGGGCATTCGTAGCCGGGAATCGGCGGATGCAGCTCGCTGATGGTCAGGCGGCCCGGCCAACGTTCACTAACCGGCGCCAGCGCTTCGCTCAGCAAGCCGTTGAGATCGCTGAGCGTCATGCCCGGTAACGGGCGGATGTCCATGTGCAGGTCGCAGCAGGCGCAAATGCGGTTGGCGGCGTCGCCGCCATGAATGTGGCCGAAATTCATGGTCGGATAAGGAATGTGGAACGCCGGGTTGTGGTAGCGCTGTTGCAGGGTGTTGCGCAGCACCATCAGCTCGGAAATGGCTTCGTGCATCAGCTCAATGGCATTGACGCCGCGCGACGGATCGCTGGAATGACCGGACTGGCCCTGAATGCGAACCACGTTCGACATGTGGCCCTTGTGAGCGCGTACCGGTTGCAGCGAGGTTGGCTCGCCGATAATGGCGCAATCCGGGCGAATACCGGTCGATCCGGAGAAATACTTGGCGCCCGCCATCGTGGTTTCTTCATCCGCGGTGGCTAGAATGTACAGCGGCTTAGTCAGTTTACCGGCATCCACATCGCGCAGTGCATCAAGAATAAAAGCAAAAAAGCCTTTCATGTCGGCGGTGCCGAGCCCATACAGCTTGTTGTCGTGCTCGGTCAGGGTAAACGGGTCGCGCGTCCAGCGGCCGTCGTCGAACGGCACCGTATCGGTGTGGCCGGCCAGCAGCAGCCCGCCGCTGCCTTCGCCCAGGCGAGCCAACAGATTGAATTTATTAAACGTACCGGGGACCGGCTGCACATCAACGTGAAAACCCAGATCGCTAAACCATCCCGCCAACAGATTGATTAAGGTCTCGTTGCTTTGATCCAGAGCGCGCTCGGTGGCGCTGATGGACGGCGTGGCGATCAATGCCCGGTAGAGCTCCATAAAAGGGGGTAAATTCATCTTCACTGTTGACAGCCTCTGGGTTAGGATAGTATCAATATTCATGCATTTATTGTGAATAAAAATACAATAATGCCAGGCGAAATGAAATCACAAGCTGTGCGGCGAGGTGAGATTGTCGCATAATCGTTTCTTCTGGCTGTTGTGGGTAAACGGCGTGGCCACGCTGATGAGCCTGCTCCCTGTTCCACCTATCTGGCAATAAAGGTATACCGAACTCATGCTGAATACGTTGATCGTTGGTGCAAGTGGCTATACCGGCGCTGAGCTGGCCTTGTACCTGAACCGTCACCCGCAGATGAACATAACCGCTTTGGCGGTATCCGCGCAAAGCGTTGATGCGGGAAAACGCATTTCCGACCTGCATCCCCAGCTTAAAGGCATTATTGATTTGCCGGTGCAACCGTTGGCCGACGTGGCCGAGGCCGCAAAGGGTGTGGATGTGGTGTTTCTGGCCACCGACCACAAGGTGAGCCACGATCTTGCACCGCAATTCCTGAACGCCGGTTGTACCGTGTTCGATCTTTCCGGCGCATTTCGCGTGCAGGACCCTGAATTCTATACCCGTTACTACGGTTTCGAGCATCAGCACGCTGGCTGGCTGGCGCAGGCGGTGTACGGCCTGGCGGAATGGCAGGCGGAGTCTATCAAGCAAGCGCGGCTTATCGCCGTGCCGGGGTGTTACCCAACCGCTTCTCAATTGGCATTGAAACCGCTGGTGGAAGGCGGTTTGCTGAACCCGAACCAGTGGCCGGTGATCGACGCCACCAGCGGCGTCAGCGGTGCCGGTCGCAAAGCGAGCATGACCAACAGCTTCTGTGAAGTCAGCCTGCAACCGTATGGCATTTTCAATCATCGCCATCATCCGGAAATCGCCACCCATCTGGGTATTCCGGTGATTTTCACCCCGCATCTGGGCAATTTCCCGCGTGGTATTTTGGCGACGATCACCTGCCGTTTGCAGCCGGGCGTTACTGCACAGGACGTTGCGGAAGCCTACCACAATGCCTACCACGACAAGCCGCTGGTGCGGTTGTATGAAAAAGGCGTACCGGCGCTGAAATCGGTGGTCGGGCTGCCGTTCTGCGATATCGGCTTCTTGGTGCAGGATGAGCACCTGATCGTGGTCGCTACCGAAGATAACCTGCTCAAAGGCGCGGCGGCACAGGCGGTGCAGTGCATGAACATTCGCTTCGGTTTCCCTGAAACCCAATCCTTACTCTGATGACACCCTGAGGCGCAAAGACCGATGAATCCGTTAATTATCAAATTAGGTGGCGTATTACTGGATAGCGAAGAGGCGCTGGAGCGCCTGTTCACCGCGCTGGTAACTTACCGTCAACAGCATCAGCGCCCGCTGGTTATCGTGCATGGCGGCGGCTGTCTGGTGGATGACCTGATGAAGAAACTGTCGCTGCCGGTGGTCAAGAAAAACGGCCTGCGTGTGACGCCTGCCGACCAGATCGACATTATTACCGGCGCGCTGGCCGGCTCCGCCAACAAAACCCTGCTGGCCTGGGCGCTTCGTCACGGCATCAACGCGGTGGGCCTGAGCCTGGCGGATGGCGGCAGCACCGTGGTGACACAACTGAATGATGAGCTGGGTCATGTGGGCAAAGCGCAAGCGGGTTCTCCGGCGTTGCTTAACACCCTGTTGAGTGCCGGTTATCTGCCGGTGATCAGTTCCATCGGCATTACTGCCGGCGGTGAGCTGATGAACGTCAACGCCGACCAAGCGGCTACCGCACTGGCGCAAACACTGGGCGCTGATTTGATCCTGTTGTCCGATGTGAGCGGCATTCTGGACGGCAAAGGCCAGCGCATCGCGGAAATGACTGCTGGTAAAGCGGAAGATCTGATCGCTCAGGGCATTATTACCGACGGTATGATCGTGAAAGTGAATGCGGCGCTGGACGCGGCGCGTGCGCTGGGGCGCCCGGTGGATATCGCCAGCTGGCGCCACGCCGAGCAGTTGCCGGCGTTGTTCAACGGCGTGTCTATCGGCACCCGTATTCTGGCGTAATCAGCAAGCATTCATCGCGCTTTCTCCCGGCGTAAGCCGCCGGTGAAACGCGGGCAGTTCAACGGTGGGCCGGACAGGAGTCGACCCGCCTTTATCAGAGAGACCGGGAGTGTAGTTATGGCTTTGTGGGGCGGACGGTTCACGCAGGCGGCAGATAGGCGTTTTAAACAGTTCAACGATTCACTGCGGTTTGATTACCGTCTGGCGGAACAGGACATCATCGGCTCCATCGGCTGGTCTAAGGCGCTGGTGACGGTGAACGTACTGAGCGCTCAGGAACAGCAGCAACTGGAGCAGGCGCTCAATGCACTGTTGCAAGAGGTACAGGCGGACCCTGAGGCTGTCCTGCAAAGCGACGCGGAAGACATCCACAGCTGGGTGGAGCAGAAACTGATCGGGAAAGTCGGCGATTTGGGTAAGAAACTGCACACCGGGCGTAGCCGTAACGATCAGGTCGCTACCGACCTGAAACTGTGGTGCAAGGCGCAGGTGAGCGAACTGTCGCAGGCGATTCGTCATCTGCGCGCGGCGTTGGTGGCTACCGCCGAAGCGACTCAGGATGCGGTGATGCCGGGTTATACCCATCTGCAACGTGCACAGCCGGTCACCTTCGCCCACTGGTGCCTGGCTTATCACGAAATGCTGGCGCGTGATGAGAGCCGTCTTGAGGATACGCTCAAGCGTCTGGACGTCAGCCCGTTGGGGTGCGGCGCGCTGGCAGGCACCGCTTATCCGATTGACCGCGAGCAACTGGCCGGTTGGCTGGGCTTTGCATCGGCTACCCGCAACAGTCTGGATACGGTCTCTGACCGCGATCACGTGCTGGAGCTGCTGTCTGACGCGTCTATCGGCATGGTGCACCTGTCGCGCTTCGCCGAAGATTTGATTTTCTTCAACAGCGGTGAAGCGGCGTTTGTCGAGCTGTCTGACCGCGTGACCTCCGGCTCTTCGTTGATGCCGCAGAAAAAGAACCCGGACGCGCTGGAGCTGATCCGCGGTAAGTGCGGCCGGGTGCAGGGTGCGCTGGCTGGTATGCTGGTGACGCTGAAAGGGCTGCCGCTGGCCTATAACAAGGATATGCAGGAAGACAAGGAAGGGCTGTTCGATGCGTTGGATACCTGGCACGACTGCCTGCTGATGGCGGCGCTGGTGCTGGAAGGCATCCAGGTGAAACGTCCACGTTGTCAGGAAGCGGCGCAGCAGGGCTATGCCAACGCCACCGAACTGGCCGATTATCTGGTCGCCAAAGGTGTGCCATTCCGTGAAGCGCACCATATCGTCGGTGAAGCGGTGGTGGAAGCCATTCGTCAGGGTAAAGCGTTGGAAGCCTTGTCGCTGTCGGATCTTAAACAGTTCAGCGCGGTGATTGAAGACGATGTGTACCCGGTGCTGTCGTTGCAGTCCTGTCTGGAAAAACGCGCCGCGCAGGGCGGGGTATCGCCGGAGCAGGTCGCGCGCGCCATCGCCGACGCAAAGCAGCGTCTGGCTTAATCCCTAATTCTCGGTTTCTGAACCGGCCCTCTGGGCCGGTTTTGTTTTTTCTGTCACCGGCTTTCTGAAGTCGGCTCGCATTTTTCCGTTTGTCTGCGGCTTTTTCGGCTGATTTTTCGCATAACCTCTGGACAGATATACAGCCTCATTCTACCTTGGCGGGCAGTGGTACGCATAACCCGGAGGCGGTGTGGAGATCTCCTTATTTTATGGCGTCGGCGGTGTCGTGGTCGGCTTGCTGCTGGGCTGGCTGGCCGCCAGCCTGCTGCAACAGCAGCGCCTGGCGCGGCATGACACCGAATTTCAGTTACAGCAGCAGGCGCTTGAACAGACGCATCGGCAATTGAGCGAAAACCAGCAGGCGCGGCAGCAAGACCAACAACGGTTGGAGCAGCAAACGCAGGAGTTGCGTTCGTTACACGCGCAACTGGCGGCGGGTGAAGAAAAGTTGCGGCAACTGGCGGAGTTGCGGGACGAGTGCGCTCAGCTCAATCAGGAACTGCGCGCGTTGCGCGAAGCTAACGGTGCGCAGGAAGCAGAACTGCGCGAAGTGACCATTCGCCTTGAAGAAACCCGGTTGGCGGCGGAAGAAAAGCAACGGTTGCTGATGAATAGCGAACAGCGGTTATCCACCCAGTTTGAAAACCTCGCTAATCGTATCTTTGAGCAGACAGGGCATAAGGTGGATCAGCAAAACCAGCAGAGTATGGAGAAGCTGCTGACACCGCTGCGGGAACAATTGGATGGTTTTCGTCGCCAGGTTCAGGAGAGCTTCGGGGCGGAATCTCGCGAACGGCATACGCTGGCGCATGAAATCCGTAATCTGCAACAACTCAACGCCCAAATGGCGCAGGAAGCCATCAACCTCACCAATGCGTTAAAAGGCGACAACAAAACCCAGGGTAACTGGGGGGAAGTGGTGCTGAGCCGGGTGCTGGAAAGCTCCGGGCTGCGCGAAGGACACGAATATGACACTCAGGTCAGCGTCCAGACCGGCAACAACAGCCGTCTGCAACCGGATGTGATCGTCCGGCTGCCGCACGGCAAGGATGTCGTCATCGATGCCAAAATGTCGCTGGTGGCTTATGAGCGTTATTTCAACGGCGCTAACGAGGCCGATCGCGCGGTGGCGCTGAACGAGCATCTGCTGTCCATCCGCAATCATATGCGGTTGCTGGGCAGCAAGGATTACCAACAACTGCCGGGGTTGCGTTCTCTCGATTATGTGCTGATGTTTATTCCGGTCGAACCGGCGTTCCTGGTGGCTATCGATCGTCAACCTGATCTGATTACCGAGGCATTACGCCACAATATTATGCTGGTCAGCCCCACGACTTTACTGGTAGCGTTACGGACGATTAACAATCTCTGGCGTTATGAGCAGCAAAGCCGCAACGCGCAGTTGATCGCGGAGCGGGCATCCCGGCTCTATGACAAACTGCGTCTGTTCGTTGATGATATGGCGTCGCTGGGGCAAGGATTGGACAAGGCACAGGCGGGTTACCGTCAGGCGATGAAGAAACTGGCGTCCGGGCGTGGCAACCTGATAGGCCAGGCCGAAGGGTTCCGTGCGTTGGGGGTGGAGATTAAGCGGCCAGTCAACGTACCAATGATGCAGGATGAATCTGCGGCACCCGATGAATGGCTCACGTTATCGCAGGATGCGCATGATGATGAGGCTGAACAGGGCGTGAATAGCATGGATGATGTGCCGAACGGCACGGCGATATGATGTTGATCAGGTTCGGTGCACAGGGTGAAAAGAAGGGCGGTCGCTTTTAGGCGCCGTCTGTTACACTCTCTATCCATTAATGCTACCCATTAATGGGTAACACGATCCTGAAGTTGAAAAAGCAGGCGGATAACATGGTAGACGATTCGGATAATACGACACATTTTGGTTTTCGCACGGTAGCTAAAGATGATAAGGAAGCCATGGTGGCGGATGTTTTTCATTCTGTGGCGGCTAAATATGACTTGATGAACGATCTGATGTCATTTGGCATTCACCGTATCTGGAAGCGGTTTACCATCGAATGCAGCGGTGTGCGCCGTGGTCAGCGTGTGCTGGACCTGGCCGGCGGCACCGGCGACCTTACGGCCAAATTCTCTCGTCTGGTGGGCGATGACGGCGAAGTGGTGCTGGCGGATATCAATGCGTCGATGTTGAAAGTAGGACGCGAGAAGCTGCGCAACCTGGGTGTGGTGGGTAATATCAGTTATGTTCAGGCCAATGCCGAAGCCCTGCCGTTTCCGGAGAATTTTTTCGACTGCATTACTATTTCGTTTGGGTTGCGTAACGTCACCGAAAAAGAGCGGGCGCTGCGCTCCATGTATCGGGTGCTGAAACCCGGTGGCCGCCTGCTGGTGCTGGAATTCTCGAAGCCGACCGTGAAAGCGCTGAGCAAGGTATACGACGCGTATTCCTTCCATGTGCTGCCACGCATTGGCGAGATGGTTGCCAGCGATGCCGGTAGTTACCGTTATCTGGCGGAGTCCATCCGTATGCATCCGGATCAGGAAACATTAAAAGGGATGATGAACGATGCCGGCTTTGACAGTGTGGATTACTTTAATCTGACCAGCGGCATCGTGGCGCTGCATCGCGGATTTAAATTCTGAGTTGGATACTCCCATGTTGATAATGCCTGTGTTGACGGCGGCACTGGAAACGGCGCTCAACCAGCTTTTGTTCCGTGACCGGAGCATGAAAGCCGCCCGTCAGCGTTTGCACGGAAAAACGTTGCGAGTTGAAGTGGCGGAACTGGATACGCCGCTGGTATTGATCTTTTCCGAATACCGCCTTGATGTCATGAGCCAGTGGGCGGCACAACCAGATTGTTTGTTGCAGACTCGCCTATCGGCACTGATGAAACTGCTCGACCGGCAGCAATTGTCTGCGCTGATGCGCAGTGGCGATTTGGTGCTGGAAGGGGATATTCAGGTAGCACAGCAGTTTGTCACCTTGCTGGATCTGGCCGAATTTGACCCGGCGGAATGGTTATCTCCCTGGTTGGGCGATGTTGCGGCGGAGGGGGTGAGTCAGGTGGCAGGCAAGGTTGCCGGCACGCTGATGCGTTCTGTGTGCCGCCAGCAACAGGCGTTATCGGAAACAATAACCGAAGAGTGGCGCCTGGCGCCCGGTAAACTGGAAGGACTCTGGTTTGCGGATGAGGTGGATGTGCTGGCGCAGTCGGTGGAGGCGTTGTCCGCCCGGCTGACCAAAATGGAGGGATCGCCATGACGCCAGGAGAACTCTTGCGGTTGTACCGAATTATCGGGGTATTACTGAGCTACGGACTGGATGAACTGATTCCGCGAATACCGCTGACGATGCCGTTACGTTTGTGGCGTTGTTTATTGTTCTGGTTACCGAATCGGCACAAAGACAAACCGTTGGGCGAGCGTCTGCGATTGGCGTTGCAGGAACTGGGGCCGGTGTGGATCAAGTTCGGTCAGATGATGTCCACCCGTCGTGACTTGTTTCCCCCGGCTATCGCCGATCAACTGGCAATGCTGCAGGATCAGGTTGAACCTTTCGATGGTGAGCTGGCTCGTCATCAGATTGAAACGTCGATGGGTGGCAAGCTGGAAACCTGGTTTGATGATTTTGACGCGAAGCCGTTGGCATCGGCGTCGATCGCTCAGGTACATACCGCCAGGCTGAAAACCACCGGCAAAGAAATCGTTATCAAGGTCATTCGTCCGGACATACTGCCGGTGATCAAGGCGGATATGCGCCTGATGCATCGACTGGCCGGCTGGTTGCCGATTCTGTTGCCGGATGGGCGCCGCCTGCGGCCGCGCGAAGTGGTGCGCGACTACGAAAAAACACTGCTGGATGAGTTGAACCTGCTGCGTGAAGCGGCCAACGCCATCCAGTTGCGGCGAAACTTTGAAAACAGCTCGATGCTGTACGTACCGGAAGTGTACTCCGACTATTGCAATGAGCGGGTACTGGTCATGGAGCGTATTTACGGTATTCCGGTGTCGGATGTGGACGCGTTGAAGCGGCACGGCGTTAATATGCCGCTGTTGGCCGAACGCGGCGTACAGGTCTTTTTCACCCAGGTATTCCGCGACAGCTTTTTCCATGCGGATATGCATCCCGGCAATATCTTCGTCAGTTATGATCACCCGGAAGACCCGCAATACATCGGTATTGACTGCGGCATTGTCGGCTCGCTGAATAAAGACGATAAGCGCTATCTGGCGGAGAACTTTATTGCCTTTTTCAACCGTGACTACCGTCGCGTTGCTGAACTGCATGTCGACTCCGGTTGGGTGCCGCACGACACCAATGTAGAAGAGTTCGAATTCGCTATCCGCACGGTCTGTGAGCCAATATTTGAAAAGCCGTTAGCAGAAATTTCTTTCGGTCATGTATTATTGAACCTCTTTAATACGGCGCGTCGCTTCAATATGGAAGTTCAGCCCCAATTGGTGCTGCTCCAGAAGACGTTACTGTACATTGAGGGAGTGGGGCGTCAGCTCTACCCACAGCTGGATTTGTGGAAGACGGCTAAGCCGTTTCTGGAAACCTGGCTGAAGGATCAGGTCGGCTTGCCCGCCATGCTGCGAGCATTTAAAGAGAAAGCGCCGTTTTGGGCGGAAAAACTGCCTGAGATTCCCGAATTGTTCTACGACGGTTTACGTCAGCATAAGATGCTGAAGCAGAACATGGAGTTGTTGACCAGCGAACTGCGTACACAGCGTACCCGTCATGGTCAGGCTCGTTATCTGCTGGGCATAGGGGCGACGTTGCTGCTGAGCGGGACGATACTGCTGGTGAGTCAGGTCGAAGCCGATATCGTACCGGCGGGTTTGATCGCCGCCGGCTTTGTCGCCTGGATTATCGGCTGGCGTTGTACTCGTTGAGCAGTTGTACCCGTTGAACCCGCGCCTCATCAGGCGCCTGGCGGCACCTGATGAACGTGTCACATGAATTCCTTTTGAGTAAAGAGGTAAGCACTGTATGGGCGGTATTAGTATCTGGAATCTGTTGGTGATCGCAGTGATCGTGGTGTTGTTGTTTGGCACCAATAAATTGAGAACCCTGGGTTCCGACCTGGGCGCATCAATCAAAGGCTTTAAGAAAGCCATGAGCGACGATCAGCCTGCTGCCAATAACGACAAACAACAGGACGCTGACTTTGCGACCAAATCCATTTCGGAGCAGAAGCCGCAGAACAGTCCGGAAGAGAAAAGCCAGCATAAAGAGCAGGTGTAACCGGTGTTTGATATCGGGTTTAGTGAACTGCTATTGGTGATGGTGATTGGCCTGGTCGTACTCGGGCCGGAGCGTCTGCCGATAGCGGTAAGAACCGTGGCGGGGTGGATTCGGGCACTGCGCTCATTGGCATCGACGGTGCAAAATGAACTGGCGCAGGAGATGAAGCTGCAGGAATTGCAGGACAGCCTGAAGAAAGTAGAGCAGGCCAGCCAGTTACAAAATCTGTCGCCAGAGCTTAAAGCGTCGATGGATGAGCTGAAAGAGGCCGCCGAAGCGATGAAGCGCCCCCATAGTATCAAGCTGGATGGCAGTGATTCGCCGGGCCATGTGCCGCTTGGCGACCCTGAAGCCGTGCATGATGGCGTGCTGGACGTTGAGCGGAAGACCGTGTCGTCCTCCCCTGCTGTCGCCGCTTCGGCTACGGAGCCGGCCACACGTACCGAAACGGCGGCCCAGACCGTGCCAGCGCCTGCCGATCCGGTATTAGGCGGTACAGCCCATGTCGAAAGCAAGGCCAAACCTGAGCAGGTCACGTCGGCTCCTCCTTCCCAACCTTCTGGTGATCGTTAACCTATGGCTGTTGATCAAACCCAACCGCTGATCAGCCATCTGATCGAACTGCGTAAGCGGTTGTTGAATAGCATTATCAGCGTGCTGGTGGTATTTCTGGTACTGGTCTATTTCGCTAATGACATCTATCAGATTGTTTCCGCGCCGCTCATCAAACAGTTGCCAGCCGGGGCCAGCATGATTGCAACCGATGTGGCCTCGCCGTTTTTCACCCCCATTAAACTGACGCTGATCGTGTCGGTGTTTTTATCTGCGCCGTTGGTGCTGTATCAGGTTTGGGCGTTTGTGGCGCCGGCGTTGTACAAACATGAGCGGCGGCTGATGATGCCGTTGCTGGTGTCCAGCAGCCTGCTGTTCTACATGGGGATGGCGTTCGCCTATTTCGTCGTCTTTCCGTTGGCGTTCAGTTTCTTTGCCCAGACGGCGCCGAAAGGGGTATTAATCGCCACCGACATCAACAACTATCTCGATTTTGTGATGGCGTTGTTCATGGCGTTCGGCGTATCGTTCGAAGTACCGGTGGCGATTGTGCTGCTGTGTTGGAGTGGGGTCGTCACGCCGGAAGAACTGAAGCAGAAACGGCCATACGTACTGGTGGGCGCGTTCGTGGTGGGGATGTTGCTGACTCCGCCGGATGTGTTCTCCCAGACGCTGCTGGCCATTCCGATGTATTTGCTGTTTGAAGTCGGGGTGTTTTTCGCCAGATTCTACGTCGGTAAGCGGCGCCAGCCAGAGCAAGAAGACGTAGACGAATCTGCGCCGTCTCCCTGAGTAGCATCTCGCCGTAAGCGGCGATCTTCTTACTGTGACACCTCTTTCGGGAGGTGTTGTTTTTTGGGTTGTCCGTCAGGATGACCATGACGAATTTCCGGATATCCGCTCATGTTCGATATTGGCGTTAACCTCACCAGCCCACAGTTCCGTTCAGACCGAGAGCAGGTTGTGGCACGCGCCCGACAGGCCGGCGTAACGGGGCTATTGTTGACGGGAACCAACGCCGAAGAGAGTGAACAAGCCTGCCGGATAGCGGCACAGTATCCCGATTATTGCTGGTCAACCGCCGGTGTGCATCCGCATGACGCCAGCGGCTGGAACGATGATGCCGCAGCATTGATTTATCACCTGGCAGGACGTGATCAGGTGTTGGCGGTTGGCGAATGCGGGTTAGATTTCAACCGTAATTTTTCCACCCCCGAAGAACAGGAACTGGCATTTAGCGCGCAGTTAGCCATCGCCGCTGAACGCGCGATACCGGTGTTTTTGCACTGTCGCGATGCGCATGAACGCTTTATGGCGCTGCTGACGCCGTGGCTCGATAAACTGCCGGCGGCGGTGTTGCACTGTTTCACCGGTTCAGGTGACGAGCTGGATGATTGCCTGCGTGCCGGGCTGATGATCGGCATTACCGGCTGGGTATGTGACGAACGTCGTGGGTTGGCGCTGCGCGCGTTGCTGCCACGGATCCCGGACAATCGGTTACTGTTGGAAACCGATGCGCCCTATCTTTTACCCCGGGATTTACATCCTAAACCTGCATCCCACCGTAACGAACCTTGTTTTCTGCCGCACATTGTCCGCCAGGTTGCGCATTGGCGCGAACAGGATGCGCAATGGCTCGGCAGGAATGTGGATGAAAACGCCCGTCGGATTTTCCGTCCGGGCCAGAAAGGAGAATAACGATGAGTAATGTTTTTCCCGGTGCGTTTCCTGGACGTCGCCTGCGCCGTCTGCGCCGTCATGATTTCAGCCGTCGTCTGGTGGCGGAGCATCAGGTCACGGTCAACGACCTCATCTACCCGGTGTTTGTCATGGAAGGCAAACAGGGGCGTCAGGAAGTGCCCTCCATGCCGGGCGTGTATCGCCTGACGATTGATGAACTGGTCCGCGAAGCGGAGGTTATCGCCAAATTGGGCATTCCGGTGTTGTCGCTGTTCCCGGTGATTGAAGCGGATAAAAAGTCGTTGCTGGCTGAAGAAGCCTACAACCCGGATGGGCTGGTGCAGCGTACCGTGCGCGCGTTGAAAGATGCGGTGCCGGAGCTGGGGCTGTTGACCGATGTGGCGTTGGACCCTTACACCACTCACGGTCAGGATGGCGTAATCGACGAAGAGGGTTACGTGGTCAATGACATTACCAAAGAGATTCTGGTGCGTCAGGCGTTGTCTCACGCGCAAGCCGGTGCGGAGATCGTGGCACCCAGCGATATGATGGATGGCCGTGTCGGCGCTATCCGTGGGCGGTTGGAAGAGCAGGGGTTGGTCAATACCCAGATCATGGCGTATTCCGCCAAGTACGCGTCTTGCTACTACGGGCCGTTCCGCGATGCGCTTGGCTCGTCGGGCAACCTGAAAGGCGGCAACAAGAAAAATTACCAGATGGATCCGGCCAATACGAATGAGGCATTGCAGGAAATCGCACAAGACCTGCAGGAAGGGGCTGATATGGTGATGGTGAAACCGGGGATGCCGTATCTGGATGTGGTGCGTCGGGTGAAGGATACCTTCGGCGTACCGACTTTCGCTTATCAGGTGTCCGGTGAGTACGCGATGCAGATGGCGGCGATCCAGAATGGTTGGCTGCAGGAGCAGCCGTTGGTGATGGAGTCGCTGTTGTGTTTCAAACGTGCCGGCGCTGATGGGGTGTTGACCTATTTCGCCAAACGCGTAGCCGAATGGTTGCGTGATGAAGCGCTGCGCCGTTAATGGCTGTACCGTCAGGGCGCAGCCCTGACGGTTTACGCTTTTCGAAACTGGCGGTTGTCGATGCTTTGCCGAACCTGTTTGTTCAGCAGATTGAGCAACAGCATGGAGCGCGCTTCGCCATCCGGTTCGGTATAAATGGCCTGAAGGCCGCTGAACACCCCTTCGGTGATGGTGACGTGATCGCCGGGTTGCGGCGTTTCAGGGGCGATGTGAGGCGTGCATTGATGGTTCTGCAAATCGTCAATCACCTGCTGGGGGACGAGTGCCGGCAGGCTGCCGAAACGGACAAAATGACTGACGCCGCGAGTGGCGCTGATGGTGGTGGTATGTATGTGCTCCGGGTCGAACTCGACGAACAGGTAATTGGGGAACAACGGTTCACTGACCTCGGTTCGTTTCCCTCGTACGATTTTCTCCAGCGCAATCATCGGGCTCAGGCAGACCACGTCCTGACGTTCCAGATGTTCTTTGGCCCGTAATAGTTGGCCGCGCTTGCAATAAAGTAAGTACCAGGCTCGCATAATTTCACTTTTCTATGGCTTTATCCGCGGGAGAGGATAGCAAAAGCGTTATCCCTTGCGGGATAAAATTTCTGGGATAAATTCCTAAATTATAGGCGGCGTTGAACGTTGCCGGCTCAGGCACTTGCCGGAAATCGCGCGGGCGGTAAGCGACAGCATGGTCAATAGCCTTTATAATACCGCCACCACTGACCTTTCTGATGATCAGCATGAAATACCGTGACTTACGTGAATTTCTCGCTCAGCTTGAGGCGAGAGGCGAACTCAAACGCATCCATCAGCCGATAGATCCCTACCTGGAAATGACCGAAATTGCCGATCGCACCTTGCGTGCCGGCGGCCCGGCGCTGTTATTTGAAAATCCGAAAGGTTACGGTATGCCGGTGTTGTGCAACCTGTTCGGTACGCCTAAACGCGTGGCGCTGGGAATGGGGCAGGAAGAGGTCGGCGCGTTGCGTGATGTCGGTCGCTTGTTGGCATTTTTAAAAGAGCCGGAGCCGCCGCGTGGTTTTCGTGACCTGGTGGATAAGCTACCTAAATTTCGCCAGGTGCTTAACATGCCGACCAAACGGCTGTCGAGCGCGCCCTGCCAGGAGCAGGTATGGGAGGGCGATGAGGTGGATCTGGGCCGAATTCCGATCATGCATTGCTGGCCGGGCGATGTGGCGCCGTTGGTCACCTGGGGACTGACGGTAACGCGCGGGCCTTTCAAAGAGCGCCAGAATCTGGGGATTTACCGTCAGCAACTGATTGGCCGCAACAAACTGATTATGCGCTGGTTGTCACACCGCGGCGGTGCGCTGGATTTTCAGGAGTGGCGTCAGCAACGCCCCGGCGAGCGTTTCCCGGTGGCGGTCGCGTTGGGCGCAGATCCGGCTACAATTCTGGGCGCGGTGACGCCGGTGCCGGATACGTTATCTGAATATGCTTTTGCCGGGTTACTGCGTGGTCACAAGACCGAAGTCGTGAAATGCCTGTCCTGCGATCTGGACGTACCGGCCAGCGCCGAAATCGTGCTGGAAGGCTATATCGACGTGGATGAAACGGCGCCGGAAGGCCCTTATGGCGATCACACCGGTTATTACAATGAAGTCGACCATTTCCCGGTGTTTACCGTAACTCACGTGACCCAGCGGCGCGACGCGATTTATCATTCCACTTATACCGGTCGCCCGCCCGATGAGCCTGCCGTTCTGGGCGTGGCGCTGAATGAAGTGTTCGTGCCGCTGCTGCAAAAGCAGTTTCCGGAAATCGTCGACTTTTATCTGCCGCCGGAGGGCTGTTCTTACCGGCTGGCTGTCGTTACTATGAAAAAACAGTATGCCGGTCATGCCAAACGGGTGATGATGGGCGTCTGGTCTTTTTTACGCCAGTTCATGTATACCAAATTCGTTATTGTCTGTGATGACGATATTGATGCCCGCGACTGGAAAGATGTGATTTGGGCAATCACCACACGTATGGATCCGGCGCGTGATACGCTGTTGGTTGAAAATACGCCGATTGATTATCTGGATTTTGCTTCACCGGTCTCCGGGCTTGGCTCCAAAATGGGGCTGGATGCAACGAATAAATGGCCGGGTGAAACGCAGCGTGAATGGGGTCACCCTATTACCAAAGATCCGTCGGTTGTCGCCCGTGTGGACGCCATATGGGACGAATTGGCCATATTGAATGACAGTGGTAAGCCGCACTGACGGCGCTTACGCTGTTCTCCATTTTGCTTTGACCCTACAGAGGGATCGCATGACAACGTTGAGCTGTACAGTAACGTCGGTGGAAGCTATCACCGATACGGTTTACCGGGTGCGCTTATTGCCATCGGCACCTTTTTCCTTTCGTGCCGGGCAATATTTGATGGTGGTAATGGACGAACGTGACAAGCGCCCGTTCTCCGTGGCCTCAACGCCGACAGAACAAGGGACTATCGAATTGCATATCGGGGCGTCTGAGATGAACCTGTATGCGATGGCGGTGATGGATCGCATTTTGAAGGAAAAATCGTTGGTGGTGGATATTCCCCACGGTGATGCCTGGTTGCGTGAAGACAGCGATCGGCCGTTGATTCTGATAGCGGGCGGCACGGGGTTCTCCTATGTGCGTTCTATTTTGCTGACGGTGCTGGCAAGCCAGCCGGAACGTCCGGTTTCCGTGTATTGGGGGGGCCGTGAGTTGCGGCACTTGTACGATCTGGGGGCGTTGCAAGCTCTGGCGCAGTCACACCCTAACCTGAAGGTGATCCCGGTGGTTGAACAGCCGGATGAACAGTGGCATGGCCGTTCCGGAACCGTATTGAGTGCGGTACTCCAGGATTTCGGCTCGCTGGCGTCGCACGACATTTATATCGCAGGCCGTTTCGAGATGGCGAAAATTGCCCGTGAGCGTTTTTGCAACGAACGTGGTGCACAGAGCGCGCATATGTACAGCGATGCTTTTTCTTTCATTTGATTTTTGTCGTCGTTGTGCTTTCGAGGCCGGGTTGATACCCGGCCTTGTTGTTTTTCAGCAGCCTGTTTTCTACAACCGATCGTTCATCAAGTCATATATGGTGTGATCGGTGATGGGGTTTGGTAACAAGTTTGGTAACAATCTTGTATTTTTCATTATATTAAATAATATATTATTTTTTGTGAGAGGGATGGTTGGTACGGCGGAGCCGCGTATCACATAGTGGTTGTATGCCTGAGCCTGAATGGGTGGGCGACAAGCGATAGGCACCATCATCGCCGATTGCCCTAACTCGCCGATTACCCTAACGCGGCATAAACACACGACAGGGCTCTCGGTTGTGCTGCGAGCTGGTGACGTTCGTCGCAGCGCAATGTGCGGTATGGATTGCGCTGGCTGGTATACGGCCTGACATCATTGGGAGTAGAGGTTATGCAGATTGATATGGCGGCGTTCACGCCGCTGATGAGCCTGACAGGCGGTCTGGTGATTGGCGTTGCGGTAGTCATGCTGGCGGTATTCTGCGGACGTGTTGCCGGCATCAGCGGCATTCTCGGTGGGCTACTGAACCGCTCGTCGCCGGATAAAGGATGGCGGCTGGCGTTTGTGCTGGGAATGATCGCTGCGCCCTGGCTCTACCAACTGGCGGCACCGTTGCCGGAGAGTACGATATCAACATCCACGCTCTGGCTGGTCGTATCCGGTCTATTGGTGGGCGTCGGTACTCGATATGGAGCGGGCTGCACCAGTGGACATGGTGTGTGTGGCTTATCCCGTTTGTCGCTGCGATCGTTGGTGGCGACGCTGACGTTCATGGGGGCGGCGTTTGTCACCGTCTGGGCGCTGGGCGCATTCCGTTGAATAGGGTGTTATGACGCACGTTAAGGAGCGGACGATGAATAACCTGTTTTCTTTTCTGGCTGGGCTGGTTTTTGGGCTCGGACTGCTGATCAGCGGTATGGCGAACCCGCAGAAAGTGCTGGGTTTCCTGGATATTACCCGGCAGTGGGACCCGTCGCTGGCGCTGGTGATGGGAGGCGCGCTGGTCGTCGGCATGATCGGCTTTCGCGTGGTCAAGTACATGTCGAAGCCATTGTGTATGCCGTCATTTTCCCTGCCGCTAAAAAAAGCAGTCGATAAACCGCTGGTGGTGGGTAGCCTGTTGTTCGGCATCGGCTGGGGGATGGCCGGTATTTGCCCCGGCCCGGCCCTGGTGCTGCTGTCGTATGGCACGGTAAAAGGCTGGGTGTTCTTTGGTTCCATGCTTGCGGGCATGGGGTTGTATGAGTGGCTTTCTTCACGCCATCGGGAGCGGGTTTCCTGACGCGGGTGTTGACCCCGCCGGTACGATGGCACCGGCGGGTGGAGGTTATACCCGTTCCAGCACCGTTGCGATGCCCTGACCTAAACCGATACACATGGTCGCCACGCCGAATTCCACATTCCGCTGTTCCATCAAATTGATGAGTGTGGTGATGATGCGTGCGCCGGAACATCCCAGCGGGTGACCAAGCGCAATGGCGCCGCCGTTCAGGTTAACCTTGTCGTCCATGCTTTCCAGTAGCCCGAGCGCTTTGAGACAGGGCAGCGTTTGGGCGGCAAACGCCTCATTCAGTTCAAACAGACCGATATCGCTCAGTGAGAGCCCGGCCCGCTGTAACGCTTTCTGGGTAGCGGGCACCGGGCCGTATCCCATCACGGATGGGTCGCACCCGACGACCGCCGTCGCACGGAGACGTACCCGTGGCGTCAACCCTAGCGCCAGTGCGCGGGATTCGCTCATTACCAGCAGTGCTGCCGCGCCATCCGACAGCGCTGATGAACTGCCGGCGGTGACTGTGCCATTGACCGGGTCAAATGCCGGGCGCAGCGCTGCCAGCGCATCGATACTGGTTTCCGCTCTGACGACTTCGTCGTAGTCAAACGGTTGCAGTGCGCCGTCGGCGTTATGACCGGTAGTGGGGATAATTTCGCGGCGAAAGGCGCCGGACTGGGTCGCAGCCCAGGCACGCTGGTGTGAGCGGACGGCGAACGCGTCCTGCATTTCGCGGCTGATGTGGTGTTGGCGCGCCAGCAGTTCCGCCGTCAGCCCCATCATCGCCGCCGCTTTGGCAATGCTCTTGCCGAGTCCAGGGTGAAAATCGACGCCGTGGGTCATCGGCACATGTCCCATGTGTTCGACGCCGCCGACCAGACAAACGTCGGCATCACCCACCATAATGGCGCGCGCCGCGTCGTGTAACGCTTGCATGGATGAACCGCACAGGCGGTTGACCGTCACCGCCGGCACCGAATGGGGGATTTCCGCCAGCAATGCCGCGTTGCGCGCCACGTTAAAGCCTTGCTCTAACGTTTGTTGCACGCAACCCCAGTAGATGTCGTCAATCTTGTCCGCTTCCAGCGCCGGATTACGGCTCAGCAGGCTGCGCATCAGATGAGCGGACAGGGTTTCCGCCCGGACCTGACGAAACGCACCGCCTTTGGATCGCCCCATCGGGGTGCGCACCGCATCAACAATTACTGCGTTTTCCATCGTCGTGCGTCCTTATGCCGGTTGATGAAGAGAAAGGTTGCTGTGAGGTTCAACCGCCGGGTAATAACGCTGTTGGCGTTGCGCCATCTGCAACAGGCTTTCCGGTATGGTGTAAAGCGGCCCCAGTGATGCCAGCGACCGGGCGATGTCGACATAGTGCCGGCTGCCCAGCGTATCCAGGTAACGGCAGGCGCCGCCGTGGAATGGCGGGAAACCCAGGCCGTAAAGCAGCGCCATGTCGGCTTCCGCCGGGGTGGCGACGATACCTTCTTCCAGACAACGCGCGACTTCGTTGAGCATCGGCACCATCAGGCGATGGATAATCTCTTGTGCACTGAAGGTTCGCTTCGGCTCGCAGACTGCATCCAGCAAGATGTCGGTCTGCTCGTCCTGTTCGCGGCGTGGTTTGCCTTTGGCATCCGGACAGTAGCGGTAGAAACCTGCGCCGCTCTTCTGACCGAAACGCTGATGCTCCACCAGCACATCGACCGCGTCGCGATAGGTTTTCGCCATACGCTGCGGAAAGCCAGCAGACATCACCGCCTGCGCGTGGTGAGCGGTATCCAGCCCGACTACGTCCAACAGGTAAGCCGGCCCCATCGGCCAACCGAACTGTTTCTCCATCACCGCGTCCACATCGCGGAAATCCGCGCCGTCGCGCATCAGCAGGTTGAAGGCGGCAATGTAGGGAAACAGCACGCGGTTGACGAAGAATCCTGGGCAGTCGTTCACCACGATCGGGGTTTTGCCGATCTTGCTGGCGTAGGCCACTACGCGGGCCAGCGTTTTCTCATCGGTCTTTGGGCCTCGTATCACTTCAACCAGCGGCATACGATGTACCGGGTTGAAAAAGTGCATCCCGCAGAAATTTTGCGGCCGCTGCAATGAAGCGGCTAATTGCCCGATGGGAATCGTCGACGTATTGGAAACAATCAACGTTTGTTCGCTGACATAGGCTTCGATATCTGCCAGCACCCTGGCTTTTACCTGTGGGTTTTCCACTACGGCTTCGATAATCAGGTCAGCTTGTTCAAGCCCGTTGTTATTGAGTGTCGGGTGAATACGGGCCAGCACCCCCGCCATGCTCATGGCGTCCAGTTTGCCGCGTTCCAACTGCGCGTTAAGCAGCTTGGCCGCTTCCTCCATCCCCAGTGTCAGCGCTTTTTCACTGATATCTTTCATCCACACCGGCACCCCTTTGCGTGCCGACTGGCAGGCAATGCCGCCGCCCATGATCCCGGCGCCCAGTACGGCAACGCGAGTCGGCGGTGAGGCATCGGCAGCCCATTTTTTAGCGGTGCTTTTTACCGCCTGCTCATTAAGGAATACACCGACCAACGCGTATGCCGCGGTGGTTTGAGTCAGCGCGACGAAATTATCGGTTTCGAGCTTCAGTGCGGCGTCTCGCTGTAATCCGGCGGCGGCTTCGATGGTTTTGAGCGCCATCATCGGTGCGGGGTAGTGGCGGCCTGCAGCTTGTTGCACCAGCGCGTTGGCGGTAGCAAAACTCATGGTGGCTTCGATACGGTTAAGCCGTAGCGGCGATTGTTTCTGACGGCGACGGGTACGCCAATCCAGTTTATCCTCTGCCGCCAGACGCAACATATGCAGGGCGGCAGACAGCAGCTTGTCGCTATCTGTTATCGCATCCACCAGCCCGGCTTTCAGCGCCTCGCCGGCAGACAGGTCTTTACCCGCAGTGATGATTTCCAGCGCGCCGTCCGCGCCCAGCAGCCGCGGCAATCGGACCGTACCGCCAAACCCCGGCATGATACCCAGTTTGACTTCCGGCAGGCCGATGCGCGCATCAGGCGTTGCAAGACGAAAATCGGTCGCCAGCACGCATTCGCATCCTCCGCCCAGCGCATAGCCGTTGATGGCGGATAACGTCGGCACCGGCAAATCCTCCAGTCGGCTGAAAATGGCGTTGGCTTCGGTCAGCCACTGATGCAACGCTTCCGGCGGGGCGGCAAACAACGACAGGAATTCGGTGATGTCCGCTCCGGCAATGAAGGCGGGTTTATCCGAGCGCAGTAGCAGCGCGCGGAGTGAGGGTTGGTTCGTCAGGTGATTCAGGGCTTCGCCAAGACTGGCTACGGTGCGGGTATCCAGCTTATTGACGCTGCCGGGCGCGGCAAAAACCAGTTCGGCAATGCCGTCTTCCAGCCAGTTAAGGTACAGCGTGTCGCCTTGATAGATCATGGTGTTCTCCACGGTTATCCGTAATCTGGTATGACCAGATGTAAGAAATTGTGGTTTTGATGTTAATGAAATGCAAACAACACATGAGGGATTTGCCGGGAGGATCACAAGGTGAGCAACGCTGCCGTCATCAGGGCACTGTGTTACACTGGGAAACAGTCTGTTATCAATGGGGATTGTGATGGAAACGCTGACTTCTTTGTATCATCAACATGTGGCGACTCTGCAGCAACGCACGCAGGCGGTTCTGGCACGACATAATCTGGATGCCTTATTGATCCACTCCGGTGAGTTGATGATGGCGTTTCTGGATGATCATGCTTATCCGTTCAAAGTTAACCCGCAGTTCAAAGCCTGGCTGCCGGTGACGCAAGTGCCGAACTGCTGGCTGTGGGTGGATGGGGTCAACACGCCGAGGCTGTGGTTCTACTCCCCCGTTGATTACTGGCATAACGTGGCGCCGGTGCCGGATAGTTTTTGGACCACCTCGTTGGACATTCAGGTACTGCGCAAGGCCGACGACATCGGCCAACAATTGCCGGTTCAACGCCAGCGCGTCGCTTATATCGGTTCTGCGCCGCAACGGGCGTTGAATCTGGGCGTGGCGCCGGAACACATCAACCCGAAAGGCGTGCTGGATTATCTGCATTACTACCGTGCCTACAAAACGGATTATGAACTGGCTTGTATGCGCGAAGCGCAGAAAACGGCGGTGGTCGGCCACCACGCCGCATACGAAGCGTTCCAGTCCGGCATGAGCGAATTTGACATCAATCTGGCGTACCTGACCGCCACCGGTCACCGTGATACCGATGTACCTTATGGCAATATCGTCGCTCTCAACGAGCACGCGGCGGTGCTGCATTATACTCAGCTCGAACACCGGGTTCCGGCGGAAATGCGCAGTTTCCTGCTGGATGCCGGCGCAGAATATAACGGCTATGCGGCGGACATTACCCGCACTTATGCCGCGCAGCATGACAATGATTATGCTGCGTTGGTAAAAGACCTGAACCGCGAGCAACTGGCGCTGATCGATACGATGAAAGCCGGCGTGCGCTATACCGACTACCATTTGCAGATGCATCGCCGGGTGGCGGCGCTACTTAAACGTCATCAACTGGTGACCGGGCTGAGTGAAGAAGCGATGGTAGAGCAGGGCGTGACGTCGCCGTTCCTGCCGCACGGTCTGGGCCATCCGCTTGGCTTGCAGGTGCATGACGTCGGCGGATTTATGCAGGACGACGCCGGCACGACGCTGCCTGCGCCATCAGCCCATCCCTACCTGCGCTGTACCCGGATTCTGGAGCCGCGCATGGTGCTGACTATCGAACCGGGTATCTATTTCATCGATTCGTTGCTTGAGCCCTGGCGTCAGGGCGAGCTACGTCAGCATTTCAACTGGCAGAAGCTGGATGCGTTGCGTCCGTTCGGCGGTATTCGTATTGAAGACAATATCGTGGTTCATGACAAACGCATCGAAAACCTGACCCGCGCGCTTGATCTGGCCTGATGCAGTCCTATCCGGTCCCTGCTGCGTCTGTCAGCGTTCAGGAAGAGATTAAAAAGAGTCGCTTCATCACCCTGCTCGCTCCGGCTTGCGGGGTGGACGCGGCTCGTGGCGTAATTCAGCAGGCTCGCGAGCAGCATCCCTCGGCGGCGCACCATTGCTGGGCGTATGTCGCGGGCGCGCCGGATGATTCGCAACAGCTCGGGTTTTCCGATGACGGAGAACCCTCGGGAACCGCGGGCAAACCGATGCTGGCTCAATTGATGGGCAGCGGCATCGGCGAAGTGGCGGCGGTGGTGGTGCGTTATTATGGCGGCGTCAGGCTGGGGACCGGCGGGCTGGTCAAAGCCTATGGCGGTGGCGTGCAACAAGCCCTGAAGCAACTGTCGTTGCAGCAGAAAGTGATGTATCGAATGTATCGATTGCAGTGCGATTATGCGTTGTTGCCGCAGGTGGAGGCCGTCGTCTTGGCGTTACAAGGGCAGGTAGTCTCAACCGAGTACGCCGGCGATGTCTCGCTTCAACTGGCGCTTCCGGTCACGGCCGTGGACGACGCGACGCGACGGCTGCGCGATATTAGCCGCGGCGCGTTGCATTTGCAGCCAATTTCACAATAATCCAGCGCGTAATCTTGAACCGTTTAAGGAAGGCTCCCTGATGCACTTGCGTGCCATAACCCGCATTGTCGGACTGCTGGTCATCCTGTTTTCCGGCACCATGTTCATTCCCGGCATGGTGGCCTTGATTTATCGTGACGGCGCCGGTCGGGCATTTATTCAGACGTTTATCGTCGCGTTGGTGATGGGGCTGCTGCTGTGGCTGCCTAACCGCAAGCATCGCCATGAACTGAAAGCCCGTGAGGGTTTTCTGATCGTGGTGTTGTTCTGGACGGTGTTGGGGAGCGTCGGGGCGTTGCCTTTTCTGTTTGCCGAGCGCCCCAGCTTGTCGGTGACGGATGCCTTCTTTGAGTCTTTTTCCGGCCTGACGACAACCGGTGCGACCACGCTGGTCGGGTTGGATTCACTGCCGAAAGCCATTCTATTTTACCGGCAAATGCTGCAATGGATGGGCGGCATGGGGATCATCGTGCTGGCGGTGGCCATTCTGCCGATTCTGGGCGTCGGCGGGATGCAGCTCTATCGCGCTGAAATGCCTGGGCCGCTGAAGGATAATAAAATGCGGCCCCGTATCGCGGAAACAGCCAAAACACTGTGGTTGATTTACGTATTGCTGACTGTTATCTGCGCGTTTTCGCTATGGTTGGCGGGTATGTCGGTGTTTGATGCCATCAGCCATAGTTTTTCTACCATCGCCATCGGTGGATTTTCTACCCATGATGCCAGCATCGGTTATTTCAACAGCCCTACCATCAATACCATTATCGCGGTGTTTCTGCTGATTTCCGGCTGTAATTTTGGTTTGCATTTTTCCGTTCTGAGTGGGCGCAGTCTGCGTGTTTATTGGCGTGACCCAGAATTCCGTATGTTCATTTTTGTTCAGATGTCGCTGGTTGTGATTTGCACCCTCGTTTTGTGGGGGCACGGTGTGTACAAGAATGGTATGGAAACCCTGAATCAGGCGTTCTTTCAGGTGGTTTCAATGGCGACTACCGCCGGTTTTACCACGGATAGCATTGCTTCATGGCCGCTGTTTTTGCCGGTATTGCTGCTGTGTTCCGCGTTTATTGGTGGTTGCGCTGGTTCGACCGGCGGCGGCCTGAAAGTGATTCGTATCCTGTTACTGTTCTTACAGGGATCTCGTGAACTGAAGCGATTGGTTCATCCGAATGCGGTATATACCATTAAGCTTGGTCAACGTGCGTTGCCGGAGCGGATACTGGAAGCCGTGTGGGGGTTTTTCTCGGCTTATGCACTGGTGTTTATCGTGAGTATGTTGGCGGTGATTGCGACGGGGGTAGATAATTTCTCCGCTTTTGCAGCGGTAGCCGCCACGCTGAACAATCTCGGGCCGGGGCTTGGAACGGTGGCCGATAATTTCACCTCCATGAATGACACCGCCAAATGGATTTTGATTGTCACCATGCTATTTGGTCGTCTGGAGGTATTCACCATGCTGGTACTCTTTACTCCCACTTTTTGGCGGGAATAACGGATATAAAGGAAACATGCTATGAAGGCATTAATATTGTTTTCCAGTCGGGATGGTCAAACGCGGGCGATAGCGTCTTATATCGCTAATAACCTGAAAGGAACCCTGGAGTGTGATGTCGTCAATATTCTGAGTGCTCATGAGATTGACTTCGACAAGTATGACAAGGTGATGATTGGCGCATCAGTGCGCTACGGGCGTTTTCATCCGGCGTTGGAAAAATTTATCCGTCAGCATCTCGTTTTACTGCAACAAAAACCCAGCGCCTTTTTCTCTGTCAACTTGACCGCCCGTAAACCGGAGAAACGTTCGCTGCAAACCAATGCCTATACACGTAAGTTTTTGTTGCGCTCGCCCTGGCAGCCGGATCTGGGGGCTGTCTTTGCTGGCGCATTGCGTTATCCGCGTTACCGCTGGTTTGACCGCGTGATGATTCAATTGATTATGCATATGACCGGCGGCGAGACTGACAGTACCAAAGAGATTGAGTATACCGATTGGGAACAGGTAGCGCGTTTCGCTCAATCGTTTGGTCAACTTACCCAGAAAAAGACGGTGTAATAAGGTTTCACCCCGCAATGGTGAAAAAAGAGGCATTCGATAAGTTTTTTGAAATTAGTGCTTGTCAGCGACGAAGAAGTCCCTATAATGCGCCTCCACTGACACGGCAACGGCGAAACGCCAGAGCAGTTTCAGTAAGAAATCAGGCGCATATCGCTTGACTTCTTTTCGGGAAAGCATAATATATGCGACCCGCGGCCACATT